>JAFGSR010000098.1 GCA_016934515.1 Sedimentisphaerales bacterium
AGTGGTGAACTCTTCAGTCACAAAAAATTTAGATGCGGTGGCCCTGCCGCGATGAGTAAAATCGGGCCAGTCGTTGATCTTGACGCAAGGTAACTGTCCGCTGCCAGCCGCCATCCGTGCCAGTTGTCTGAGCGTCTGCACGCCGTAAAACAAGCCTGACCGGTCATGGCCGACAAGCTGTATCTGTTGGGGTGTGATGGTCAGTCGATATCCCTGGGCTTTTGGCACCTGCTGAGGATCAAGCCACAAAACCGCACCGATCCGACCCGCATCTTCCCCGGCCGAAGCCGTCAATTCCAAACGAGGGCCGATTTTCTCCAATGCCGCCTGCAACAGCTGCCCGGCCGGCAGTATTTGGCCTGGATGATCTAATTTTAACAGGATAAAACGATCAGGCAGGATTTTATGTGCCCCTTCAAGCAGTTGCACTTCCTGCGGTTTCGGAAAAAGCATGGCAATCATCATAACAAAGGTCATTCCGGCACTCATGATCAAACCTCCCTGCCTGATGAGCAGTAATATGTATTGCGTTTTTGCAATTGATGAACTATCGACAGGTATTTTACCGCCCTGCTAATTTTGAGTCAACTGTCAGGATATTTTAGTGTCTGGACAATGATACTTATCCGGTTTAGAATGCTTGTTTGAGGGAAATGGCGAAAATTAAGCTGGTTGGCTTATTGTTTTAAAGCAAAAAAACTGCGTTTGAAGGCCGCGGCGATAAAACAAATATTTATAAGGAGAATGGATTGCAAGCCGGTCCGATGAAATTCAAGCCGATTTTTAAGGAGCGCATCTGGGGCGGAGATCGGCTGGGGCGATTGTTCGGGAAAAATCTGCCCGCGGAGAGCAAAATCGGCGAGAGTTGGGAACTGGCTGATCTGCCGGGAGCCTGTTCGGAAATTGAGCAGGGTTTTGCAGCGGGGACAACACTTAGAGATGTGCTGGATAAATTCGGTGCGGAGTTGGGCTTTTTGTCGGAGCAATGTAAATTCCCATTTGGGCTGCTGATTAAGTTTCTCGATGCCCGTGACGTCTTGAGTGTTCAGGTTCATCCAGATGCCCAGGCCTGCCAACGCTTTGCGGGCGCCCATTTGAAAACCGAATGTTGGTACGTTTTGGAAGCTGAACCGGGCTCAGTGATTTATCGCGGTCTCAAGCCGGATGTTAGCCGGGATCTGATGGCCCGGGCCATTACAGACGGTTCGGTGGAACAGTTACTGCAGGTGTACGAAGCAAAAAAAGGAGATTTTCATTTTTTGCCTGCTGGTCAGATTCACGCCCTGGGAGCCGGTGTGCTGGTCGCGGAAATTCAGACGCCATCCGATACGACATTCAGGGTGTTCGACTGGAACCGCCGCGACGCACAAGGCCAAAGTCGAATGTTACACGTGGAACAAGCCCTAGAAAGCATTCATTATACTGATTCTGACGCTACAGATAAAACTAACGATAATGCAAAACACACTGCTTACCCCCCTACCGCTGCGAGCCCTAAGATTAAACCAAGCTCAAATGATCTTCAGACGGTTGGTAACGCCATGGGTAAATCCCGGATATTGACCGATTGTCCATTTTTCAGCGTGGCTTATGCAGAAATCAGGGTAGGAAAACAAGAAATCGAATCACCGATGCCGATAGTAATGATTATGCTCAGCGGCAACGGACAATTAAAAAACGAGCAATCGTCTTGTGAGCCGGTTACTTATAGAGCCGGCGACACCCTGCTGCTGCCGGCGGGTAGCGGCAATTATATTATCGCGAACACCGGCGGCGAAAGTTTGCTGACCTGTTTGGGACCGGTGAAGGAATAATGATGGAGCGTTTGCAAAAAGTTATGGCTGAGGCGGGTATCGCGTCGAGGCGAACCTGCGAACAGATGATTCGCGACGGCCAGGTTAAGGTCAATGACAAAACGGTAATCCAACTACCGGTGCTGGTTGATCCTCAGATTGACCGGATAGTGGTTTCCGGCCGCAAGCTCCGCATTGAGAGCAAGGTTTATTATCTGCTCAACAAGCCCAAAAACGTAGTCTGTACCAATTACGATCCAGAGGGGCGTCGGCGAGCCATTGATTTGCTCGAAGGTGTTCGGCAGCGAGTTTATCCGGTCGGTCGATTGGACGCGGATTCCAAAGGCCTTTTGATTTTGACTAATGACGGCGAATTAGCCAACCAGTTAACACATCCGAGTTTTGGCATCTTAAAAACCTATATTGCTGAAATAACCGGTTCACTGCACGGCGATGAAATTAAATCTCTCAAAGAGGGTATGTATTTCAACATGGGCCGGGTATCCGCCGACCATATCAAAATGCTTAGTCGCGGACCTAAACAATCCCTGGTGGAAATCTCTTTGCGGGAAGGGCGCAATCGCCAGGTTCGACGGATGCTGGCGCGGCTGGGCCATTCAGTTCGGCAATTAACCCGCGTGCGAATCGGCGGCTTAACTTTGAGGGGCCTGGGAGTTGGTCATTTCCGCCCACTGACTCCTGGGGAAATTGCCTCCTTACGCAGATCGGTGCAGGTTGCCCAAAAACGTGCCGAAGCCGGCAAGACAAAACCAACTAAACCAAAGCCGCACGTCATAAAAAAAGCCACCCCCCCCACCCGATCCGGTTCAGGTAGTCGGCCGACTGGTAGAACAGTAAAAAGTCGCTCGACGGTGAAAAACACGAGAAGTCGCCCGCCTAAAAAAACCGTAAAAAAAAGCAATACCGCCGGCCAACATCGGCGGAACAAAACCACGGGTAAGTCACGGACGCAAAAAAATCCTCGGGAGCGAAAATCGTAGAGGGACACATTGTTATACAATACAGGTATACTAACAATATAGCTATACATATAAAGAATACATAATTATGTTATATATACATTATAAATTACCAGCTTATGCTGGACCGGACTCGCCGCAATCCACTGGGAGTTTCGACGCTCCCGTTGGTCGCTGCGGTTTCCGGAAACAGAGACATACAAATTTCTATACGATTATGTTATTATATTTATGTCGTAACAGATTAACCGTAAATCTCACCATTGCAATTATCTGTTTTATTATCATGGCGGTCACCACCTTATCGGGCTGTAATTCACCTGTCAACCCCCAGGATCAGGCCAGTCTGGACCTGGCCCGCCAACAGGTTCAAGACGAAAAGTTTTCTTCGGCTATTCGGAACTTGAATGAATTCCTGGTCAAACATCCATCCGGAACAAGTTCAGGAGAGGCTTATTATTTGCGCGGCCTTTGTCACCGCCAGACAATTCCGGCTAATGAGCAACTGGCTGAACAGGATTTTCAAAATGCCCTCAAAGACAAAAAAGACCGGGTAATCCGGCCTCTGGCCCAGGTGGGATTGGGACACATTTATTTTGAAAACCATCCCCTTCAACCGGAAAAGGCGGTGGAATTTTATCTCGCCGCTATCAGCGATTTATCTAATGAACCTCCTAAAGATGCCGCTTTGTATCGGCTGGGCGTCTCGTTGCAGAAGATGGGGCAGTGGCAGGATGCGGATTTGTACCTGTCCAAATGTATTGATAAATTCCCGGATTCCACGTTCACTAAATACGCCCGCGACAGGTTTGGTGCCCGGATATGGAGTTTTCAGTTCGGGGCCTTTGCCGATTTGAACCGAGCCCGCAATTTAGTAAAAAAACTACAGGCATCGGGCTGGCCTGCGATTTGGCAGACGCGTAGAAAAAACGGTAGTCTGCTTTATGTCGTTCGCGGCGGTCGATACCTTGATTTTAATCAGGCCAATACTATGCTTCCCTCCGCCAAGGCCATTCAACCTGATGCTGAAATCGTAGCGGTGCCGTTACCTGATTTACCCAAAAGCTCTTGATGGTGCGTTTTTGATGGCGCAGCTCTACGTGTCTCATACGCGGCTCTACGTGTGGTGAAACATAAAACTGCGACACGGAGCGCAGCGGAGAGCCCGGCAGGGAAAGTTGACTGATGTAGTGCGTTAAAAAATCATAATTACGGGCCATGGTATTGGCCAAAAACTTATCTTGTTAGAGTTAATTAGTTGCCAGGAATAAAACCATGAAAAAGGCCAAGTTGACATATCTTGAGGAACACAAGAATGACATTGTCTTACTTGAGGTAATCCAAGCAATTGTTGAAAATTTCCGTGGTGGCGGCATCTTGTATCTGTGTGGCAACGGAGGCAGCTTTGCCGACGCCATGCACATCAAGGGTGAATTGGCTAAGAGTTTTGAAATTTCCCGGCCGATTCAGGACGACCAGGTGAAGGATAACCTGCAGCAAAGTGAACTTGGCAAGGAAATGTCCGGCCAACTGGAAGCCGGTTTGCCGGTTATTGTGCTGGGTGAATCACACAGCATCCGCAGCGCTTACGAAAATGACCGGGAACCAAAATTCACCTTCGCCCAGGAACTGAACAGCTTTGCCGGCAGTATTAAAAAAGGAGTTTTCATGGGAATCAGCACCAGCGGCAACGCCGAAAATGTTATCGCCGCCATGACGCTGGCCAACGCTTACGATCTGACCACCATCAGCTTTACCGGACCCGATGGCGGCAAACTGGCCAAGTTAGCTGATCTGGCCTGGCACGCTTTGGGAGACGGCACCGCGGCAATTCAGGAACATCAGGTTATTTTGTATCACAGACTGTGCAGAATTGTCGAAGCCGAAATATTTGGCGGTCGAAACCAGAATGGAACCTCGCAAAGTGATCTACAAGGTGAGTGATTTTGAAAATTCTGGTCTTTGAAGCATACGACGGGGGCAGCCACGGCCATTTTCTGGACGGATTAATCGCACACAGCAGCCACAAATACATTCGCCTGGGCTTGCCGCCGCGAAAATGGAAATGGCGAATGCGCGGCTCGGCAATATATTTTGCCCGGAATGTTTCGCAATTGCTGGCGGAGAACCATTTACGAACGAATGATATTGATCTGATTTTCACCTCTGACATGACCAGCGTGGCAGACCTCAAAGCGTTGCTACCCGAACCGCTCAAAAACATGCCTCTGGTTTGCTATTTTCACGAAAACCAGCTTACTTATCCTTTGGAAGATGAATCTCTGCGGGACTATCAATATGGATTCACCAACATCACCAGTTGTCTGACAGCTGATGCCGTCTGGTTCAATTCGCGTTATCACTGCGAAAGTTTTCTGCAGGCAACTGAAGAACTTTTGAAAAAGATGCCGGATTTCGTTCCGGATAAAATAACAGAAACAATTCGCCAAAATTGCCAGGTTATGCCGCTCGGGCTTGAGCCGGACCTGTTCGCATCGGCCCCCCTTTCGCCCCAACGCCACCCCCCTACCGTTCTCTGGAATCACCGCTGGGAATACGACAAAAATCCCGATGATTTTTTTGAAACGCTTTTCGATTTACAGCGTAGCGGTGTTTATTTTCGATTGATTGTCGCCGGCCAGAGTTTCCGGCAGAATCCGCCAATTTTTGAGGCCGCAAAAAAAATCCTTTCAAACCAGCTAACGCATTTCGGTTATGCAACAGATCGCCAAAGCTACCTTGGATTGCTCAGAAGCAGCGATATCATTGTATCAACCAGCATCCACGAATTTTTTGGACTGTCGGTTCTGGAGGGAATCGCTTCAGGCTGCCGCCCCCTGGTTCCCGCCCGGCTCAGTTATCCGGAATTATTTCCGCCCGAGGTCCATGGAAAATTCCTCTATAACAGCAACGATGAACTTAGGGACCAGCTAATCAGTTTTTGCCGAGAGTTGCCGAATCTGCCGACGATTTTACAAGAAAAAGTGGCCCAACTGTCATGGACGAATTTGGCAAAACGATACGATGAGGCTTTTGAGCGAATTAAATCAACATGAACTGATGCCTTTGAGCAGGAAAAACTACCGCAGCATCGCGGGAAAACCAGCCAATTTATCATTCCTACCTACTGGGTTGTCAATCCTGATTATGATGGCGACTCAGCCATTTTTTGACCCAGGTTACGGCCTGGGAACGGTTCTGGATATGGTTTTCTAACTGGGCAAGATACAATTCTTCAGCTAACTGCCCTACCAGGGGGCCGGGCACAGCACCGAGCTTGATCAGATCATGGCCGTCCAGTAATCGCGGTGGAGTCAAAGGCTCATCACCCAAATCGGCTATTTGTTTCCGCAACGTGCGAAGTTGGTCTTTGCCGGTCGATGTTACCCGGGCATGAATTCTGGCCAGTTGCAATAGCGGTTCGAACAACGGCTTAGCCAGCCATTGTTTCAGCCGACCTTTTGACAATGGCACCGCATCGAGCAGCACCTGACGGTTGCTTATCAGCCAAGACACCTGGCTGCGCAATTCATTGGAAGTTTTTAAATCGCGACAGATTCGTCTGGAATTTTTCCCGTCACAGTTAATCAGCAACGCCGCCAAAGCCAACGCAAAGCTGCATTTCTTCGGCAGCGCTGAGGCAATTTTGATCCCAAAACGCAAATCATCCCCGCCCAGCGAGGGGAAAATATTTTCCAGCAGCCCACATTCATAAGCCAGATTCAAGCCCCGCTTGCGCTGGGGATCCGCCAGAATGTATTCCAGCTCAATGGCAATTCGTTCGATACTGATGTGCTTCAGCTTAGAAGCGTTCTTCCGGATGGCCTGGAAAGTTTTTTGCTCTATCTGGAAATCTAACCGACCGGCAAAACGAATTGCGCGCAGCATCCGCAGATGATCTTCCTCAAAACGACGGTCGGCACTGCCGATGGCCCTGACGACACCCTTATGCAAATCATCTTTACCTCCAACGTAATCAATTATCCGGTCCGCTAACGGATCGTAAAACATGCCGTTAATGGTGAAATCCCGTCTCTGGGCGTCATGGCGGGCATCGGTAAAGACCACCTTTTCCGGGCGACGACCGTCCTGGTAAGTCTGATCACTGCGAAAAGTCGCTACTTCAACCTGACGACCTCCCAGCAAAACCACTACTACTCCAAATTGTGCCCCAATTGTCAGCGTTCGCTTAAACAGTTTCGTAACGGTTTGGGGGGTGGCGTTCGTAGCAACATCATAATCGTTAGGCTTTTTGCCCAGCAGCATATCACGCACGCAGCCACCGGCCGCCAGTGCTTCGTAACCGTTTTCCCGCAAACAACCAACCACATCAAGCATTACCTGGCGGGCAGAAAGTTTTTTGGTTTTTCGGTTACTCAACAGCTTTCTCCAGAAAAGTAACTGCCATGCTTCCGTATTCACGCCGGTCCGTTTCATATAAATCAGCGTAGGATTTCAGTAACACGGATCGCCTTTCGTGCCGGACCACAACCAAACCCCGATTAGCAACCTGTCCGCTGACAATCTCCAGCAACTTACCCAGGGGTGATTGCTCAGCAGTATCCCGGGACAATTTATAAGGCGGATCGACAAAAACCAGGTTGCATTTTAGCTCGGATTCAGCAGGGGGCAACTCGGTTGAATTCAACTCCCGTTGGAAAAAATCCGTTTTAGATGGGGAAAAACCCGGCTTGCTCACTTCTGACACAAACCGGGGTAGATTCGGAACACCTTTTCTGAAGGCGTTAACCGGAACCACCGACACCTGGCTGTCGAAACGCAGTTTCTCAACGTTTTTCCGCAGCCGCTTCAGGGCTTCCTTGTCGGTATCCACCATAATCGCCCATCGTGCGCCTCGGCTCAAAGCTTCCAGCCCCAGCGAACCCGTTCCGCAAAACAAATCCGCCACAACAGCACCAGGCAGCCTCGGAGTCAATATCGCGAAAACCGATTCCTTGACCCGGTCGGTTATGGGGCGGGTAGTCAGATCGCGCGGGGGCAGTAGTGTCATTCGTGCTCTGGAACCTGCAATTATCCTCATGGGGCTGTTTTACCAGCATTAACGAACAAAAACAACCCCTTGTCAGATAAGCAACTGTTGGACACTCTAAGTGATTAGCGCGGACAAAAAAGGGCGAGACGGTAAAGCCCTACCCTTGAAGCTGACTTCGATTAAAACTGAATCAGATTATATTAACCCAAAAGTCCTGCCGATTTTCACCAGGATTGTACAGCACGCTACCGGCCACAACTCTGTCGATATCCGTGTGAGCGAAAACGCCAAAGTTCGTATCGTCATTGTCCCAGTCAACATCACCAAAACTGACTGCTCCGACACTGCCCGTCTTAGTTTGATTTGACGGGCCAAAGAACAGATCATCGCTGAATGGCGCTATGCCGGCGGTAACGTAACTGTTGTTAAATTTACCCCGCACACTTACCTTTTTCACCTGACTACCGGCAAAGAGCTGTTCAGTTAGCAGATCATAACCGCCCATTACCCGGCTGTCTGTCATTCTGGTTCGCACTGTCAGCGAACGTAAGTTTTCCCGAACCCCGATTTGGCTGCCCAGCAATTGATTGAAACTGGCAACGCCAATATTGTCGGCATTAATCTGCCCGGTAAAGGTGGCCGAATTAGCAGTTAGCTTGTTCAGGTCGTTGCCTATGAAGAAATTACCGTTAGCATGCCAAGTGGACAAAATCGCCACGTTCAAATCTTCATCCACTTCAACCGTTGCATCAAAATCGCCCGGTCCGGCAATCAACTTATTCATGCCCTGGGAATGAATGGTACCGTTACCGAAAAGAGTGGTTTTCAGCAATGCTATATCCCCGGCAACATCAACGTCAGACCCATCACCCACATCGCCCAGCATCAGCTTGATACCCCGTCCACCGGTGGCGTCGATATCAATATCAGCACCGTTGATCAATCCGGTAAGACTGACCATACCGGTAAGATTGCCGATTTCCAACGAATCACCGACAACGCCATCTCCATCCAACATAACATTAGTAAGTGAGATATTCCGGACAATATTTCCAGAAATTTGTCCAATGGTGGTTTGTTGTGCCGAAATTATCCGAACCGTCGTACGTGCCGTGGTATTGACCAGTTCGATCTTCTCGATATCAGCCCCGCTGTAATAGCCGTTATCCAGCACAACGTTGGCATAACCACCGCCACTGACGGTAATCTGGACCAGGCTGCCGTTATCATCATAGAAGACCTGTTTCGGATTGCGAATACCGCCTACATCACCAACCTGCATCGCGAAAATGCTCTCCCCGGTCAGTTCGACATAGTTGACCACATCATTACCGCTGCTGCCTTCGGTCACGATAGTTGCCCAGACCGTACCGTTAAAAGGATTAAACGGCGCGAAAGTAACCAACACTGACTGACTGTCGGTCAGGCTGCCTCCCGGCCCCAGAATCAGATCATCGCCGGCATTCTCCGGATCCAGATAGCTACTGCCGTTTATATCCAGGCCGAACGGTGAGGTAACCAACCGTGAACTGCTAAGCGGATCGGGCAGATTGCCCAAATCCAGCTCCGGCGTAATCAAAATGCCCTTAATAACCAGATTACTTTGTCCCAGGTTGGTTATCGTAAACTGCTGTATCGCACTATCCTGACCGGCTATCAAAGGCTTGCCCAGGGCGGTACTGAAATTAATCTGACCGTTAGGAGTGGATGTTTCAGTGTCGGTCAGGCTAACCTGACCGACCGTAACACCGGCACCGCTCAAATCCACAATCCAGTTAGGATTGGTCATGTCGTTGCTGTCAATCTGGATCTGACCGGTAAAGTCTCCCAAATTGTCAGGCGTAAAGGTTACCACCAACTCGAAGGTGTTGCCTGCTGTGACAGTTACGTTGTTATTAAATGTTGGCAACGCCACAAAAACATTATTATCGACTGACCAACCAGTAATAACCAGATCACTACTGCCTTGATTTTCAATAGTAACCGTTTGCTGCTGAGAAGTCGCATCCACCGCTATGTTGCCAAAATCGATTATGCTGTCAGGAGTTGAATTCTCATCGTCAGTAACCGAGATAAGCGGATTGACCGCCGTTCCCTGCAGAATTATCTGTGTAATATCGTTGGGCTGATCGCGGTTGTCACTGCGAATGTTTAGCGTGTGTTGGAAGGAGCCGGTTTCCGTCGGCATAAAAGTAACCGTCACAACCTGACTGTCGGTTGCCGTACCCGCCAACGTCAGCACAATATCGTCAGCCGAACCGGCATTGTTTTCCGGCACTACCAGGTAAGGAGTATCAAATTGCGTAATCAAGAAACTCTTCAGGGTCAGATCGTCACCACCGATATTTTCGATGGTAAAGGTTTGGACCACAACCTGGCCTACGTTAATTGTGCCGAATTCGAGCTTCTTATCGTTGGGGGAAACTCCGGAGTTTTCTCTAATATTGATAATCGGTACTTCCGGTACCGCCAGCCCGAGCACCGTCACTTCATAGGAAGGCAGAGTAGCGTCATCACTTTCTATAAATATCCGAGTAAGGAGTTCCTCGACATCCACAAGTGCGCCAGGCGCCAGAGGCGGCGGAGAGAATATAACACTGACCGGCAGCGTTCCTCCCGGAGCCAACACCACCGGATCGTTGGGATTGATCTGCTGATCGATGAAAATCGCCGGATCACCCGTCTCCTCATAGATATCGGTGATTGTCAGATCGGTGAAGCCGTTATTGACAATCGTAAACCAAATCGGCGACGAATCCGTACCCATCACCACACTTTCAAAGTCAATAATATCGTCATTATTAGCCACCCCGGAACTTTCCAATACCGATATCTGGGCACCACTGATACCAACCCCGGTCAGTGACACCGCGGTAAACGGCTCATCAAAATCATCAGACCGGATATACAGTGTATCATTAAAAATGTTGGTGTCGTCCGGTTCAAAAACCAGTTGTAAGGTCAGAAAACTACCCGGGGCCAGCACCACGTCATCCGCCGCACCGTAAACATTGGTATTAGTGCCCAGATCGGTCACTACTATACCGCCGCCGGGAGCGCTGCTGGTAACAAAAGCATCGAAAATCTCATAATTATTGTCATCGAAAAACCATTGATCAATTGTCAGATCATCTTCACCCAGGTTGGAAATCACCACTTCCCGAATCGATGAAGTTTCACCAATAACCGTATCTTCAAAACTCAGCCATTCCGGATCAACATCGATCTCGGCATTATTAACCACCTCAGCAAGCAACGATAGTTCATAAAATTTACCATAAGGATGATCCGGGTGCGTAGTCGTATCGGTATGCACCAATGCCACAGAGGAATAGATGCCCTCATCCACAATATTCGGATTAAAACGAACCGTAAACGACCAACTGGTAAAAGCACCGTCGGACTCAATCGTCAGGGGGAAGGTCGGCGGATTACGCAACGTAAACGGATTGTTTGTCTGATCACCCTGTCCGCCCAGATCGATACCATAAATCACCAGGTCCCCCGGACCATTGCTGGTAACCGTAAAGGAACGATCCACTACTGCACCGGAAGTCGTACCATACTCCAGCAAATTATCGTTGATAGTACCGCTAGCTTCGGTCACGGTTATTGCCGCTATGTTGTCTGCCCGACGAAATTCCCGGATGCCATCCGAACCATTGTGCCACATATAGTAACTGACAATAGGGAAGCCGTCTTCACGAACAATCATATCCCGCAGCCATAATGCGCTCCAGAAATCATCATTCTGCACGCTCTCGGTATTCAGCACTCCCCAGGTATCATTGATTTCATACCGCTGAGCCCGACTGTCAAGTATCGCACCATGATCACCCCGATCAGTCCACGCTACCGTAGGTAACTGGCCGCCACTACTGACAATTTCAACATCCGTAAATCTGACCGCTGCTGCATCTTCACCGCTGGGAACAAAACCGGTATCCTCCCACAATTCTGAACTACCACTCGGAATAGCTGCAAAAGGATTCCAGCGGAATATATCGATATCCAGTTCAGTAGGAGCATGCCAGTAAGCCGGCGGATCATCAACCACCCAGGGATGAATGATCGCCACATCATTTATCCCGTCTGCCGGATTGCTGATATCAACCCAGTCCACTGTTGCATGCTGCATGGCTACCCAGAATGTTCCATCGGAACCAACAACCAGATCTTCCAGGTAATATATATCTGCCATCGGCATGGAGGTACTCGTGCCCAGACCGGTAAAATCGATACCTATGTTAGATTCTATTAAATCACCATACATCCGCCAGGTATCGCTGGAGCTCACAAGTTCAAAAACAGCCGCTGACTGATAGCCGTCCGGAATACCGTCCCCCATCTTGGCCATACTCAGAATCATACCATCCGGATATATATCGTTGGTGTTCTCATATACCCGAGCTTCCGGAGCCTGGTTGGTAGCCGCTACCCCGAAATGCCTTTGACTACCCGGGTCCGAAGTTGGCAGCAATATCGCCTTAGGCTTGATGGAATTCGTTTTTTGGGTTCCTAAGACATATAGGTTATCAATCCACAAATCCGTCGTGTCGGTCAACGCTATTGATACGGTATGGTCGCCCCGCTCAATACCCGGAACCACAATCTCCACCGATACATAATAAGGAATATTCGAATCATATTTCGAATCGTAGTTCCACCAGCCGCCCGTATCTGCTTCTAACATAGTACCTGCAACGCCATCGAAACCATACGCTACTCCGTCAATCAGCACACTCATATCAAATGAACCTGCGTCCAGACGATATCTGAAACCAATAACTAAATCCCCGGTTTCAGCCTGAGTAATATCATCAATAACATATAACTGGGTTCCGGTAGCTGCTAATGTACTGTGAATGCAGCCGTCAAAGTCGTAAACACCCTGAGGGATATCGTCGTTTTCGTTCGGATCCGAACCCACCGCAAAGTTTCCGCCCCAAAGCTCAGCCCGGTCCGGTGCCCCGAAAGAAGAAATATTCGTTGCCATATTACGGGAAGCTAATTGGAAAAAGCCTGTATCCGGCCCGGTATCACCCCCGGCCTCGGCCAACTCCCAGTCACCGATACCGTTGTAGCTTTTCAACGATACATCATCCAGCATGAACACCGCCTGATTGTCCGCATTATCCGCCGGCGGCACAGCCGCATCTCCGCTGTTGGTTAGTAATACACTGGCAACCAGGGAGTAAGTACCTTCCGGCAGCGGATCCAACTGCCCAGTCAACGCATTTGAAATACCCAGTTCCGGCATACTGATTGTCTGCCAGCCGCTGGTTCGCGACGCTCCACCGGATGCTATTACCGAATCAAAATGCACATCGATAGGAGTAAAGCCGGGATTGCCAACTTCTGTGATATACATATAGAAACCAACGCCCTCCCAGCTGTTAATACTGCTGCCGGTCTCTATAGAGTAAGAAAATTCTAAATCCAGAAAACCGGCACTGGCAGCGTCCAGGGTAAATTCGTAGCTAAATGCACCCATTAAGTCCGTAACCGCATTAGTGCCGTCACCTAATGTCATCTTCAGCCCGCCGTCAGCGGCCCCCTCGTCTCCGGCATCGGCGTCCCAGACACCGGTAATATCAACCGAAGGGTCGTCATTCAACGCCTGATAAACCCAGCCTTCCATATCAGCGTCAAACTCAAATGGACTGGTGTCGATTACGGTCGGTGACTCACTCTGCGGAACCACTCTTTGATAAACAGCAAAATTGTCCACCCGAAAATGACTCCGGTGCGGCAAATCGGAACCGGCACTTATAGATGGATTGTCATCATTTATAGTCGAACCCGCCTGCCACGCAAAAGTCAATACTTCATCCTGCCGGCTTCCATATAACTGGAAATTATCAATCTGCAGCGTTCCGGTACCGGCCGCACTGTCAGACATAACCGCCGATATCGTTATGGTGTGACCGCCTGACGCCAGTTCATTCAACGCTTCTATTGCATTGGCCAGACCCGCCAGTTCTATCGAAAATGTACCAGGCACGCTGATATCACCTGCACCATCCGCCGTCGCATAAATCCAGTCCAAATCTGCCGAGTCCTCCCGACTGGTTATTTCCTTGCCGTCAATTGCCACTACCAGCGTAACCGTCGAATCGACATCCATAGCCGCTCCGGCAATCAAATTATAATCAAATGTAATAGTTACCGGCCCACCAAAGTTGAAATCGTAATTAAAACCACCCTCCAAATCTGGGTCTTGCGCACCTGCTCCGGTAATAATCATTTCCAGACCGCCCGTACCACCACCACCCGGGCCAAGATTAGCATCAAGATTCCAGGCGCCATCTGCATGGGTATCGCCAGGATCATTTACGTCCGCGTAATACCAACCGGACATATCCGGATTATGATCGAAATCAGAACTTAAAACCTCATCCGTTGTCGTAACCACAAAATCATCCAGTAGCAACATCGGACTACTGTCACCCGCTCCGGCATTGTCCGTCAAAATCCCCCTGACTATCAGAGTATAATCACCTTGCGGTAATGTTTCCATTGCATCTACTGGAACAGTTATTGTCGTATATGCTACATCCGCATCACCACCGGTTGCCTGATAGTCGCCAAATTCGCTTAAATTTATGATTCCGTCCGGGCCATCCAAAAAAACCTGTAGATCTAACGTATCTCCTACCGCCAGAGCATTGCCCCCCGTTACCAGCATCGAATAGCCCAATGACAATTCAACGTCACCACCACTGGACAATTCAAAATCTCGCGTAAAGGATCCCGAGATTGTCGTCGTCCAGGAAGTCGAACTGGCATCACTCAAAGTCAACTGCAAACCTCCATCTCCGACTCCGCCGCTGCCGGCATCAGCATCCCACGCCCCGTCGGCATCGTTAGGAACCGGACCATCGTCAACATAAGTCCAACCATCCAGGTTATCAGCTGCCCCGGTGGTAAACTTAAAAAACCTGCTCCCGGTATCTTTGTCGTCATAGGGATTACTTTCAGCAGCTGCTTCTGCCGCATCATCACCTGCCGTCCAGACATCCGGACCCAGATTAGGGCAACTCACCTGTGCAACCGCTCGCAGCGATACCCGGTGTTCGCCTTCCGTAAGCTTCTCCAATCCCAACGCCTTGCTGTCAAAAGTAACCGTCGTGAAGCCGCCATCATCCCAGCTCTTAATAAATCCCGCACCTACACTGTCTATGGGCGTTAACGGAATATCGTCGGTAATATCCACATCAATTTCATTACCGTCAAACAGCAAAAAGATATCGGTATCCATATTGAACGCGTCAATAGCATACATCATCTCAATTACAACATAACCATCGTTTATCATCCGAAACTGATGATCAAACTGGCCAATTATCACACTGTCGCTATCGTATCCCACCGGATCGTTTTCCGGTACCGCCAGGGTCATCAACAATCCCGAGTCAGTCTCTTCCTCCACTGCCGGTGAAACCTGATCGTTTGGCGCCACATATAGCGGACCAATCTCATCATGGATTTCGCCGACTAACTCTACTTCCCACGGTTCATTACCATCCAGCCACCCAGGATTGGTCTCCAGCGGATCAAAGTACCATTCTCCCGTAACATAATCCTCATAATCAGGAACCCGCAACCCGTCCGTAAACTCAACCGTTGTTAAACTGGCCTCGGAAAAATCATAACCATCAAAATTTGAATAGTATAGCGCCTCCAGAATCGATCCCTTATCAACCGAACCTCCGCCCGCATCCGACCAGGTCGCCCCATCCCAGATTCGTGACATTACCTTATTGCTCGAACCGTCGTAGGAAACATAAACCACCAGTGCCGTTCCGTTGGGACCGGCCTGTACTGAGATCCCGGTAGGCCTACTATCTAGGGGAGCATTAGCATCTACTGCGCCCGCCGCATCGCCTCCCAGCATTATCCAGTCGCCTCCACTCCATTGCAACACAAACACCGAACGATAGGTGGCACTAAATGGATCCGTATCCACATATGCCAATAACGGTGCACCATCCACATTGTACTCTACTGCCGGATCGCCTTTCAGGTCGAACACCTCCCCATACCCCCCCACCGGATCGATAATACTCCAGGTATCCGTTTGCCTGTTGTACACATAAACATGCTCCCCGTTGGCCTCCATCACGTCATAGTCGGTAGCGGGATTATTATCATAGTCTATCAATCCCAACTGGACTTCTGCTTCCACCGTTTCCTCGGTAGTATGATCTTCAGAAAAATATCCTGCCGAATTATCCGAAGTGCCAAACACATCATTACCGATGGTATTGCTCCCTCGACCGAACGTCACCCAGTCATTGGCATTACTATCCCATTGCTGTGCGAACACTTCATTACAAATATGATATTCATCAGTCAGCGTGTCCCGCCAACTATAGGCCATCACCAGTTCATCAGATGTCCCCACCAAAGCCGTCGGCATCCAGCAGTGATATTGTTGCAATTGCCCGTCTATCAACACGTACGGATTCGCACGCTCATTATTTGGATCAGAAGCACTGGCTAGCAAGTCAAACCCACTGCCTGTCTCAAAAACACTTCCATATATTCCCCAAAGGGGCGATTCGTTGCTGGCACTTTCCGGTATCCCCGGCGTAGTTGAATCATCATCACGATCAACCGCAAATCGCTCATCTTCTCCGTAACCACCCCATACCACAAACGGCCGGCCATCACTGGTCAGGTCTATACTCGGCGAAAAATAACCTCCCAAACTCGGTGCAATTCCTGCACCGGATGCACTGATGCCTGCTTCATATTCTGTCCATACTCCCGATTCCAGCTTCTTGACATAAATCCCCGCTTGATCATAATTCTGCCAGTCCGCCCAGTTTACCCACGTTACAACCACCTGTCCGTCATCGGTTATCGCTAAGTCCGGCTGCAATGACATGCCCACATCGCTACTTACTCCGGAAAGACCGTTCGCGTTCGCATCAGACGCCGACGCCACTCCCATTTCCAACCAGCTATCGCCATCCCACCGCTTCAGGTATATTTCTATGTTACCCTGACCAAACTCATTCGACCAGACTACTATGGGTCTTGACTCGTTATCTAATATAATCGCTGAGTCAAACGAATTCGCAACATCGGCACTCACGCCGCTTATTGAACGTTCGCCAAACAATCCCACTTCTTCATTGCTAAGTTCCGTCCAACTCAGATCGCTATTCTGCGGCGGCCCGACAAGCTTGCTATCCGAATCATAGGCATAACCAAATCGCTTAACCACAATCTCCCGCTGACTGGTTACCGGGTGAACTGCTGTATAGGAAACATATATTTCACCCAGATCACTCACTGCTACACTCGGCTTCTCATTAATAACGCCGTCATCACTAATCCCCCCACCTGTCGCCGAGCCACCTACCTCTTCCCAACTTTGACCATCCCAACTCTTGATATATATTTCCGAGCCGGCGCCTACGCCTGTCACCCAGGCCGCCACAATCTGACCATTCGGACCTGCTGCCACTGATAATTGAGACGACGCCGTACTTTCAACCACACCGCTTGGATTACCATCACCGCTGCCCTGCGATAAATCCCACCAACCTATATCATCAGCATATTGACGAGCCAATATCGAACCGCTCATCTCAAAATGATACGGTATCGGTGTATCTACATATTCATTAAACGTCCCTTCTATCCATAACGCAACCGGATCTCCGTCACTACTGATAACCAACTGCGCTTCACCCTCTTCGAAACCATTACCACCTGATCTATCATCATTATCCCAGCTTATCCCACCACCCGAAGCACTACGCCAGCCTAATTCATCCCAATAGCCCGCCACATCCAGCAGCAGCCTTTGTTCCAGTGGCTCCAGACTCAACTGGGCTTGCTTCTTGTACCTGGATGGGAGTTTTTGTGCAGCTTTCTTAATCCGTCGCTGTAATTTACTCGACATAGCCTGTCTCCTTGGACTGATTAAACCGTTCTTTCATCATAATATCCGGCAGTTCATACCGTAATTTCTTCCTATTATTCCCTTATAATAGGCCCTGCCAGAAATCATGATAACCGTTGGGGTATAGCACGTTTTTTTTACTGTATCTTGTATTGGGGCAGCCATTCCTGCCCGTTCAGGTAGGGACGCCTCTGTTGGGGGGCTACTATCCTGGAATTGGTCCGGCATGCTGCGCCCGACAGATGCCGCTAACACCAATTCCGACATAACGGCAGTTTATATCAAACTTTATCACCCGTCAAGATAAAATATTCCCTGGTTCTGACTGATATTTCAACGCCGAATTAGCTCTATTTTCCTACATTTTTTCTACTCTCTTATGTTTCAATTCGACCACTATGTTAATTTTTACGGAAATATTCTTAAAATACAAAAAATTCTCAAATCAGGTCCGCCCACTTCACTCGCCTCACAGCCGCCAATACATCTGCACCCAACCTGCCTCTTTCGACATTAACCTTTTTGTCATAAGGTGTTATAGCTAAAATATTCAATCCTGTCATCTCAGCGATAATCTCTGGATTTGTCTGTTCAGCTAGATCGGCACTATCTGGCTGATAGCCGTTAATTACCACACCTGCAACTTTCACCCCCCTGCTGCGACAGATTTCCACCGTCATCAGGGTGTGATTGATTGTCCCCAGCTTACTACGAGCCACAATTATCACCGGCAGCCCCATATCTACCATCATATCCAGCACCAGATAATCCTCACTGATCGGAACCATCACCCCCCCAATCCCCTCCACCAGCAAAATATCGTTTTTTTCGATGATATTCTTATATGCCTGATGAATCTCCTCCCAATCCACCTCCCTTTTCGTTCGCTTAGCCGCCACCGATGGGGCCATTGGCTCCAGATAACGAACCGGATTGATTTCTTCCAGAGGGCTCTCTGTATCGCTGCAGTGGGCCAAAAATTCCGCATCCATACTGACCAATCCTTCACGTCGTAGCTCGCAACCCGTTGCTATCGGCTTAAATACACCAATTTTACGCCCCTGATCCCCCATAACCTTGGCAATCGCCCCGGTGACCACTGTTTTGCCCACTTCCGTATCTGTGCCCGTAATAAACAAACCTTTTGCTACCGGAAATTTCTGCCTGGATTCACTCATTGCTAAATTTCCCCAAGTTTAAATTTTTAGAATTTTAATATCAGTAAAAAACTTCAAAATTTACTGAAGAATGCGTTGTACTATGAATGAAAAGTTTGATTTTGTCGATATTTTAATTGAAACAAACAACAATTTGGATTAATGGTTTAGGCAGTAATTTTTTTAAATTTTGAACTGGAATAGGCAGGAATCATGCTTGAATCTTTATTGACTCCGAATACCATTGCGGTTATCGGTGCATCTCGTTCTCCCGGTAAAGTTGGTCACGAAATTATCGCAAATCTCCAAAATGGCGGCTTTGAAGGTAAAATCATCCCCGTTAATCCTTCCGCTGAAGACGTTTTAGGTTTAAAATGCTACCACGACCTGCAAGCCCTCGACCACAAAATCGATCTGTCGATCATCGTCGTACCCAGGAAATTTGTCAAACCCGCCGTACAAAGCTCCATCAAGGCCGGTGCCCAGGCGATAATCGTCATCACCGCCGGTTTCAAGGAAGTCGGCCCCGAAGGTGCCCAACTGGAAAAGGAAATCGCCCAGTATTGCACCTCTCGCGGTGTCCGCCTGCTCGGACCAAACTGCCTGGGGCTTATCAACGCTCAACACAAAATGAACGCCTCGTTCGCCTCCCAGATGCCCAAGCCGGGAAATATTTCAGTATTTTCGCAGTCCGGCGCCCTCTGCACCGCCATCCTCGACTGGGCCGTCGGCCGACATCTGGGCCTTTCCAAGCTCGTCAGCATGGGAAACAAAGCCGACCTCAGCGAAACCGATTTTCTCACCGCCTTGTCTAAGGACCCCGATACCCGCGTAATTGCCGGCTATCTCGAAAGCATCGGCTCCGGAAACGCCTTCATCAAAGCCGCCGAAGCTGCTGCTTCACAGAAACCCATTGTCATACTCAAGGCTGGAACCACTGACGCCGGCACCAAAGCCGCCAGTTCTCACACCGGCAGCCTCGCTGGCACCGACATTTCCTATGGTGCTGCCTTCATCCGTTCTGGGGTCATTCGTGCAGAAACCTTCGAAGCTCTTTTCGATTACTCCATGGCTCTGGCCATGCAGCCCCTTCCTAAAGGCGATAACGTCGCCGTAATTACCAATGCCGGCGGGCCGGGAATCATGGCCGCTGACGCCATCGAAAACAGCGGCTTAAAGGTCGTCTGCCTCTCCGAACATATCGCCGCCGAACTCGAAGCAAAATTGCCCGCCGCGGCCAGTGTCGGTAATCCCATCGACGTTCTCGGTGACGCACCCCCGGAACGCTACGTGGACGCCCTTAACGCTGCCCAGGACGACGATAACATCCATTCCATCGTCCTCATCCTTACTCCCCAGGCCATGACCGACCCCGCCAAAATCGCCCGATCCGTCGCCAAAAATCTTCGTGGCGAAAAACCCCTACTGGTCTCCTTCATGGGTGGCGAAGATGTAATGCCCGGCCGTGAAGAATTGGTCGCTTCAAGCCTGCCCGATTACCCCTCACCCGAACGGGCCGTCGCCGCTCTTAAAGCCATGACCGATTACGCTAACTGGCGACACAGACCCGCCCGCATCGTCACCCGTTTCCCCGTCAACCGACGCCGCGCCGAACGCATCATCGCCCGCCACATCCGCGCCGAACAATTTCAGGTCAACGAAGTAAAAGCCAAAGAAATTCTCCGGGCCTACAATTTCGACGTCCCCCCAGGAGCCATGGCCACCAACCCCGAAGAAGCCATCGACATCGCCGAACGCATCGGCTACCCCGTCGCCATAAAAATCGTCTCACCCGACATCCTCCACAAATCCGATATGGGCGGTGTCAAGCTCAACCTCGTCAACCGCTTCGCTCTCCGCGATGGTTACGATTTAATGATGCTCCGAATCAACCAGAAAATGCCCAAAGCCAAGATCGACGGTGTTTACGTCGAAAAAATGTGCGACCGAGGCCGAGAAGTCATCATCGGCATGACCCGTGACCCTCAGTTCGGACCCATGCTGATGTTCGGCCTGGGCGGTATTTTCGTCGAAGTCATGAAAGACGTAACCTTCTACCTCGCTCCCATCACCGCCGGTGAAGCTCTCGAAATGTTAAAAACCACAAAATCTTACAAATTGCTCACCGGAGTTCGCGGAGAAATCGGCGTTGACCTCGATAGCATCGCCATAGGCATCCAACGACTTAGCCAGTTAGTAAGCGATTTCCCCCAAATTATCGAAATGGACATCAATCCCTTCATCGTCGGACCCATCGGCGTCGATGCCGTCGCCGCCGACGCACGTATTACTCTTCGGCCAATTTAGTACCAAAAAATTGCCAAAAAGCACCCTCCGCAAAGAGGGGAAAACTTATAAGAAAAGGTACCTAGAATGAGCGAAAATAGAAATTACGATCCAAACTGGCAGCAAACCTACAGTTCCATGATCTGCTCCGCAAAACAAGCCGTCAGTCATATCAAACCCGGTCACCGTATCTTCATCGGCACCGGTTGTGCCGAACCGCTCCAACTGGTTCAGGCGCTTACCGATCGCGCCGGCGAACTCGTTGACACCGAAATCATCCACCTGCTCACTTTTGGCAAAGCGCCCTACGCCCAGAAACAGCTTTACGATAACTTCCGCGTCAACAGCTTCTTTATCGCCCAGAACGTCCGAGACATCATCCAGGAAGGCTTCGGCGATTACACTCCCATCTTCCTCTCGGACATCCCCCGCCTGTTCAATTCCGGTCAATTACCACTTGATGCCGCCTTCATCCAGGTCAGTCTTCCTGACGAACGAGGCATGTGTTCGCTCGGTATCTCCGTTGACATCGTCAAAAGCGCCGCCGAAAACGCCAGTCTCGTCATCGCTCAGGTCAATGCCCAGATGCCCCGCACTCTCGGCGATTGTTTTCTGCACGTCCACGACATGGATTACCTGGTCCCCGTTGATGAACCACTACTGGAAATCCACCCCATCGAAACCACCGAAGTCACCCGCCACATCGGCGAAAACATCGCTTCCCTGGTCGAGGACGGCTCCACCATCGAACTCGGTATTGGACGCATCCCTCAGGCCGTCCTGGAATTCCTTAAAACCAAAAAAGACCTCGGCATCCACACCGAAATGTTTACCGACGCCATCATCGACCTCATCGAATCCGGTGTCATCACCGGAAACCGTAAATCCCTCGACCGCAACAAAATCGTCGCCAGTTTTTGCCTCGGTACCAAAAAATTATACGACTACATTGACAACAACGATAAATTCTCCCTGCGCCCCACCGAGTACGTCAACGATCCCTTCGTTATCTCCCAGCAGAACAAAATGGTCGCCGTAAACGTCGCTCTCGAAGTTGACCTCACCGGACAGATCTGCGCCGACTCCCTCGGCAACAAATTCTTCTCCGGCATCGGCGGCCAGGTCGATTTCAACCGCGGTGCCGCCCGCTCCGAAGGTGGAAAAGCCATCATCGCCATGCCTTCCACCGCCAAAAAAGGCTCCATCTCTCGCATCGTCTGCCAACTCAGCCCCGGCGCCGGTGTTGTCACCACTCGCGGTGATGTCCATTATGTCGTCACTGAATACGGCGTCGCCTACCTCCACGGTAAAAGCGTCCAGGAACGCGTCATGGCCCTCATCTCCATCGCCCATCCCGACTACCGCGAACAATTGCTCAAACAAGCCATCGAAGCCAAATACGTCCGCTCCGAAATGGCTGACATCGAAGGAAAAATCAAACTTCTTCCCCCAGAAGAACTCAAAGCATCTTATCTACTCCCCGACGGCACACAACTGAACTTCCGCACCATCCGCCCCACCGACGAAACAAAAGTCAAAGACCTCTTCTATCACCTTTCCCGGCAGACCATCTATTACCGCTACGCTTCCCACCTCAAACGCCTGCCCCAGAAACAGATCCAGGATTTCGTTTATATCGATCACCGCCACGATGTCGCCGTCGTCGGCACCCTTCCCGAAGCCTACGGGGATGAAATCGTCGCCGTCGGACGTTACTATCTCAACGAACACACCAACCGTGCCGAAGTCGCTTTTGTCGTCCGGGACGCCTGGCAAAATCGCGGCATCGGAAAATTCATGCTCAAACACCTCATGACCATCGCCCGCCGAAACGGCATCGCCGGATTCACCGCCGAGGTCCTCCGCGAAAACAAAGCCATGCAAGCCGTCCTCAAAAAAGCTCCCTGCAATGTCACCGCCAACCTCAGCGAGGGCGTCTTCAGCTTCGAACTAACCTTCGAATAATCCCCCCGCCGAGATGAAAATCCTAAAACGACAACAGACAGTGCCAGATATACATATACCCCAGCCCATCAACGTCTTCCCAAACTCTCTTTACCAACTCCTCGTTATCCGGTACCCGCGGCAATTCCTTTAACTTCTCCTGCCAGGGAATACACACGCCCGGCTCCCTTTTAACTTTCGGCTTTTCTTCCTTCATACATTATTCCTTCCGTTAATAGATTCCATAATCACGCACAAAATCCGTCATCGCCCGTAGATTTTCCACGCTTGTATCATTCTGCATAATCGCACTGGCATCCAGTATATAACCCCCGTCACCTGCCACCCCATCAATCACCTTTTTACAGTAATCACGCACCTCCTGGGGTTTTCCATAGCTCAACAGAAAATTGGGAATCCCCCCACTGATGCAAAACTTGTGGCCGATTTTCTTATGAACCTCAAAAATATCGCCTCGGTCCACATGATAAACAATACTCTTCTCCGGCAGTTCCGCAAATGATTCCAGATGAGCACTCCAGTCCCCCTCGGCATAAAACAACACCTGATGACCCCGCGCCCAGATCTCCTCGATAATCGGCTTGAGCGTCGGCCAGTTATACCGCGCAAACTGCTCAGGTGAAATAAACGGCATGCACCCTCGGTGCATCCAGAATCCTATCGGCACATTCTTATCCGGGTCCGCCCCCGAAAGCGCCACATGAAGCAGATGAGGCATCAACGCTTCACACGCTGCCAGAACCTTCTCTGGCCGCTCAAACAAATCCATGCTCAATCCGATATAACCCCGCAATTTGTCCGCCAAAATATCAAACGGTGCCTTAAATATCCCCGCTAGCGCCGAAACCGTCCCCGACTCCTTCCGCAATCTTTCATTCTGAACGCCGAAAGCGTTAAAGTAACTCAGCATCGCCATCCCACCCTTCAAAAAAGACAAATTGTTACGATACGATGTCGGCTCTCCCACCGCCTGCACATCATCCGAAACCCGTGGCAGCCACACGTTAAACAAAAATCCCGTCGGATCCTCTATCAACGCCTCGTAATCCTCCGGCTGCATAAACGACTGACCTTCCGGAGGCTCACGATACTGAAATCCGGTATCCGGCGGAATATCAATCCCGGGTATTCCATAATATTTCGTCCCGTTGGCCTGTGTAAATCCCGACCACACATACACCATATTCGCCACAACCGCATCCCAGTCAAAATCAGCAGCACATTTTCGCGCCGCCTTGAACGCTTTATCGTAATCCTGGGTCACTTCCTGACAGGTAAATCCCGCGTACTTCGCTGCGAATTCCGCTACGAACGGCCGAATCGGCACCATGTCCGGCTTACCGTTCTGCATCGCCGTCACAAACCGCTTCATTCGCGCCGCATAAAGTCGTTCCATTTCATCATTCATCTTGATTTTCCTGTTAGATGCAAAAATCTAGTTTGGATACCGGTTCTAAATAACGATCGACCGTTTCGCCTTATCAAACTCAGCCGTCCTGCCCATCCGATGGGACAGCATCGCCATTTGCAGCACCGTTTGAGTCCTGAACGCCAAATCCATCGGACTCCACGTCTGTTTGTCACGTTTCCGGCAGCATTCTATCAGATTCCGCCAGTGTTGGATGTTATCTTCCGAATGGTTAATGGCAATACGCTGCGGCTCCTTCGCTCCCTGTATCCTCAACGGAGTGAACAAAATCTCCTTATTACCGCTAATGCTAAGCGAACCATCCCATCCCCGTATCACCGGGATTCGCTGACCCGAACCACGAGACTCAGTCGCATTGAAATCATTGGCCTGAGTTCCCAATACAGAAATAGTTACTTTTTCCGGGTACTGAGCAATCAGATTGAAGGTATCAGGCACTTCACGCAATTCGTAATCATAACGATGAATACCTCCTAATGCTACCACTTTTTCCGGAAAATCCACTCCGAGAATATCGATCACCTGCGTCAAGCTGTGCGGATATAAATCGGTTACCGGTCCACCCGCGTAATCCTCGAATAACCGCCAGCGAAAAAACCGATCCACATTGAATTCCCGCTTCGGCGAATCACCCAAAAACGCTTCCCAGTTAAGGTCCTTGCCCGGCTTGGCGTTGGCGTCATCCACCGGCATGCCACGCTCGCCCCAATCCCCAATGCGAAAAAATCCTGTTTCACCGAACAACGGCTGACCGATCAATCCTTCCTGCACCAGTTTCTTCATCTGGTGCCATACCGAGTCACTCATCGCCTGCGTGCCCAGTTGAAAGACCTGATCCGACTTAGCCGCTACATCCGCCAGCTTTTTCGTTAACTCAAACTGCCGCCAGTGCGTAACCGGTTTCTCGCAATAAACATCCTTGCCCGCCTCAATTGCGTCAATAGCCTGATAACCATGTATATGATCCGGCGTGGCAATGCATACCACATCAACATTTTTATCCGCCAACAAGTCATGGTGATTATCGTAGGCCTTGGCTTTGTACTGAACAGCCGCCTTTTCGCGACGGGGCTTATAAATATCACAAACCGCCACTATTTCAATGTTGTCTCCCTGATCTATCAACCACTTAAGCATATGCAAGTGAGAGTTTCCCCTGCCACCGGTACCGATTACACCGATGCCCAGTTTGTCATTCGGACTTTTACTTTGCCCCAACACCTTGGTTGTCACCATCGTCCCCGCTGCATATACTGCCGCCGCCGCACCGGCCTTCTGCATAAATTCACGCCGCGTTACATCACTCCCCTGTTCATTCCCAACGGTTTCCTTAGTCATTATCAGTCTCCTTATTTGGCTTTGTTTTTGTCTGAGAAAAATTCTTGATCCAATTCTGATATGCTTTTCCAATCTTTTCCTCCCCTGCCGAACCATCCCAAACCATTACCCCATAACGCAAAACCAGTTTTTCCCCGGCCTGCAAAATATATGGATTCTTATAAACCTCCATCGTCGCCGACAAATATACAAACGGCTCCGTCATCGTAAACCATGTCGCCGGGTATCGCACATTATCCGGATGAGCAAACATCGCCACCGTAACTGGCTTACCATCGGCCTTAGCACTGAATGCACACCAACTCGCCGACACCAGCTTCTCAGTACCCCGGTAAACCTCACCCGCCTTTCCCGAAGCGTTAAAAAATCTTTTCTCTTTACCCTTATCCATAGATTCCAGAAAACGCATCCCCAAACCATGATAATGACCACCGCCTATCGTCGCTTGCTCTTTACCCGGCGGCAGCTTAAATTCCCCCGTCCAGTTAACCAGCGTCCCGCCCAATTCATTAACCGCCACCGCCTCGATTGTCCGCTCTTCCTTCAACATCACTTGCTTCGTTGGTGGATTCACCCAATCAATTTTTTCCGTAATCCTCGCCCGGGGACGTTTGTTATGCTGGTCAATTTTACTGTCGCACCACGACCGATGCACTTGCTTGCCCGGCAACTGCTGCTCCTCCCAGAAATTAACACCATCAATCGTCACCGCATACATCAACGCATGATGATGCACATGATCGTGCGGCGAATCACGCAAAATATTTACCCCCCCCGGCGTAAACAACTCCTGCACATAACCCTTAAAAGCCACGTCACCATAACGATAACACAAAACCATCTTACCCTGGTTATAAACCGACAGGCTTTGCTCATCCAGGGTAATACACATCGGATTACTTTCGCTAGTCGTTTCCTGCGCCCAACTGATCGCCCCCGCCAAAACAAGCAGCCCAAATACTCCTGCCCTATAGCCGTTAATTTTACTCATAATTCCTCTCACTTTACTTTCGCGTTCTCACATTGTCCACGGTTGTCGCATCGGTCGATCGAGCATTTTGCTCGCCTCGGCATCACCGATGATCTCCTCTTTTTTCGGATCCCACTCAACCGGCCGCCCCGTTCGAATACAAATATCCGACAAATGACAGATCGTATCCGACCGGATAGCTGACTCCAGGGGATTGATCGTCGGCTTGCGCGTTCTCATACATTCGACAAAATTAACAGCTTGACTGCTGCTGCGATAAATCGGTTCTTCATTTTCCTTAATTTTCATACGTTGCAGTTCGCGACTGCTGGCGTACAAACCGCCACGATTAACGCTTATCCAACCGTCTTCACCCCAAAACGTGGTGCCGTGGTTAATGAATGGCCGCTTATGCGGGTCCATCTTGCCCACAACCGGCTTAGCCACCCGCTCGCCCATGAAATGCATGGTCACGCCGGTGTCGTATTCACAGTTAATGTCCCACGATTCGATGCTGTCCCATAAACTACCCTTAGGCGGAATCTTGCCCACACCCTTATATTTTACCGGCCCGGAGTGGTCCATATCCAGACCCCACTGGGCAATATCCAGCGGATGAGCACCCCAGCCGGTAATAAAGCCCAGGGCGTAGTCATAAATATGATAGCCACCGTAACACGTGCAGCGGTCAGCGGTATAAGGTTTCTTCGGTGCAGGACCAAGCCACCGGTCATAATCCAAACCAGCCGGAGGATCGACAGCTTCATTCGATCCGTAGGGAGGCACAGACGCGGAATTGAACTGCTGACTCATATCCGGACACCAGGCATCGACATGCTTGATCTTGCCGATGTAGCCGTGACGCACCAGTTCCACAGCTCGGGTGAACTCCCCGCTGGAACGCTGCTGCGTACCGTACTGGAAAATCACCTTCTTCTCCGCTACAGCTTCACGCAACTTCCAGGCCCACCCCATCGCCACACCCAGCGGTTTCTCAACATACATGTCTTTGCCGGCCTGCGCGGCTTGATAGGCAATCGGTACATGCCAGTGATCCGCCGTGCTGACGACAATACCGTCAACATCCTTGCACGCCAGCACCTCACGATAATCCGCCACCGCCTCACAAACCTTACTGCCGTAGTGCTTGTTGACCTTTGCGGCAAAATTATCACGTCGGTCGGCAAAGCAGTCGCACGCCGCAACCAAACGAACATCCTGCTGCGGAGCCACGAAACCGTGCCATACATTACCGCCCCCTCGGTTGCCCACACCAATTGCAGCAAGATTAATCCGGTTGCTGGGGGCGTTCTGACCGAAGACGCTCGCCGGAACAATCATCGGCGCAACAACAGCCGCCGCTGTGGATCGCAAAAATGTTCGTCGCGTGATACCCTTGTTGTTCATAACTATTACTCCTGCAATAAAACTGATGTCAGATTCTTACCGTACATATCGTCCGCAGTCTCAAATCAATGGCTTCAGGTGCTTGATACTCCGTTCCGCCTGCTCTACCGTCCCGCACTCCACGCTGAATACTATTTCGTTGGGGATAGTCTTGCAGATCGCGATAACCCGTTTCCAGTCAATTACTCCTTCACCGCACGCACAGCCCACCGCCGTACCCGTCACCTTGCCCCGTTCATCCTTTGACTGGGCCAGCGTGATGTCCTTTGCGTGGAGATGAATCAGGTCGGCTTTGACGTTTTCAAGCCATAAATACGGGTCCTGTCCGCCAAGATAGCTGTTGCCCGTGTCGAAGTTGATCCCGATTGCCGGTGAATCAACCAGCTTGTATATGCGGTCCAGCCCTTTTGGCGTCTTGCTGTACTGCTGATGCATTTCCAGGCCGATCTTAATCCCTCTGGGCTCTGCGACCATTGCCGCTTCTTTCAGCACATATCTCATCAGTACATGGTCTTCTTCAACGGTTGTCCATTGGGGCTTGGGGCCTTCATCGGTATTCACCACCGGTGCCCCACACTCCGCCGCAAAACGTATCGCCTGCTTGAGGTATTCCGTACTGATCTCCGGTTTGCACAACGGCGAATGTGCCGAAAGTGCCGACATCTTAACTCCCGCCTTCTCACACGCCCGCTTCAACCGATACGGGTCATCTAGCATCGACACACTGTGAAAATAACCCGCCTCACTCAACAACTCCCTCCCCCAGTGCACCATCGGCTCCACATATTCGTAACCCAACTCCGCCGCCTTCTCCACTCCCCACTCAAAATTCTTGTCCTCATGCCGAACAAATTCCATATTGACTCCCAGATAAATAGCTCCCATGGATTTTCTCCTTATTGAGTTTTATTTTATTTTAAACAAGTTAACTTTTTACACCCCCCTTTGCACCCCTCATAGGGCACCCTTACCGAGTAACTCTCTGTAATTGTCGAAAAAACTACCAAACCTTCCATTTCGGACGGTAGCCGCGGATAAGCATTTTTGCCGCTTCCTCGTCGCCAATGATCTTCTCCGCCTTCGGATCCCACTTAATCACCCGGCCGGTTTGCGCCGCGGCATCGACCATGTGACAGATCGTGTCGCAGCGAATCCCCATTTCCACCGGACATATTGTTTCAGCCCTTGATTTGACGCAGTCAATGAAGTTTCGGTTATGTTCCGGAGATACGTAGAGTGTTTCTTCGTCAGGCTTAAACTCTTGTTTCCAGAGCTTCTGATCGCTTGCGAGGAACGTGGCGCCTTGATCAAAATTGCCAATCCAGCCCTCCGTGCCATGAAAGACCACTCCGTCATCGTCCTTAAATGCCGGATAATATTTCTTTACCACATCCCTGGCTGTCTCGTGGTCCATTACTCGAAGTGTTACACCATTTTCATAGTCGCACATAACATCCCAACGCTCCAGCGTTCGGAAAATACCTTCCTTCGGTACACTGCCGGTTCCCTCATAGCGTATCGGGCTGGTGTCATCGGCTTTATTGCCCCATTGTGCTATCCCCAGCGGGTGAATGCCGCACCCGGCCAAAAAACCCAGAGACGTTTCGGGACAATGGTATCCGCCCCAGTTCGTGGTTCTGTCCGCGGTATAGGGAACCATGGGCGCAGGCCCTTGCCATGCATCAAAGTTAAAATCATCCGGGACCGGAATCTCTACCGTCGATCCATAGGGCTTGACATGATAATTTGCCGCATTAAATTGTACGTTCCGACACCACACGTCTATATGTTTCAACTCACCGATGTAGCCGTTCCGGACCAGTTCAACCATTTTGCGATATCTCCCCATGGAGCGATACTGAGTCCCAAACTGAAATACCCGTTTATTCTCGTTAACTACTTTCCTCAGTATCTTGGTGCGCCCCAGGTCCAGTGACAGCGGTTTCTGACAGTAAACATCTTTACCCGCCTTTGCCGCCGCAATGGACATCGGCGTATGCCAGTTATCATGCGCCGCCACAATGACAGCATCGACATCCGCTCGCGCCAATATTTCACGAAAATCAGCGTGAGCTTTAACAATATCACTCCCGCCGTAATGCTTGTTAAAAAAAGCCGCCTTTGCATCCCGACGACTCTTGTAGGCATCACAGACTGCTATGACCCGAACGTCCTCCATTGGCGACAGATAACTTGAATGGTAGTTCGAAATCCCCCCACAGCCGATCTGCCCCACATTTACGCGATTACTTGGCGCCGTAGCCCCGAAAACCGTACTGGGTACGATATTTGGAAATACCAATGCCGCTCCTGCCGCCACTGTTGTTGTGCGAATAAAATCTCTTCTGCTGATTTGCTCTTTCATAATTAACTTTCCTTAAATATTGATAATAGCTTATTTAAGAGTACCTTTACAAAAGGAGTAACATATTATTAGTGAACTTTCGCACTTTTCAGGCGACCAAAAGCCATGAATCATAAACAGAAAAATACCAACCTTCCGATGATTGTAGTGGTAAA
>JAFGSR010000099.1 GCA_016934515.1 Sedimentisphaerales bacterium
CCTTTTCCCCTATAACCCGCGGCTTCTTGAACCATGGATTAGTGCCGAGCTCTCGTCCCTCAACTCGGGACTAATCCTTTATTTGTTAGACCGCATCCTTTTGTACACTCACTTGACAAACTCCACAGAGAGGCCAGGAAGCGTGATTCCCTCCAATTCAGTTCGCCAAGTTTCACCAGCGTGGATCGACAGCGCAGTCGTAACAGTGCCTGTGGTCACTATTTCGTTGGCTTTCAGAGGCATGTACTTCGGCTGTTTCTTGAGTACGTCAATTAGATGAACGATGGCTGCCAACGGGTTTCCAAGCACATTGGACCCTCTACCCACCTCGCGCGTCTCTCCATCACACGAAAGAGCTATTGAAAAGAGCTCAAGGGCGGCTATAATATCTGTTCCTATCCGATCGATTGCTTGGGGCTCGCCGACCAGAAGCATTCCATGCAGAGACGAGTCTGCAACTGTATCTGCTGCCTCAAACTTCCAGTTAGGAAAGTGAGATTGCACAATTTCGAATGCGTGTGCAACCCAGTCAATGCACTCCAGTATTGCCAAAAGATCTCCATCTATCGGAGGTGCTGAGTGGAAGTGGAAGACAATCTCGGGTTCGATCTTCGGTTCGGTAAATCGCGCGATGCTGCACGTTTCGCGCCGGGTAGACAGGTGAACCACGGTGGTGTCATAGATATAGGCCCATATGGGCTCGTGCACTCCGTACAGGGACCACATGTCGGGATTGGTAAAGCCGATCTTTCTTCCAACGGGAACGGCTCCTTCGTCAAGCCGTGCCTCATGGATCAAATGCGCCACAGCGTATGCGGAGGGGACGTCGAAGCCTCGCAATTGCGATGTGATAGGTTCGATCTGCCGAACCTCGTCCTGTGCAGATTTTATTTGATTCGCTATGGTGCGAATGTCAAGTGAAAGTGCCATATCTAGGTCTAACATTGAAGTTACCAAGCAGTGTGAAGCGAAGCGGAACACAGATCTGGTGAACTGATTGGTTATGGATAAGTTTCAATCATATAGAAATTCCCAAGCTTCATCTTCACCAGCCATATAATCTTCAACCCAAAATCTTGTTTCTGCATCTGCGCTAATACAATATAGTTCCTTAAAACCATATCCTGAAAAATCCCCCACATAAATATCACCTTCACTTGGAGAATATCCGCCATACCATTCAACCAATAAAAAATCCTAGAGGCATCTCATCGAAACGAAGATCAAGACCCTTTTGCATAATCAGCAACGGTGATTTCGAGCCTGTCCGATTTTACTGCCGGTTTTAAAACGGATTGCACTGAATCAATGTCCCGGGGCGACTTTATATATTTTACATAAGATTGATATCCGGAAATTACATGATTAAAAACATTATCGGGAAGAGGTTGACCACCGGTTGTCATTGCGCGGCCATTATGCAGTACCAGAACTTTAAGAGGAATATTGCGACCGACCGCCTCAATTAATCCCATGTGCCCGGCAGCGACAAAGGTATAATCTCCGGTTATCGCCCAAACGCCCCGCCTGTCTGCCAGATGCGCGCCTATTGCCAGCGGCAGACTGCCGCCGTAGTAAGTGGTGGCATCGATGCAGTTAAACGGTGGAAAAGCAAAGAGCGATGAAACGCCGGTGTCGCCGCTTACAAAATCCATTTCTTTCCGCAGTTGGTGGAAAACCTGAAACAGCGGCATATAATCACGAATCATCTCCTGCCATTTCGGTGGAAGGTCGGCAGGGATCTGCAATGGAGCCGGTCGCTTCACCTTGCTGCTGTCTTTTCCTGCCAGTTTTGCCTGCAAAACCCGGAATTGATAGTTTGCCAGTGGCGGGCACAGGACATGGCGTAAAGGATCCCGTTGACAGGAAATCTGCGGCGCAGTTGAGAGAAGGGAAAACTTTTTAACCGTTTCATCCAGCTTATCGGTATCAATCAATATCGCAACGGGCAATTGGAGTTGCTCGGACCACGAAAAGCAATCCAGGATATCTTGATAAATTGTCTCATCTTTGGGAATCCTGAAGGGGATTCCCGTTCCCTTAACAAAACCGTCATAGTCGAAGATACTGTCGGAATGCCGGCCTTTTTTATCGCAGGTTATAATTACAACAAATCCGGCAGTCGTTCCAGCCGTCAAGGAATCAATCACGCTGTTGGCTGCCTTCGCCATCCCGTGGGACTTCATAATAACTGCCGATCGCCGGCCGTTCAGACTGGCGCTGTAAGCAATCGTATAGGCCACTTCTTCGTTATAGGAATATGGAACGCCACGGAGGATGATTTTGTTATATTCGTCAAAAATTTTTGCCGTTCCGGTAGCCGGTACACAGAGGACAGTTTCAGCGCCGGCGTCATGAACGGCACTGGCAATAGATTGTTTCATGCGAATGGTTTCTTCCGATTCGATTATTGTCTTTCCCGAATCCGGTACTGTTCCGTTAATCTGGCAACTGGTTAGGGCAACCCCTGCCGTGGAAAGTCCCATTATCTGCAAAAATTTTCTGCGTGACATGTCGTAATACCAGAGCATCACCGACCTCCGTAATATTTTAAAGCGGGTAGTCCCGCCCTGTGGGTGGGGGTTTTCATTATTCTCATTCTCCTGATTTTAACCAGAGTGCCAGTATTCGACATCAGGATGTATCTGGAGCCATCCCAATTCCTGGGATATCTCCAGGAGAAGCAGTAGTCCGAATATGCACAACAACACATATCCGCCCAGTCTTTGCCGGACATTCTGATTTCTACCGGATTTAACAACCATAATACATGGCAATAATCCAAATACAAGTAAAATACCAATTCCTCCTGCCAGGTCCAGCGCTTTAAGAAACAGGTTGGGATATACCAGAGCTACAATAAATGGCGGGCCAAAGGTAAGTCCTGCTTCCATAAATCGATTACTCTTTTTGCCATAGGA
>JAFGSR010000100.1 GCA_016934515.1 Sedimentisphaerales bacterium
ACGATTTTTATTACATTGCCGGAAGTTCGAGAGATTTTCAACGCTCAGCATCGCTGCCTGAGCAAACTTTTGACGCAGGCGTCATATTTTACCTGATCTAAATTAGTTGTTTTTCAATTTTCATTTAGATTTCAAAAAGGGAGCACAAAATGCGTATCTCGGTAACCGACCCTCTCTCAAACGCATTCGCATGGGTCAAACAGGTCCTTTTTGTTAATTTCTCCCTGAGCAAATGGTTCGTGCTGGGTTTTTGCGCATTCCTCGCTCAACTGGGACAAGGTGGCGGCGGTGGCGGCAATTTCAATTTCGGCAATTCTTTTTCCCATCACTCCGGGCCGGGTGGCTCGGAAGTCAGCAACTGGATTTCGCAAAACATCGCTCTGATCGTAACGGTGGGCCTAATAATTCTAATCCTGGGTATCTCCCTGGGTTTATTGTTCACTTGGCTCAGCAGCCGAGGACAGTTCATGTTTCTCGACGGCGTAGTCCGCAACCAGCCCGCCGTCAAAGAACCCTGGCACCGCTTCCGCTCGCTGGGCAACAGCCTCTTTCTTTGCCGAATCGTTTTAGGAATAATCGGCCTCGCAGCTATCCTGATCGTGATCGGCACGAGCTTGCTCATCGCCCTGCCCGATATCAAAGCTGAAGAATTCGGGCCTTTCGCCATTATCGCTATTATTTTCGGCGGCCTCCTGTTTTTACCGCTCGTCATTATCCTGGCACTCATCAAATCAGCTATTTTGGATTTTGTCGTGCTTATTATGTACTATCGCAACATCAAAATCAGACAAGCTCTAAAAATCTTCCGCCGCGAAATCCTCCCCGGCCATCTCGGCATCTTCATCCTGTTTTACCTGTTTAAATTTGTCCTGGGAATCGCCGCCGGCACCATCATAATTCTCGGCATGTGCCTCACCTGCTGCATCGCCATTCTGCCTTATATCAGCTCCGTGGTTTTTCTGCCCATCTCGGTCTTCTTCCGTGCCTACAGCCTCTTTTTCCTCGAACAGTTCGGCCCCCAATGGCGAGGCATCGAAATCCCCCCAAAACAAACTCCACCTCTCCAACCCTAAAGTGAGCACGAGAACTTATCCCGGCTTCGCCGGGAGCGGTATCGCCGCCGTCCCGGCGGCAATTGCCCAACTGGCTGGCGTCTCGCCGGCGATACAAATACAAATTCCTATACCTTTAAATTTAAATTGCTCTACCACCCCCACTCTACAAAACCAATTAAGCTCCCGCCACCGGGAGGGGGATCGACCCGGACAACATCCCCAAACGTAGCTTGGGAATGGCCCAGGGCTTTCACCCGTGGCACAAGGTACGCAGAATTCTCCGGAATGCTTCGGAACGCCGGACACCACGGGACAATTATTTATTCTTCTTTTCCCTTTTTAATTTCCGTTTTTCCTTTGGATTAAGCAAAGCCTTTTTCTGGCTTTCTTTTTTGCCTTTATCTCTTTTTCCACTATCACCCATATCTGTTACTCCTTATTTCAAAATTAGGTAATATACCGATCACCAAGGACAAATAGAACCTCACCAGCGTAAATGCCAGATTCCTCATGCCGAAAAACCATTGTCAGCTATTGCTTACCATCTCAGCCACTCGGCTTTTTCGCCTGGCTTGAGTATGATTGTATGAATTCCCAGGATTAATTCAAGATGTTTTCCTGGACACATCGACACATCAAAAACGGCACTCCGGAAAGTTAATTACCGATACACCCACGGCAGTTTCCCCTGGTGTTGTATGCAGATATGGTTAATAATATCTTATGATAAACATTCATATATGCATGGTCGTAAATTATTGACACATTTTTAAAATCAGGAAATTTACTGATGAAAAACAAAAGCAGAAAAGTATTAATGCCTCGTTTGCTTTATTCCGCCTCGTTTATCTTGATTTCTTCTTTTGCTCTATTGGCTTCTTGCCAAACCATCTTTACTACAGATTCATCGGCGGAAAACAACTTAACAACCCAAACTATCGGACAAATCGCCCCCGCAACCAACCAGGCAACTCCTTACTATATTATCGACAGCCACCGAACCGGGCCGACCGTATTTATTGCCGGCGGCATCCACGGCAATGAACCTTCTGGAACCTATGCTGCTGACCAGATCCGCCACTGGCCCATCACCCATGGTAAACTGATCGTGATCCCCAGAACCAATATTCTCGCTTTGAATGCCCAAAACCGCAATACACCCGATATGCCCGATGCTTTGCGAAACCTCAATCGTAACTTCCCCATGGCTAATGAATCCAAAAACGCTGCTCGGTCTGAATTAGCAAAATCCCTCTGGAATTTTGTCACTCAGCATAAACCTGATTGGGTTATTGATCTGCACGAAGGATCCGATTTTTGTATCACCCATACTGAGTCCGTCGGTTCAAGTATCATAACTTTCCCAAATGATCAGACCAAACAGATCGCCGGTCAAATGATAGATGATGTTAACGACACCATCAGCGACCCTAACCGCCGGTTTGTCTTGCTGGAAATGCCTATTGACGGATCTCTGGCCCGGGCCGCGGGCGAACATGGCGGTGCCCAATCAATGATCATCGAAACCACATACAAAGAACAACCTTTGGCCCTACGCGTACGGCAGCATCGCATCATGCTCAATCGCCTGTTAAAATTCCTGAAAATGACCGATTGCCCCGTCGATACCATGACACCTATGTCGATATTACCCAAAAAAAATCAGATCACAGATTCGTCAAATATATTCGTTGCCGTCTATAATGGCCCCGGTACCTGGCAAAAACAGTTTAACCTGGTTGCACGTGCCCTCGCAGGTAACAAAAATATAATCACGCATCCTATCGGTCCCCACGAAATTCAAACCGGCATATTATCCCAGTACAACGTGGTTATTTTCCCGGGAGGTACCGGTAGTGGCCAGGCCAACGGCATCGGCAAAGATGGCCGTGCTAATGTCCGCAAATTCGTTAGCAACGGTGGCGGCTACATCGGCATTTGTGCCGGCGCTTATCTGGCTGCATACAATTACTCCTGGTCGTTAAAAATAATCAATGTCACCACCATTGACACCAAACACTGGCGCCGCGGTACCGGCATCGTCCAGATCGAACTGACCGAATCCGGTCGAAAAATTATTGAGGATCATCCGGGTTTAATCGATATCTACTACGCCAACGGCCCATTGCTGGGTCCCGCCAACGCTGACGACCTGCCGGAAGCTGATGTACTCGCATATTATCGTAGCGACATGGCTATAAACGTGCCCGGCGGCGTCATGCCCAACTCTCCCGCAATTGTTGCCGCTCCCTTCGAACGGGGACGGGTTATATGCTTGAGTGCTCACGCCGAAAGCCCATCCAGTAAAAACCTGCAACATTTTATAACCCAGGCCACTTTGTGGGTAAATGGTTCAATACCTGAAAAACCAATTTCGCAAAGCAACTAACTAATTCTATTTCGTAAACATTTAAATAATAATTCTCATTAAATATATAATAACATATAGATTTATGATATAAGAATTTGGCTTTACTTTAATAGTTATTTGCATGCTAGAAAGGGTAAACCATGGCTGATTCAAAAAAAACTTATATAGAATTGGAACTTGGCAATCTGACCAGCACAAGTGCGAAGAAGCTCACGGCCAATATAAATAGTGTGATGCAGAGGATGCATTGTATTGGTTTATGCCTGTTTTTGGTAGGTTTTCTTTGCGGGGGTTCGGGACTGCTTTTTGGTGAGTCGTTATCCCATCGGAAATCCGATACGTGGCCACAATGGCGTGGCCCAAAACGGAACGGTACTATTGATGGCCCCTCTTGGCCCAGCAAACTCGACAGCACCCGACTAAAGAAAATGTGGCATAAGGAAATCGGGGAGGGCTATCCCGGTCCGATTGTGAGTGCAGATCGGGTTTTTACCGTAGAAACACGCGACAAGAAGCAAGAAATCGTTCGCGCCTTTGATCGTGTCTCCGGTAAACAGATTTGGGAGACCGCTTGGGATGGTTCAATGAAAGTGGCCTTTTTTGCCGCACGTAACGGAAGTTGGGTTCGGTCCACTCCTGCCTTTGACGGTGAATGTCTATATGTTGCCGGTATGCGCGATGTACTGGTCTGCTTACATGTAAAGGATGGGACCGTCAAATGGAAAGTGGATTTTGTAAAACGTTTTGGCACACCTTTGCCGAGCTTTGGTTTTGTTTGTTCGCCCTTAGTGATTGACGGGGCTGTTTACGTGCAGGCCGGCGCCAGCTTTGTTAAGCTCGATAAAGAAAACGGCGCCACCATCTGGAGAACCCTCAAGGACAGCGGAGGCATGTATGGTAGTGCCTTTTCCTCTCCGGTTCTAGAGGCACCCTGCGAAATCGAACAACTGCTTGTACAAACCCGGAACGTATTGGCGGGTATCGATCTGAAAAACGGAAAGGTGTTGTGGCAGCAACCGGTCAAGGCTTTTCGAGGGATGAATATCCTGACGCCTATCGTTGTGGGTAATACTCTCTTTACCAGCAGCTATGGGGGTGCATCCATCCTGCATGATTTGACTAAAAGTAACGATGGTTTTACGATATCTGAGGTTTGGAAGGATAAAAAGTCCCAAGGCTATATGTCCACCCCCGTGGTCATAAACGGCTATATCTATTTTCATCGACGGGATCGACGTTTCTGCTGTCTGGATCCGCAAGCGAAAAAAATCTTGTGGACCTCACCCAAATATGGTCAGTACTGCTCCCTGATTGCTAACGGCGCCTCGATTCTGGCGCTTGATCAAAAAGGCGAATTGCTGCTAATCGACGCCAATCCGGAAAGTTTCAAATTGAAGGATCGCCGGCAAATCGCCACGCAGGAAACCTGGGGCCATCTCGCCGTGGCCGGGGATCAGGTGTTTGTTCGAGAACTGAAAGCCCTCGCCGTTTATCTTTGGAGAGAACCCTAAATCGCCTTGCATGTTCCGAAAGTAATATTAACAATGTTCTGTAGGATAGCATTGTAGGGTGGGTAACTTGTTACCCACGCGAATGACTAAATATCATATCCTTATTTACTTCTTCTTTCCTTCGTGTTCTTCGTGTTATAATTTTTGATTACTCTAAAATCACTTCATACCCTTCGAGTTATCTGATTTGTAGGATGGGCTTCAGCCCATGCTGTTAATCTAAGCGCAGTCGCCATGTCATCTCGACCAAAACGCAGCGGAGTGGAGAGATCTGTTTAATCAACCGCTGCGCAGCAGCACCTTAAAAATCCGTGCAAGCTGTTATACCAGTAATTTATATCATTTATATCTTAACTTATTTGCATATTTTCTTCTTCGTGCTCTTCGTTATCTTCATTAACTTCGTGTTAAATATTCTTCTCCGCGACTTGGCGTTTTTGCGTGAAAATTCTTAAAATAAAATCTTGTCAATCCTGCCCGCCGCGTCTGCGACGTAGTCGCGACGGGTTATCCTGTCTAAAATTCCTGTCTTCTTCATTCCCTACCACATCACTAGGATATAAATTTAATAAAATCAGTGCAAATCAGTGTCTAATAAGGATTTACATCATTTTTCAGTCGCTAATCCCCCGGGCCAAAAGCGCGACAAGCCCTTTTCAAAAATCGCAAATTTCTGCAAAAAAAACCCAACTTTGCCCAACTTTGACGCCTGCGTCAAAAGTTTGCTCAGGCAGCGATGCTGAGCGTTGAAAATCTCTCGAACTTCCGGCAATGTAATAAAAATCGTC
>JAFGSR010000101.1 GCA_016934515.1 Sedimentisphaerales bacterium
ACGATTTTTATTACATTGCCGGAAGTTCGAGAGATTTTCAACGCTCAGCATCGCTGCCTGAGCAAACTTTTGACGCAGGCGTCAAAATGAGTGCGTTCGTACTTTTTCTTAGTTTATTAAGTCTCAAAAAAGGAAAGTGTCTGTGATGAAATCTATAACTGTTGGTTCGTCGCTGTCGAAGCCGGTGATAATTGGTCCGGAGGGGGAAATGGTGCTGGTTTCTGGGCCTTGCGTTATTGAATCGAGGGAGCTTTGTCTGGAAATTGGTGAGTATCTGAAGCAACTCTGTGCGAAAATCGGGATTGGATACATATTTAAGGCCAGTTTCGATAAAGCCAACCGGACGAGCGTTTCCAGTTTTCGCGGGCCGGGACTGGAGGAGGGTCTGAAGATTCTGGGTGAGATCCGGGAAAAGCTGTCGGTGCCGGTTTTGAGCGACATTCATTTGCCGGATCAGGCGGCGGTAGTGGCGGAAGTTTTGGATATTATCCAAATTCCGGCTTTTTTGGCCCGGCAGACGGATTTGGTGGTGGCGGCGGCGAAAACCGGCAAAGCGATACAGGTGAAAAAGGCCCAGTTTATGGCGGCGGCGGACATGAAAAATGTTATCGATAAGATTACCGCCCAGCAAAATGAGCAGATTATCCTGGTCGAGCGGGGGAGCAGCTTCGGCTACAATCAATTGATATGTGATATGACGGCGATTCCGGGAATGCGACAATTAGGTTATCCGGCGTTGATCGACGCGACCCATTCGACGCAGAAGCCGGGTGGTCTGGGGAACGCTTCGGGGGGTGATCCGGAGATGGCACCGGTGTTGGCGCGGGCGGCGATGGCGGCAGGTGCGGATGGTATTTTTATAGAAGCCCATCCCAATCCCAAGCGAGCATTGTCGGATGCGGCGTCGATGCTGCGACTGGATCAGATGGAAGAGCTGCTTTGCTGCTGCCGAGATATTTATCTACGAGTAAGGCAGGGGTGAGGCGGTTGTTCGGGATGATATCAACCACCAGGAATTGCGCTGGACGGTGCCAATTTAAGCACACTAGCAGGTTAATGACGAATGACGATTTAATGACGAAGTCCGAATGATTAGTCTGGAGGGCGAATAGTCAGGGATAACAAGGATGGGGCTGGATTCGAGGCTTAATCCCAAAACAGAGTTTGTCTGCGATAGTCTGACCCAGATCAATATAAGCGGAAAAGTAGTGTATTTTTCATTTTTGGGTGGGACAATCGACGTTACAGCCGCTAAAATGCGGCTAAGTGTGATCCAGTGGTTTTAGCCTAGTCCGGCCAATCTGCTGAGCGAAAGAGGAAAAGGACAACAAATCAATTAAGCATTATTTTAAACAGGAGTTCGTCAATGCAATTTAAATTAATATGTTCGAGTCTGTTGGCCCAAGCTGAAGCGGGGAGCGTTAAAGCTTCACAGGGAATTACGCTGGTAGGTAAGGACTGGGCGATAATTGCGGTCTTTTTTGCGGCCATTATGTTGATTGGTTTTCTGGCAGCGCGTCAGGCGGGAAAGAGTTCGGCGAATTTCTTTCTGGGGGGCAGGACGATGCCTTGGTGGCTGCTGGGTGTTTCAATGGTGGCGTGCACGTTTTCGTGCGATACGCCGAACCTGGTAACGAGCCTGGTTCGCGGGGACGGGGTGGTGGCCAACTGGGGCTGGTGGGCGTTTTTGATTACGGGGATGGTTACGGTTTTTATATACGCCCAGCTTTGGCGGCGTACGAAGGTTATGACGGACCTGGAATTTTATGAGATGCGTTACAGCGGCAAAAGTGCAGCGGTGCTTCGCGGTTTCAGGTCGCTATACCTCGGGGTGTTCTTTAACTGTCTTATCATGGGATCGGTGACCTTGGCGGCGATTAAGATCGGTCAGGTGATTTTTGGAGTTGATCCGTGGGTGGCGGTGGTGCTGGGATCGGCGGGAGTGGTAATTTACGCGACGGCGGGTGGGATTAAGAGTTGCATCTGGGCGGACTTTTTTCAGTATTCGATTGCGATGTTCGGTGCGGTATATGCGGCGGTGGTGGCATGTCGGCAGCCGGAAGTGATGAGTCTGTCAAAGTTACTGGAGAATCCGGCGATAATTGAAAAGCTGAACTGGATGCCGGATTTTTCGACGTGGTTGGCGTGGGTGCCTTTGCTGTTGATTCCGGTGACGGTGCAGTGGTGGGCGGTGTGGTATCCGGGAGCGGAGCCGGGCGGTGGGGGTTACATTGCGCAGCGGATGTTGGCGGCCAAGGACGAGAAAAATGCAATCGGGGCGACGATGTTCTTTAATTTTATGCACTACGCGATGCGGCCGTGGCCTTGGATTATTGTGGCGTTAGCTTCGATGGTGTGTTATCCGACGCTGGCGCAAATCAAGGCGGAATTTCCGGGAATCGATCCGACGTACCTCAAGCCGGACATTGCTTATCCGGTGATGATATCGAAGCTGGGTCCGGGATTTTTGGGTCTGGTGGTGGCGTCGCTGATAGCGGCTTACATGTCCACTATCGGAACACATTTGAACTGGGGTTCATCGTACGCGGTTAACGATTTTTACAAACGATTTGTCAAACCGAACGCCAGCGAAAAAGAAATGGTACAGATGGGGCGGCTGTGCACGGTTTTGTTAATGGTAATCGCGGGGTTTTTCGCGTTGACCTTTTTGCAGGATGCCGGTCAGGCGTTTCAGATATTGCTGCTCTCGGGGGCGGGTACCGGTGCGATTTACATTTTGCGCTGGTTCTGGTGGCGGATTAACGCCTGGACCGAGATTGTGGCAATGATTGTGGCGACGATTGTGGCGTTCTGGATTGTGCTGGGCGTGGGCGATCAGGGGACCATGAAGTGGTACGTCGGCAGCAGTGCGGTAAGTGATCGGGTTTACGTGGTGAGTGATGCGGAAACGGTTGGCGCGGTTAAGACGACGACTCAAAAGGCACAAGTAAGAATTGACGCCCTTAGCGGTGAGTTGGAAATTCTGATCGACAAATGGAAAAAAGCCAGCAAGGAAAGCGTGGCAGCTCGCGATATTGCCCGCGCGGCTTATGACAACAAATTTGACGAACTGGAAAGTTACAAAAAAGCAAATTCTATCAGCAGTCTGGTTTTCGCTATGGGGGAGAAGAGTTGGTATGCGGATCTACAGCAATTCCAGCTTGATCAGCGACAATGGCAGTTGGAGCGGATCAATAAGCGGCGGGAGGGTCTGAAACTCGAGTTGAAAAGTCTGGCAGATATTTCGGTTGATTTAGGCGGGATAATCGCGAACGGCAAGATTTACCTTTATCACCCGGATATAGCGAACCTGAAGTTCCCGGTGCAGTTGCTGGTTTGTGTAATTCTGGTGACGGCGGCGTGGGTGATAACGACGCTGGTGACGCCGGCGTCGGACAAGAAGACTTTGCGCAGTTTCTACAAGCTATGTCATCCGGGTGGGCCGGGTTGGCGGAAAGTGGTGGAGCAGGCGCGGGCCGAGGGAGATGAAATCGATCAGAAAAATGCCATTGGCGACTGGAAGCTGCCGATTCAGATTCTGTGTGTCTTTTTGGGTTGCATTACCATTTACAGTTCGCTGTTTTCGGTGGGTAATTTTGTTTACGGCAACCAGGGATGGGGCTTTGTCCTGATTGGTGTGGCGGCGGTTTCGGTGTTTGCGTTGTTTAAGTGCTTTGGTAAGATAGGCGTGGAATCGAGCAGCGACTAAAGAGCGAAAAGCAACAATTGTGAATTAAGGGCAGGCCTGAAAACCTGCCCTTTTCTCTTGCTGGGCTTTGTTAATGCGGGCTGAAGATGTATAATGGTTAGATGGAATACGACTTTGACAAGATTATCGAGCGTCGGAATACGGGTTCGCTGAAATGGGATCGATATCCGGATGACAAGGCCATTTCGATGTGGGTGGCGGATATGGACTTCCAGGCGCCGCCGGCGGTACTGGAGACGCTGCGGAAGTGCGTGGATTACGGTATTTTCGGTTATTCGCTGCCAACCAAGGAATTGGCTGAGGTAATTATCCAGACGATGGAGCAGAAATATGGGTGGTCCATTGAGCCGGAGTGGATTGTGTGGTTGCCGGGATTGGTAACCGGGCTTAATCTGGCTTGTCGGAGCGTGGGGGATGTTGACGACGAGGCTATTTCTTTTACGCCGGTGTATCCGCCTTTTCTGGCGGCACCGGTGCAATCCAAGCGAACGCTGCTGACGGTTCCATTAATGCTGAGGGATGGTCAGTATGTGTTCGATCTGGAGAAGTTGAAAAAGACCATCACAGGTAAAACCCGTTTGTTGATTTTGTGCAATCCGCACAATCCGGTTGGTCGGGTTTTTTCGCGAGAGGAATTGCTGGCTTTGGCGGAGATTTGTCTGGAGAACGATATTGTTATCTGTTCCGATGAGATTCACTGCGAGCTGGTGCTGGATGAGGTCAAGCACGTTCCGACGGCTTCGCTGAGTTCGGAGATCGCGGACAACACTATTACGTTAATGTCTCCGAGCAAGACCTACAACATTCCGGGGTTGGGTTGTGGTTTTGCGATCATTTCCAACGAGAAAATTCGCAGGGATTATGTTGAAACAGAGAAGGGGATTCTTTCGACGCCGAATGCGTTGGGGTATTCGGCCTGTCTGGCGGCTTATCGAGATTGCGAAGACTGGCGGCTGGCGGTGGTGGATTATCTGCGTAAGAACCGTGAAGTTGTGTACGACTTTATCAAAGGTGAACTGGCCCCGCTGTCGATGCAGAAGGGTCAGGCGACTTATCTAGCCTGGATTGATGCGCGGAAGCTGGGAATGTCAAATCCGGCGGGATTTTTCAGCAAAGGCGGGGTGATTCTTTCAGATGGGAAGGATTTTGGGGCACCGGGATTTTTGCGGTTGAATTTTGCATGTCCGCAGGAGGTGTTGCGAGAGGCATTATACCGAATGAAGCAGTCGTTGGAGCGGCTTTAATCTAATTTGATTGCTGGGCCTTGATATCGTAAGCCATTAATGCCGGGCCGTGTCGGATGTAGAGAATTCCGTTGGAGATTACCGGATGAGCCCAGTGTTCGCCTTTGCCGAGAGGGACTTTGAAGGAGTTGATTACTTTGAACGCCTGCGGGGTGGGCTCTACCAAGGCGAAATTACCCTGGGTTTCTTCGTAGCAATACAGCCTGCCGTCGGCGTAAAGAATGCAGCCTTTGCCGTGCCATTTGGTATCGTACATGACTTTGCCGGTTTCCCATTGAAGGCAGACCCAGTTACCATCTTTGTTGGTGTCCCAACTGCTGCCGTAGATGTAACCGTCAACCAGGACGACGTGGCCATGGTGGCAGTCCAGAGTGGTATCAACCCACTTGCGTTCGATTTGAGTGCCGTCGGGGCTTATGCGAAACATGGTGCCGCCGTCGCCGTAACCGCTGGTGATATAGAATTCGCCGTTGAGATACAAAGGGGTGTTGGGATTTTCCGGTTCGATATCGGTCTGATAATCGATGAAAGTGTCCCGCCAGAGCAGTTTGCCATCGGCGGCGTCGATGCCCACAACGGCGAGGAAGGTTTGGGTGATAATGATTTTTCGTCCGCCCCTTTCGATGAACATTGGTGAGCAGTAGCCGGATTTGTCGCTGAGTCCTTTGGAGGTCCAGATGGTATGGCCGTTAGTTTTGTCCAGAGCAACCATCGTGGCGTCGGGTCCGCCGGGCGTGCAGATGACCTTGTCATCGACGATCAGAACTGCTTCGCCCATTCCCCAGGTGAGCATTTTGCCGTTGAATTTTTCGTAGGCGTCCACGGACCAGTTGATTTTACCGGTTTTTTTGTCAAAACAGACGAGCACGCCTTGGCCGCTGAGAAGGTAAATTCGGTTGCCGTCAATTGTGGGCATGCTTCGGGTGCCGGGGAAAGATCTGGTCCATTCGCGGCCGTAAGGTGTTTTCCAGATTTCTTTGCCATCCAGGTCCAAGGCATAAAGGATGCCTTGTTTTTCCAACATGCCGTTAATGTAGATGACTTCTTTTTCGATAGCTGGTGAGGAATAACCTTTGCCCAAGGTTTCAATCGACCAGATCATCCTGGGGCCGGCTTCGGGCCAGCTCTTTAACAAACCGGTTTCTGTAGATTTGCCATCGCGATTTGTGCCGCGCCATTGAGGCCAATCGTCGGCTTGAGAGTTTAATCCAACGAACGTTATCATTAACGCGGTAAACAAGATTGTTCTTCTACTCACTATTACCCTTTCACAACTTATTGGTTGGGACCTCTAAAAATTAATCGATTTTGATATCGTAGGCCATTAGCACTTCGCCGTGACGAATATACAATCTGCCGTCGGAAATAGCAGGGTGAGCCCAATGCTGGCCTTTGCCCTTGTCGATGCTGAATGAACTGACAATTTCAAAGGCATCGGGGGTAGCTTTGACCAGGGCAAAGGTGCCTTTATTTTCCTCGTAGCAATAGAGCATGCCATCGGCAAAAATAACGCACCCTTTGCCAAACCAGGGGGTTTTATACATTTGCTTACCCGTGTTCCAATCTACACAGACCCAACTGTTGGACTCCTTTTCCGGGACGTAAGAGTTGGCGCCATAAAGATAGCCATCCACCAGCACCACACCACCATGATAGCAATCGAGAACCGAATCGATCCACTTGCGGGTAACTTGGTTTCCGTCAGGGGAGAGTTTCAGCATAGCATCTTCGTTGTCAACGCTGCCGGAGCCGCTGGTTACATAGAAGCAGCCGTCGTGATAAATCGGGGTGTTGGGATTGATTTCTTTGGCTACTTTCTGGTAATCCGCGAATTTGTCCTGCCAGATTAGATGGCCGTTTTCGGCGTCCACAGCGATGACGGACCAGGCCAGTTGCGTTACAATCATTTTTCGTCCGGCGAACTCGACAAGCAGCGGCGCACAATAGGCATGCTGTTCTTTGGCAATGAGATTTTCCCAGAGAACCACACCGGTTTTTTTATTCAGAGCGAGCATGGTAGCCTGCTGACCGGCAGGGGTACAAATAAGCTTATCGTCCACTATCAGCGGCGATTCAGCCATTCCCCAGTGAGTAGGTTTTTCCACGCCGGCCGAGGCAAAAGATTCAAACTGCCATTTTATCTTACCGCCTTTAGTTTCGAAACAAACGACGCGGCCGTTGCCGCTGATTAAATAAGCGAAATCACCCTCAATCGTAGGTGTGGTGCGGGCGCCTTTATAAGATTTTGTCCATTCGGGGCCGTAATCAGTTTTCCATTTGAGCTTGCCGTCGAGATCATAAGCAAACAGGATTCCGCGGTTATTGACCATTCCGGTTACATATACAGTACCATCAGCTATCGAAGTGGAAGAAAATCCAATCCCCAAACCGTCAATGGACCAGAGCGATTTTGGACCGCCATCAGGCCAACTCTTGAGCAGGGAGGTTTCGGCGGATTTGCCGTCACGGTTGGGTCCGCGAAACTGAGGCCAATCGGCAGCTAAGGTCGGCGCTGCCCCAGAAATCATTATCAGAATTATTACCCAAACGACCTTACTGGAAATCACAACCACTTACCTCTAATTCGCCTTGATATCATAAACCCGCAAAGTGTCTTCATAGCGCATATAAAGTCGTCCGTCAGAGATGGCGGGATGGGCCCAGTGCTGTTTGCCGCTGCCGGTGACCTGGAAAGAGTTTACGATTTCGAACGCTTCGGGGGTAGCTTTGACCAATGCCAGATTGCCCTGTTTTTCATCGTAGCAGTACAACATTCCGTCGGCATAAATCATAGAGCCTTTGCATTGCCAATTGGTTTCGTACATAGTTTTTCCGGTTTTGAAATCGATGCAGACCCAGTTGCCTCTGTCGTTGCCATCCCAGTTGGAGCCATAAATATAGCCATCCACCAGCACCACGCCGCCGTGGTGATTGTCGAGGACCTGGTTTTGCCAGATTTGGGTGAATTTGCCGCTGGGGTCGGTTAGTTTATACAAGGCGCTGCCTTTGTCGTAACCGGCGGTGACATAGAGATGGTTATCGTGAAAAATCGGGGTAACGGGATGATTGGATCGGCCGCCCGAACCCACTACGGCGTCTTTCCAGATGAGCTTTCCGGTTTCGGCATCGAGTGCTACGGTGGAGTTTGCCAGCAGGGTAACAACCAGTTTTCTGTCGGGCAGTTCTATAAGTTGAGGTGAACAGTAAGCGGAAGTTTCGGCTATTTCGGTATTGGCCCAGATTACTTTGCCGGTTAGTTTATCGAGGGCTACTACGGTGCCGGTTTTGCCGCCTGGGGTGCAGATTACCTTATTATCGACTACCAGAGCGGACTCGGCGAATCCAAAACGGGGTGGGCGAGCCTGGAACTTTTCGGTGTAATCGACGGTCCAGATTTTTTTTCCGGTTTTGACTTCGAAACAACTGATGCTGCCGGCACCGCTGGTGACATAAAGTCTGTCGCCGTCAATTGTGGGGATGCTTCGGGCGGCTTGCCAGGAGCGAGACCATTCCGTTCCGTAAGAACTTTTCCATAAGACGTTGCCGTCCAGGTCCAGGGCAGAAACAAAACCTTCTTTTTCTATCATCCCGGAGATGAATATTTTCCCGTTGGCAATGGCAGCGGAGGACCATCCATTACCCAGGTCTTTGGCGGACCAGATGAGTTTCGGGCCGGCTTGGGGCCATTCTTTCAGCAGGTGCGTTTCGGCGGATTTACCCAAGCGTCCCGGGCCACGAAAACCGGGCCAATCAGCGGCCCAGGAGAATGATGCTGTCCAAGATAACGTCGTTATAACCAGAATTTTAGCAAATCTTTGCATTTTCATTACCTTTCAGGTTCAGGGATAAATGCCTCACTAACAATCAGAGTGTGTTCCTGGTTAGATGGCAGAATATTAAAGAAGTGATGAAGATTTAATTAGTCATTACATTTTCGTTTCCGGCTCGCAAGTCCCCTTATGTATGTATATTATAGTAGAATTTGAGCTTTCAGGCAAGAAATTAATTCCCCCAAAACCAGCCCAAAACCACGGCAGCATAGGTTTTCAGGCCTGATTTATTACTTTGCGGTAAATCTGGAAGGTTTCATCGGCGGTTTTTTGAACGGAGAATTTTGCAGCTTGGGCCAGTGCAGATTGTTTAAGCTGCGGATTATCGACGTCATTTTTGAGGGATTTCTGCAGGGCGGCGGTAATTTGCTCGATGGAATCGGGATCAAAGAGCCGAGCGACCGGGCCGACCACTTCCGGAATGGCGGTGGCGTTCGAGCAGGCCACCGGTTTGCCGCAAGCCATCGCTTCCAGGGGGAGCAAGCCAAATCCTTCGTAAGAACTGGGTAATACCGCCAGCGAGCAAAGATTGTAAAGTCCCGGCAAATCCGCCTGGTCTGCCCAGCCGATAAATTTTACCGAGTTGCTAACCTGCAATTTTTCCGCCAGGATCAGCAATTCCCGGGCTTCGGCGTCAATCTGTCCGGTCAGAATCAGGGGGAATTCTTTTTGCTGTGCGGGGGCCAGCCGGGCGTAAGCTTGGATAAAACGGGTGAGGTTTTTGTGACGCTTATGGTTGCCGGTGTAGAAAATGAATTTTTTGGGCAATTGATATTTTTGGCGGACCTGCTTTAGAAATTCCTGGTCGTCAATCGGTCGATATTCGGGTGAATGGCTCTGAGGGACTACGCTGATTTTTTCCGGCGGGACATCCAGCAAACGAACGATATCGTTTTTGGTGTGCTGGGAAATGGCGATTATGGCGGCGGCCCGACGGGCGGAGCTGCGGGCCATTCGAGAAAAATAAGCACGTTTGGCGGTCGAGCAATAGTTCGGAACCGTGAGCGGATACAAATCATGAATCGTTACAACCAGAGGTACGCCGCGCATGCCCAGCGGCAGGTCGAAATGCAGATAGTGATACAAATTGGCATCGTCGTGGAAATGTAAAAATTCGAGGTGCTGTTTCAAACTCAAGCACTTCGAGCCGACCGGACGCAGTTGGAGATTGTCCGACTGGTTATGTTGGGCGAGTGAATTGCGGAGGAGCTGAATAATTTGCTGCTGGTGAGGGCAGAAGCGATTGTGGTAAAGTCGCCAGTGTATTTGGGGGTGGGTTGCTACCAGAGCAGGGGCGAGCTTTTGAACGTAAACCCGCCCGCCGCCGGGTAAATGGGCAAAACGAAGATCAAGACTGATAGTTAACGTCTCTTTGACCACTAAAATAGATTTCAATTAATACGGTTAGCGCAGAGCTATAGGTTTGCCCAGGATTTCGGAATAGACGATGGCGCGGGTGAGTTCGCTGCGATTGGTAAGGTTCAATTGCAGTTGATCTTTTTTTGATGAGGTTCGAGCAACTTCCATAGATTGTTCAGCCGTTGCTGCACGGCGAAGCTTGGCTGCTTCGGCGGTGGAAGTCATCTGTCTTTTAACGGAGCGTTGTGTGGCAGCTACGGCTTGAGCGGCGGTAGTTACTTTTCCAACCTGGGCGGCCTTTTTTTTACGGAGGAGTTGTTCCCGCGTAAGTCTTGTTCCGCCAGTCGTCGGGCGAGCCGCACCGGCCGCGGTTTGCGGCCGCGGTGGGGATTGCCTGGGGTGAATGGGTAGCGGTTTTTGCGGTGCAGTTGTTCGTACCGCCTGAGGCTGTCTCATCACCGGACGGGGTTGACCGGCGGTTGTAGCCGGGCGAGGTGTTGGAGATGTTGGACGGGCTGTGGGGACGGATCGGCCGACCGGACGCGGTTGGGCTGGACGCGGTTGGGCTGGACGTGGTTGAGCTGGGCGTGGTTGGGTTTGACGTGGTTGGGTTTGACGTGGTTGGGTTGGACGTGGTGGAGCCGGAGGTTGAACCGGGCGAGGTTGCGGCGAGCCAGTTGGACCTGAAGTTCTCTTGCGGGCGTAGCTGGGCATGGTGCCGGGATGCTGGGTAGGTTTGGGTTTTATTTTACCCGTGGACGGCGGGGGGATTTTCGGGCCATCCTTTTTCTTTTTGAGCAGAGAGCTCAACCCCGACAAAACCATAATGACAATCAATGGCAGCCAGCCACCAATGCCGTTATCATCGGCTAACAAAAATGTGTAGATTTTATTCAACATATTAATTTGCTCTAACAAAATTAAAAATCAAATATAAAAATGCAAAATTCAGGTGTTCGCTTCGCGAAAGCTGTTTTTTAAAATAGCCTCGCCACCGGCGAAACCACAATTTTACTTTTTGATATTTACTTTTTGATTTTTACCGGTTTATCCGGTTAGCTCTTAGGTTTTTTCTGGTTCTCATCGCCGGCGATGCTGTCGCGCATGTCGGTGTCGGCCTGGATGTTTTTCATTTTGTAGTAGTCCATGATACCGAGGTTGCCGCTGCGGAAGGCATCTGCCATGGCACGGGGCACTTCGGCCTCGGCGAGGACGACCTTAGCCTGGTTTTCCTGGACGAGGGCGCGCATTTCCTGTTCGCGGGCGACGGCCATGGCACGTCGGCCTTCGGCTTCGGCCTGACGCATCTGCTTGTCAGCTTCGGCCCGTTCGGTTTCCAGCAGGGCACCAACGTTGGCAACGTCACCGACACTGGCGACGCTGACGTCGGCGATGTCGATGGAGACGATTTCGTAAGCGGTCTGGGCATCGAGGCCGCTGGAGAGCACCTTGCGGGAAATGTTGTCGGGATTTTCCAGGACGTGTTTGTAGGTTTCGGCGGAGCCGATGGCGCTGACAATCCCCTGGCCGACACGGGCGATGATGGTTTCTTCGGTGGCACCGCGGACCAACTGGTCGATGTTGGAGCGCACGGTTACTCGTGCGCGAACCAGCAGACGAATACCATCCTTGGCTACCGCGTCGAGCATGCTGGTCCCGGAAGCCTGGGGGGGACAATCAATAATTTTTGGTGTAACGGTGGTCTGGACGGCTTCGAGGATATTGCGGCCGGCCAGATCGATGGCCCGGGCGACATCGAAGCTCAGGTTGATTTTGGCTCGGTGAGAAGCGATCATGGCTTCGACCAGTTCAATCACATGCCCGCCGGCAAAGTGATGGGCCTGTAAGTCAGTGAAACTGATGGCTACATTGGCTTTGAACGCGATGATCAGAGCGTTCACACAGGTCAGCACATCGCCCGGATCACGGCGAACCAGATAAACACTTTCCAGATCACGAGTGCTCATGTCCTCAAGCCCGGCCTGCACCGCGGAAATCCGTGCGGTAACAATCAATTGCGGTGAAACCTTCCGCAGCCACATCCCGAACAAATCGAAGAAACTTACCCGGGCGCCGCTGGACAGGGCCTGAATCCAGATCTTGATGAATCCCGCCACGATCAATAACGGGATCAGTACGACTAATCCAACTCCTATAACAATACCAATAGTCACCTTACTCATTGCCGCCAACATGATTGGTTCCATGGTCATCTGCTCCTAAAAAAGTTCGCTTAAATTTGCTCTTTTTAATTTACTCTCGAAAAATAAAAACGCTATCTTGCTGTACTTAGCCATTTTTCGGTTCCACAACTATACTGTTGCCTTCGACTTTGATTACGACGATTTCCATATTGTCGTCGATTATGTCGCCCTGGGCGACGGCGCTGTAGCGCTGGTCGTCGATTTCGATGGCTCCCGACGGCCGTAAGGGAGTTACCGCTTTGCCGGTTTTGCCCAGCAGTTGGGAAAAATCCTTCTCGGCCACGGAGGCATTGCTTTGGGATTGACGGACGGAAGTTGAATTTGCGGGTTTTAGAATCAGCCGTTTGCCAAACGGTGTTTTGGGGAAAAGATTAAGTCCAAGAATTACTGCTGTTGGTACGCAAACGGCGGCGATGGCCAGGAATAAAAAACCGGTTCCCGGACTTTCCTGAAAAGCCAGGATCAACGAAGCGATAAACGCAATGCCTGCCAGAACTCCCAGAAGTCCGCCGGAAGGGATGAAGGCCTCGGCAGCCATGAGCACAATTCCGGCAATCAAAAGTAATATCGCGTAAGTCAACATCGGGTAATTCCTTGTTTTATCCAGTCAAATTCAGCTACAGAACTTTTTAGCGGCAGTCTTTCGCGTTAAAATGAACAAGTGCCCCTAAGAAATTTCTTTTACTACTATACTGTTTCCGTCGATAGCCACAACCACAATTTCTTTGTTGGCATCGATAATATTGCCGCGGCTGACCACGGGCAATTTCTGGTTGCCGAAGCGTGCATTGCCCGACGGTCGCAGAGAACTCAGGGTGATGCCTTTTTGGCCAACCGTGACGGGTAGTTTCGCCGAAGGAGCTGCTGCGCCGCCGGAACGGGCGGAGACCGGATCATCATGAGCGGGCAGTACCAGTCGGTTGGTAATGGGAATGCGGGTGAAATATTTGCCGAAAAAGTAGGCGCAGACTATGAATCCTAAAAAACCGGCCATGGTCCAAAGCAGGTGTGCCTCAAAATTTTGCCAGTCGAGTTCGGTGGCAGGCAGGGGAAACTCCGACGGGGAGTTGGTAACCATCATGGCTCCGAGGGAAAAGACCATGAGCAGGATACCGGAAATTCCGGCGATGCCGAAACCGGGGATGACAAAGATTTCCAGAACCAAAAGTCCCATGCCGATGATGAAGAAGGCGATTTCCCACCAGTTGGCCATGCCGATGAGGTATTTACTGCCGAACAGAATCGTCAAGGCAATGAGCGCGACGGCCCCGGGCAGTCCCAGGCCCGGGCTGTTGAGTTCGACATAAATTCCCAGCATGGCTACCAGCATCAATATCCCCGCGACTGCCGGGCTGGCAATCCAGCGTACCATGGTCTCGGACCAGTTAGTTTCCAACACGGCGATCGGGCGGGAAAACTTGATTTGATCGCGTTGTTCCAGAAACTTGAATACCTTTTCTATTGCCTGTTCATCGAGTCCTTCTACCACGGTCCGGGAAATTCCATACTTCAGGGCATTATCAGCGGTTAACGTGCACAATTCACCTTCACGAACCACCAATTCGGCGCTTTCCAGATCGTAAGGGAAACCATCGGGTAAATTTTCGCCATTGCCGTCGTCATCAAAATAATCCCAGCTATCGGTTTCCAGATTTTTATAACGATAAACCTGCAGATGAATGCTGACCATGGCCCGGCAAAGTGCGGCAGGATAGCCATTGATTTCGGCGGCGTCGGTGAAATGTTTGCGCAGGGCCGACTCGATCTTTTCCCGTTCAACCCCTTCCAGTTGACCGCCCAGCGTAATCGGAGCGCAGTCGCCGATCTGGGTAGCTTTTTTCATAATGATATCATTGCAGGCGACACTAATCATTGCCCCGGCGGACAGGGCCCGGCTGCGCACGTAAGCGACGGTATGGACCTTGAGATTGACATCGTGCATAAAGTAATACCAGATGTCCCGGGCGCTGCTGACCAGTCCGCCGTCGGTGTCAACCTGGTAAATGATGTGAGTGGCGCCTGCGTCGATGGCTGCCTGAGTCCGCCGCTTGAGCGATTCATAAAGCCCGTTATCCACCATATCAGCAATCGTAATCACCACTGCCTTGGGCGGTTTGGCTGGAGCGTTCGGATCCGGGCGGCTGTCCCATGAAGTCTTCTGCTCGGCCAGCTCTTCATCGGCAGCTTCGTCAGAAGCTATGTCGGTTCGACTGTCAGTTTTCGTTTTAAGCAGCTTAACCGCGAATATCTCGGCCAGTTCATCCAGGTCGGCGGTGTTATTCCGGATAAGCCCCACCTCCAAGGCCTGCTGACCATCCAGCAGCAACACCTGATCGGCTCCTGCCAGCGGCCCGGAACCTTTCATCCGCCAGGGCTGCTGAGTTTGCTGAACGTGCTCTTCGAAACCGGACTGATCAACCAGCTTGGTCTGGCCCTGCCGCTCGATGCGATAGAGAATCATGCGTTTGTCAGTCATCGCCCGGGCAATGAGGGGATCGTGGCCGGCGGAGAGGGCAAAACCGACAGCCTTGACCTGCAAACTTTGAACATCCACCCCAGAAGAACCGGTCTTGGTTCTTTTGCCCGCTTGGTCTGGATCAGCAATTTGGCCCAGTTGGGCGAACTTGCCGGCGACAATTTCCCGACAGGCAAAGACCGCCAGCATACTCATGCCCTTGGCCTGATCCGGTACAAACGCGATTGTCCTGATTTTTTCTCCGGTTGCCAAATCGTCAATCAACTCTGCCAGTTGCGAAAAATTGGTAAATGATTGCCCCCGACCGGAAAATTCAAAAATTATCGTTCGGCAGCCCTGGTCCCTTGCCCGGTCGATCTGCTTCTGGACCGAGAGCAATTCCTTTTTGTTGAAATTTTCTGAAATCGTAATCACCGCTGCGGTTTTTTCACCATTTGGTTTCTCGGAAATGCCCTGATCGCTAAGGACCCCGGAGGTGGTTTCCGTAACGGCGGTGACAACCGGATTATCCTGTTCGGAGTGCACGAAATGATTTGAAATATTCATAACCACAGAAATAAGCAGGATTAACAGCCAAAAATATATTCGGCCCGTTCTGAATTTTTTGCTTTTTCTTTTAAGACTCATTAGCTTACCCGTAACATATAGTGACGATCCTGTTCCGAACTGAATTCCTTCTGATTTTAATCATCCCAACCATCCAAGACAAGCGTAAATAGCATATGCCGGTTATTTGCGATTATAGACATAAATTTTTTAAATAGTAAACATTTAAAGCACCTAATCCACCAATTGGCATCAAGTGGACTCTGTACAAATAAACTTATTATGGTAGCTTTAACACGCATTGTGACAGATATCACTACTCTTATGGTGCTACGAACTTATAATCAGCGGAATTATCCGTGTTGCAAACCGGCTTTTTATGGTATAAGCTGGGCCTCTTTGAGAGATTCACTGCTGAGGTTTTTGGGCGGTTTTGCTATAAAGTATGGAGTAGCATAAGTTTATGTTTTGTTGAATGGGAAGAATATTATGTCAGAAAATGGTGCTTCAATTAAAGAGTTAATCGCTGCCGGGGATAAATTTATCGTTTCGGCTGAATATGTACCCCTGCCGGGTCACAATCTGAGCAATTTTGAAAAATTTCTCACCGGCTACGCGGAAAAGAAAGATCAGTTACCCAACGACATCGTCGTCGAGGGCATAACCATTCCCCAAAGCCCCTCCGGGGTAGCATCGATGAGTCCGGCGGACATCTTTGCCGTTCTGGATAAAAAAGGTCTTTGGAATGACCTCGACATCATGGCGCACGTAACCTGCAAAGACATGAACGTCGATGCCATTAAGACCTATCTCATTGGCCTGCAAAAACTGGGGATTCGATCGGTGCTGGCTTTGACCGGAGACAAACCCGTCAGCTCCAAGGGTGTCTTCGAAATCGAATCCATCGGCCTGATCAAGTTGATCAAAGAGATGAACAACCAGGCTTACGACCGTGCCAATCCGGGAGAGTTCGACAAGGTTCACCAGTTTTTCATCGCTGCGGCAGTTTCTCAATACAAATACACCGAAGCGTCGCAGATGCAGCAGTACTACAAAATGGCTAAGAAGATCAAGGCCGGTGCTGACTGTCTTATCACGCAGTTGGGCTGGGACTGGCGAAAATGCGAAGAACTGTTCCGTTACATGACCGAAGAAGGCATTGACGCCCCGGTAATGGGTAACGTTTACACCCTCACCACGATGACCCCGGCACCACGGTTGATGTACGAAGGCAAACTTATGGGGTGTGTGGTTACCAGGGAACTCTTCGAAAAACTCGGTAAAGAAACCCCCGATCAGCAGATCGAACGTGCCGCTCAGCAAATGGCGATGTTCCGCGACCTGGGTACGGTGGGCGTTGATCTGGGCGGTTTGATGGATTTTGATATGCTGCTGGAAATTGTCCAGAAAGCCAGGGAAATCGGCAGCAACTGGCGTGATTACGCCGACAATCTCGATTTTGGTGTCAAAAATGGTTTTTATCTCTACGACAGCAGCGGCAATCGCCGGGCACTTTCCCGCCCCAAGGCAACCTTAAGTAAAAGGAATTTTAACTGCTTCCATAAAACTTTCTTTGAACCCGGCAAACGTCTTAACAAACCTTTGACCGGTTTTCTCGGCCTGAGCAAGGGAATGCGTGAAGGCACCGGAGGGATGACCCATTTCTTCCACAGCAGCTTCGAAAAACCCATGAAATCGCTGCTGTTTCATTGCGAAGATTGCGGCGATTGTTTCCTTCATGAAAACTTCAGCCTGTGCACGTTCGGTCGCTGCGAAAAAGGGCTGGACAACGCCCCCTGCGGCGATGCCAATCCTGACGGCACCTGCGGCAACAATCCGGATATTCCCTGCGTCGGCGAACTCATCTACGAAGCCGCCGCCAGCGAAGGTGAAACGGGTCTCAAAAAACTCGCCGCCACCATCAATCCCTCGCGTAATCCCAGCCTGGAAGGGACCTCTTCCATTCTGAATAATCTCTTCGGTCGCGACCACACCCGCAAACGTCCCCTCATCCAGATCGGTGAAAGTCTCCACGCCAGCATTCCCAAACCCGGCGCCGCTATGAAAGAACTGATTAATGCCGGCGACGGTGCTTACGAAAAACCCAGCGGCGCCCTGAGCTATCTCATCTCTATCATTTCCAGCCAGGCTCAAAACGGCGCCGACTACATCGCTATCAATGTTGACGCATTCGGTGAAGACGACCCCCAAACCTCGGTTGATCTGATGCGAAAATATGTCCGCCTGGTTCGCAAATACGGCATGGGTATTCCCGTCTGCATCGACAGCAGCGACGATAACGTCCTCATAGGGGGTTTGGAGGAGTGGTACAAAGACGCCCCGGCCGACATTGCCAAACCGCTGGTCAACTCGGTAAAAACCTACACCATGGACGATATTCTGCCCCTGGGTCAGAAATACCCCTGCAAAATGATCGGCCTGCTCGTGGACGATCAGGTTGCCGGAACCGACGGCTCTTATGCCGTTAACGACCTTTACAACATGGCCCGCAAAATCTTCGACGCAGCTACCGGGAAATATAATTACCAGCCGGATGATCTGTTTTTAGACTCTACGGTTTTTCCCCTGGCCATTGACATGCCGATGATGCCCGACACCCCCGGCTACACCTATCGCGCCTTCGAAGCCATCCGCAAAATCATGACCGATTCTGTCATGAAAGGTGTCCACACTTCACTGGGTGTATCAAATTGCACCCGTGACCTGCCGGCCCGCAAAATCGGCATCTGCCGTGCCTACGTCGCCAAAGCCATGGAATACGGGCTCGACGCCGGCATCGTCAACGTCATGCACGAATACGGTATGAAACCTGTCGCGCCTGAACTGCTGGAGATGGTTGACGCCTTTGCCAAACAGGACGGTTCGGCTGAAAACAGCCAAAAAGCCATGGAATTGATGGGTGCCTTCTGCCAGGCCAACAGAAAAGTAAGTCGCTAAAATTCGGCGATTTTCAAAGAAAAAAAGGGAAAAAGATCGATAAAGCACTTCCCTGGTACAGCAGGTGATGCTGTAGTAATTGGAATTGTGGAATTTTTGGGCGGTAAATCTTCCAGGATATCTCTCGACAAACTGCTCTGGAGTGCTTATTATGATTTGGGCGGGAGATTCGACGGGCGTTTTCAGGGCGGGATTGTTCCGAAAACATCCTAAGTCGCAATGCTAACCTGTTTGGAAAGAGGACAAATGGCGAAAATATCCAGCCAGACTGAAAAAGTAACCGGCATTTTGGAAATCAGTGATCGGGGCCACGGTTTCCTGCGCGATAACGAGAATAATCTGCGTATCGTACCGACCGATCCCTTTGTCAGCCGTGATACCATAAAAAGCCTCAGACTCCGCGAAGGGCTCCTGATCGAAGCCGTTACTGATGGCAAACGAGGCACCAATAATGCCGTAAAAGAAATCACCGCCATAAACGGCCATGATCCCGACTATTATATCGAACTTAAAAATATTGACGACTTTACTGTTATCGATCCAAACGAGATGATTCGTCTGGAAACCGGGCCGGAACCCCTGGGTATGCGCGTTATGGATCTGCTCACTCCCATCGGCAAAGGCCAGCGCGGTCTGATTGTCGCCCCGCCGCGAACCGGTAAAACCATTCTGCTCCAGCAAATCGCCAACGGCATCACTACTAACCACCCTGAAATCGACCTGGTCGTGCTGCTCATCGACGAAAGACCCGAAGAAGTTACCGACATGCGACGCACTATCAAAGGGCAGGTGCTGGCTTCCAGCAATGATAAAGACGTTGCCAGCCACGTCCGCATCGCTAAACTGACCCTGGAAAAAGTCAAACGGCAGGTCGAATTCGGCCGCGACGTTGTCGTGCTGCTCGACTCGATCACCCGGCTCGGGCGAGCTTTTAACAGTTGGACCAAATCCAGCGGCAGAACCATGTCCGGCGGCGTGGACATTCGCGCCTTGCAACTGCCCAAGCAAATTTTCGGCAGCGCCCGCAACATCGAAGGTAACGGCTCGCTGACCATCATCGCCACCGCCCTGATCGACACCGGAAGCAGAATGGACGAAGTCATCTTCCAGGAATTCAAAGGCACCGGCAACATGGAACTAACCCTGGACCGGCAACTGGCCAACCGCCGAATCTTTCCTGCCATCGATATTGCCCAGTCCGGCACCCGAAAGGAAGAGCTGCTCATCGAACAATCCCAGCTGGACAAAATCTATCGCCTGCGCCGCCACCTGGATTCCCTTCCCGTCGGACAGGATGTCGATACCCTCGTAAAAACCCTCAAAAGGCACCCTTCCAACGCCGAATTACTGGCGAGACTGACTTGATTCCGCTTAAAAATCAGCCTGCTCAGAAATATAAAGTCTTTAATTTAAACAGGTTAAAAAAATCAGCGCTACCGGTTTGGCCTCGGGCAATTTCCGGTTTATAATTAAGTAGCAGAGACCTTGTTGCGCTCCGGGCCAAACCTAAGAGTATTCGTTTTTAGGCGGCTTTGACTTTCAAGTAGTTTTGTCCAGAAACCGGAACTTTTCACTTGTAGGTTATGTTTGAGGAGATCAAATCATGGAACTCGTCGATTTTCTAAAAGAAAAACATGTAGATTTTCAGCTTTGCGCGCACCGACCCGCCTTCACCTCCCAGCAAATGGCCGCCGAGGAACACACCCCCGGGGTCAACGTCGCCAAACCGGTCATCGTCCAGGCCGACGGCAAATACTATATGTGCGTTTTGTCCGCCTGCTGCAAGGTGGACCTGGACAAGCTCCGCAATCAGCTCGATGCCGGTGAAGTTCAACTTGTCAGTGAAAAGGAAATGGCCAAGCTCTTTCCCGATTGCGAACTGGGCGCCGAACCACCGTTTGGCAACTTCTTCGGCATGACTACCCTGATGGACGAAAACCTCGGCAAAGACGGCTACATCCTTTTCCAGTCCGGCAAACACGACCAGGCCGTCCGGCTGAAACTAACCGACTACGAAAAAATGGTCCACCCCCGCATCATGAAATTCAGCTACCATTTGCACTGAAACGGATAGCCAAAGATGCCTTTTGCTTCTTTGCCTGTGCTCACTGAATGGGAAGGCGATTGGAGTACAACTTAAAGCAATTGCCCATACAGTGCAAATAATCCAATATGAACTGATTACCTGAATTTAAGTTTTACACTTTGGCCGATAGCGGGAGGAGAAAAAGGTTTAAAGCAATCCTGATCCCATTTTATCCATCGCAGGGAGGTATCTTCCAAAGGTACACCAAAAGTGAATTGTGCCGCGGCAGCTCGGCCGTCGTCGGTCAATTCTGTTACTTTTACCGTCATCCCCGTCAATTTTACCTGCTCGCCTAACGACATAGGGCTGTTTTCATTACGAAATAGCTTGTCGATATGGTATTTAACAAATCCATGTTCCGGGCGAACAATCAGGGTGTTCTCATCTTGTCGAAAAACTTCCACCGAATACGAAAACGAAGACAAGATCCGCATACGTTTCGGCACCGGCAACGAAGCCATCTTCTGCATAACAGGAAAGTAGCCGACTAACATAGGAACCGGAGGATTTACAATAATAAGATCCTGCTGTAGAACATTGTCATCTGCATCAATCCGAACATGATATTTTTCCACCGCATCCGGAGGTCCGAAAGGATACGTAGCCCGCAGGTATAAAAAAATCGGAGCTACAATCAAATGAACCAGAATCATTACTATTGCTAAAAATTTCGCAATCCCTCGCCACGGCAGGTTTTTTGGCTTATCCGAATTTGGACTGAAAACAAAAAACCAGAATTGGACCAGCACTCCCATCGCCCCAATCCCCACAAAAAACAGCAGCCGATCCGAAGGTGCCGTCGTACAAGCAGGGATCACGGCCAGAAGCATCCCCAACGCCCAAAAACGCCCCTGGCGATTATGTCGCAACAACGGAAAAATTACAATCGTCAGGAGGAAAATTAAAACTACAGCACTCGACAAAAGCCAGGTTTTTTTTGCTCCCATAAACAGGAAAAAATCCGCCGGCGGCAAAGACCATTGACCTTGCAACAAAATGATAAAACGCTGTGGCAAAAAAGCGAGAAAGCGTACAGGTTCACAAATCGGATCGATATACCACCCTATACCGTTTACCCCATAGCCCAGCCACGACCAGATAATTCGCCAGCCAATCACTACTATAACATACGGCAATAACGTTTTAGCTTTTTGCCATAAACTTCCCCGATCCAGACATAACGCATATGCTATCAAATAAGCACAAATTCCTACGCCCGATTCTTTTGACAGCAAACTTAGCAGCAAAAACAATGGCCCCACTACTAATCCTGCCCGCCAGTTGCTGTTGCGCCAACGATGATGCGCAATTAAAGCTAACACTCCGAAAAAAGTAGCTATCAAAGCATTACGATTAGCCAGAAATCCCACCGCCGTCCCATGTGCATCATCGACGGCAAAAAGCAATGCCGCCAATCCCGCCATCCAGGTTAATCCCATAAACCTGCGATAGAGCAAAGCAGTCACAACTACCAATAAGCCATACCATAAAACACTGTGCAGGTGCATCAGTACCGGATATTCCGGCCAAAGTTTATAATCCAGCCAATGTGTAACTGATGTCAAAGGCCGCCAAAAAGCTCCTTTAATATCCCTGACAGTCCACCACGGAATCACGCCTGAGTCCATCAGGGCAAAGTTATGTTGCGGATCTCCGTCCAAAAAACGAAAAATATCCAGGCCGGAGCCAAAATGCCCCGGCAGCGTACCGTCAAAAATTTCCGTTTTTGTAAGTGCCACCCAGTGCCAGCAATCATCCATTACTATACCGACACTCAGAGAACCAAGCGTTAATATCATTGCCGCCAATGCAAGCAAAAACGGGAATTTCGGATGTGCCAATAATATGCTTCCGAAATTCTTAATGCGATGCTTTTCCTGGTGCATATACGCTTCCCAAAAATACAGACATTCACCATCTAGGCTTGCTCGCGATTAAATCCCTGTCCAACAGCGTAATCTGTAAACAGATTATTTAAGTGGTTTTTTCGTAGGTTCCTTTGTCCTTCTTGACCAGTTTGGTAAAGCCCTTGTCACGCAGGTTGCTGTCGGAAAGTAGGGGGGAGTAACCGCTGAAAAGGGCAGGTACTTTTTTAACCTTACCGCTGCACTTGGGGCATTTGGTCAGCGGCTTATCCTTCATAGATTGCATCTGCTCGAAACCTTTGCTGCAATATTCGCAGCCCTTACCGATTGATTTGTACTGGTATATTGGCATGGTACAGGGTCCAGGATTCTGGGTCTCGGGTTCCGGGTAAAAAACAATTCTTTTTCTACGTAAGCGACTTCATCAATTTATTTAACATCTTACCAACACCCTGGGCTAAATCCCATATGTTTTTTATTTCCTCACGATCGATATAATTCAACCGTACAGCAATTACCAGATGTGTTTCAAGTTCATAAAGTGAACCTTTTGCAAATGATAGATGACGCAAGTAATCTCCGCGGTGCGTACGCCCATACCCTTCGGCAATATTAGCAGGGATTGAAGAAGCAGCTCTTCTTATCTGGCTTGTTAAACCGTATTTCTCAACGTCAGGAAATTTTTTTGCTAACTGATAGACAGAAACAACTAAGTCAATTGACTTTTGCCAAACTATCAAATCTCTATAACTTTGCAGAGCCAAATCTCTATCCTATCTTTTACCCTGGACCCTGGACCCAGAACCCTGGACCCTAACTAAACAACGCCTCCACAAAAGTTTCCGGGTCGAACGGTTCGATATCTTCGGGCTTTTCTCCCAGGCCGACGAACTTGACCGGAATGTTTATCTGATTGCGGATCGCCACTACAATGCCGCCCTTGGCGGTGCCGTCCAGCTTGGCTAACATAATTCCGGTTACATCGACGGCCTCGCTAAACATCTTGGCTTGGTTGATGGCGTTCTGGCCGGTCGTGGCATCGAGCACCTGCAAAACTTCATGCGGGGCGTCGGGAATTTTTCGGGTAATTACGTTGCGAATCTTACTCAGTTCCATCATCAGGTTTTTCTGTGTATGCAGTCGGCCGGCGGTATCAACCAGCAGCACATCCGCCTTACGCGCCAAAGCTGCTTCACAGGCGTCAAACGCCACCGCCGCCGGGTCGCTGTTCTGCTGATGTTTAACGATCTGCACTCCCGTCCGCTGCGACCAGATCGACAACTGCTCCACCGCCGCGGCCCGAAACGTATCGCACGCCGCCAGCACCACCTCTTTGCCCTGGCTGCTCAAAAGATACGCCAGCTTGGCAATGCTGGTGGTTTTACCGCTGCCGTTGACCCCGGTTACCATCACCACTGTCGGGCCCGACTCAGCAAAGTTCAACTCCCGATCACACTGCGGCCAGTATTCAATCAACTCCTGCTTGAGAAACGGTACCACGTCTTCGGCGGAAGAAATCTTCCGCTCTTTCCACGCCGCTCGCAAATCTTCGATAATCTGCAGCGTCGTCTCCACCCCAATATCGTCGCTGATCAGCTTTTCTTCCAGCTCCTCCAGCAACTCTTCGTCAATTTTCCGCCCCAAAGTCAAAACCGTTGTCAACGAATCGCTGATTTTTTTGCGACTTTTTGCCAGTCCGTTTTTTAATTTATCCAGTGTTTTTGAAAAAAATGCCATGGTTTACTGTTATTCCTGTCGTTCCTGTGGTTCCTGTTGTTTTTTACAAACTATCCTTTTTTTCATCAATATCACTTTTTTCGTCAACAGCACCACGGTCATCACTTTGCTGTTTCATTTTCTGCCAGATCGTATCCAGTATCCCATTCACAAAAGCCGGTGCCTGAGCGGTACTGAACTCCTTGGCCAATTCCACCGCCTCATTAATCACCACTCGCGGCGGAACCTCCGGACAGGCCTGCAACTGATAAACCGCCAGACGTAAATCACATCGGTCCACCAGGCTGATGCGGCTAAGGTCCCAATTGCTGCTGACCGCCTGGATTAACTGGTCCAGCTCGTTTATCTTACGCCAACTGCCCAGTATCAACTGCTTGGCCGGTTCGCTAGCCTGTGAATTTTCACAATTTTCCTCCAAAAAGCTATCAATCTGATCCAGATTCTCCCCGCGCTGCACCGTCAACTGGTAAATAAACTGCAATGCCAGACGACGCGCCAAACTGCGCGGATCGCCGGAGCGACTATGATGTTGCTTTGAACTTCCAGACGAATTAATCGGTCGTTTCATAAATTTTTCTACTCAAACCAGGTAAAAATTCCCGACAGCTCGAATTGTATATTGTTGCTTTCAATGGGTTTGTAGCACAACGAACCGGGACATATAGAGTCACGTAAGCAAAAACTCAAGCGTTATCAGTACATGCTCCGAACAATATCCGCGCAGGAGTGACGCTTTAAGACAATAATTACCAACAGTTTTTCCCGAATTAATCAATCCCGTCCAGTTGACCAAGCACCTGAACCATTTCAATTGCGCCTGCTGCGGCATTGAAGCCCAGGTTGCCCCCTTTGGCCCCGGCCCGGTCAATCGCCTCGTCCAGCGTATCGCAGGTTATCACCCCAAACATCGTCGGCACCCCGCTTTGCAGACCAACCTCGCCAACTCCGCGGGTAACCTGCTGACAAACCTGTTCATAATGCGAAGTCTGCCCGCGAATAACCGCCGCCAGACAAAGCACCGCCGCGAACTTACCGCTCTGGGCCATCCGCTTGGCCGCCACCGGTACCTCAAACGAACCCGGCACCCACAAAACCGTTACCTGTTCATCTTTGGCCCCGTGACGCTTAAGGCAATCTATCGCGCCCTCAAGCAGCTTGGAGGTGATGAACTCATTGAAACGACTAACCACGATGCCGTAACGCTCGCTGCCCACCTGCAACTGACCATGAAGTTGTTGTGGCATAATTTTCTCCAGTTTATTTAGCACCCTAAACGGGCTTGTTCAGTAATCAGAATTTCTATCTGAACCAACACAAAAAAACATTGTTCGGTCTGGATCACTTACACATCGCCTGAGCCGCACCGGCAATATCATCGACCGTCAGGCCCACCATCGCCAGCGTCTCTTCCGGCGTCCGGGCGCTCTTGGGCACCTTGCGCACAAACATCGATTCCACCGTTATAGATTCTCCCGACCGCGCTGCCGCCGCTGTAACTTCGTCGGCAATTCCGCCGATGTAATTATCCTCCACCACCAGAATTCTGCCGTTACAACTGCTGCCCAACTCGAGAATCCCATCGGTTTGCAAAGGCATCGAATAGGCATCGACCAACGTGGCGGACACTCCCGCTTTGGCCAAAATTTTCATCGCCGCTTTGGCAATGTGCACCATGTAACCGCTGCCCACTATCACCAGATCGCCGCCATCAGTCAACTTCTTGAAACCGCCCACCTCAAAACTGTCATCCTCATCATAAAGAAATTCCACATCCGGACGGTGCGTTCGCATGTAGCAAACACCCTGGGTATTGGCCATCAACTCCGTCAGCTTAAAAGCGCTCACCGCGTCCGACGGGCAAAAAGCCGTAATGGCCGGTGTGCCGTCACCATTTTGGGCATGCGCAAACGAACGAATGAACGCCATGTCCGGCAGTCCCATCTGGCTCGGTCCGTCCGCCGCCAGCGAAACTCCCGCGTGGGAACCGCACAGTTTGATATTCGCCCTGCTGATAACCGCCAACTCCAACTGATCGTAACCACGAACCAGGAACTTGGCAAAACTGGAAACAAACGGAATCTTATCCGCCGCCGCCAGACCAGCAGCCGCCGATATCATGTTCTGCTCTGCTATCCGGGCCTCAAAATACCGATCCCCGTATTTCGCGGCAAACATATTCGCGAACGTCGAACCCTGAACATCACCGTCCATCGCCACTACTCGCTCATCAGCCGCACCCAACGCCGCCAGCGCCACTCCATAAGCCCGACGGGTCGCCAGCTTTTTGGCTTCCAGAGCTTTTTCCAGCCCGGCATCCTTCATCGCCGCCGCGAACGAACCAGCCGAAATCCTGCCCCCGTCGGCTTTCTTACTTAGCTTGGCAGGCTTGGACGCCGCAAAAGCCTGAGCGTCCTCAGAAGCGCCCAACTTGGCTGCAATAGCGTCCAGGTCCGCTATCGCCTGATCCAACAATTCACCCTTGATCGGCTTACCGTGATAATTCTTACTCTGCAGCTCCGTGCTGCCCCAACCCTTAACCGTCTTGGCTATTATCGCTATCGGCTTGTCAGTCGCTGCCGCCTCCAACGCCGTAATTACCTCGTCCCAGTCGTGACCGTCAATAACCTTAACTTCACAACCAAAAGCCAGCAGCTTTTTCTCCAGTAACTCAGCACTTTGCTGCTGCGAAACATAATCGCTTTGCCCCTGACCGTTGCAGTTGAAGATCATCCGCACAGCCGTGAGCTTATGATCGACGACAAAATCCACCGCTTCCCAGATCTGCCCTTCGCGGCTTTCACCGTCCCCGATGATGCAGTAGATTTTCCGGTCCGAACCATCCAGCCGCGCCGCGCCTGCCAGACCCGCTGCCACTGACAGCCCCTGACCCAGTGATCCGGTCGCCGCATCAAAAAACGGAAATCCCACCGCCGGACTGGGATGACCGTCCAGCAAACTGTCTGCCTCGCGCAGCGTCAAAGCGTCATCGAATTTCAACGTAACAGGTTTTTCTCTCGTCCCTGCCACCCCTTCCAGATCACAATATGCCGCATAAACTATCGGCACCGCATGTCCTTCCGACAGAATCAACCGGTCGGAACCGGTATTCCAGGGATCCTTCGGATCGTAACGCATCACCCGGTACATCAACGCCGTCGTCAAATGTGCCAGTGATAAAGCGCTGGATGGATGCCCACTGCCCGCAGCGGCACACATCTTCAACGATTGTTTAGCCAGTCTTATCATCTTGCCGTCCAGATCCCGGTAGTCTGCCATAAGTCTCTCCAAATCAATTAATTACAAAACTAATTCCATTAAATCCTTACAGAAACGTAATTCTATTAAATATTCACCCCCAAAGCAAGCAGAAATGAATCACCCCATCGTTCTATCCAGCCACCCACCAGGATGGTATTCCTGCACCAGAAGGGATAGTTTTCCCCTGCCCTGGGCCCTTACCGCCTCCGGTTCACCGGCAAGACCGGTGAACATCAACATTTACGCCCCCCCCACTGTCACTTCTGGCTTAATGCGTGCCTCTGGTATCCGACCGATCAAGCCTCATTCCAGCGATCGTAAAACTCAACATAGTTATTCCGCTTGTCGCTGTCCAGCATCTCGATGGCACTACGCGGGTGTTGATTGAAATGGGCTGTAATGATGTAAGGTATCAGTGCTCCCCATTCCATTTCCTTACCCAAATCAATGAAATGATCCTGGATGCACTGGATTACCGCCCGCAAATTGAATTTCGGATTTCTCAGGAAATTCAACAACAGTTCCATTGGACAGTTGCCCGCTCCCCGACCAATACCGTTAATCGTAGCGTCCAGACGGTTCACCCCCACAATTATCGCTTCAATCGTGTTGGCATAAGCCAACTGCTGATTATTATGCGCATGAATCCCCACTTCCTTGCCGGTTCCCTTAGCGGCCTTGAGAAAACGTTTGGCATAATCACGTACCTGCTCCGAATACAGCGTGCCGTAACTATCGACAATTACCAGCACATCTGCCGGACTCTCCGCCAAAATATGTAACGCCTCGTCCAACTCCCGATCCTGCACCGTTGAAAGCGCCATCAGATTCGCCGACACCTCGTAACCTTTATCGTGAGCGTCCTTAATCATGTCCACCGCTGTAGGAATCTGATGGATATAAGTCGCCACCCGAATAATATCGATAACGCTTTTTTCCCGCGGTTCAATATCGCGTTTATAGTCGGTTTTTTCCGCATCAGCCATCACCGATATCTTGATATCCGCCTCATTTTCACCTACAATCCGCCGAATATCATCTTCAGCGCAATACTTCCAGGCTCCGTGCTTATCAGGCGCAAAAATCTTCTTGTCCCCCTTGTAACCCAGCTCGATATAATCGACTCCCGCCGCTATGCAGGTATCATAAACCGCCTTCACCAGGCCGTCTTCAAACAAATGGTTATTAATCAAACCACCATCACGAACCGTACAATCAAGTACCTTGATCTCCGGACGGTAATCAATCCATGGCGCCTTTGTCATCTTAACTCCTTATCCAGCCTCAGAACTTCTTCATAAGTTTTTTTGTCCCAGGCAACAAATTGACAACGTTGAATTTTAAGTTAGCTTTTTCAGTTTATCCAAATTATGCGAACTAATAATGATAGCAGAAAATCAGGTTCATGACAAGCAGAAATTTTACCATCCCCAACTCCTGTAAACCTATAAACCATTAATATACAAGAAATTAACTTTCACAAGCCACCCCGCAGCTTTTTTTACCACGCATCAAATCTGATCGCCACTGCTGTTTCTGGTCCCATAACCATCAGCAATGCTCCCGTCCCACTCAAGATTATCTTCTTGCCGACCTATATTTACCGCTTGTAAGCTTTATCTTTTGCATAAAAACCGTAAAAAAATTAGAGAATGATCGGCAAACTTAGAGAATATGTTGCGGAAAACAAAAAGTACCCTTCCCACACCTGCGGGAATCAATATTATAACTGTAGGCCTGTCTCCCTGCTGGGACATCACCTGCCGGGCACCTGGCTTGAACTGGTCCTGCCATCAGAAGCTCACCAGCCAAACCTCCCAGCCCGCCGGCAAAGCCCTTAATGTCTCCCGTGCCTTGGCCCACAGGGAAATTCCTTCCACCGCCGCCGGGCTCTGGGGCCGAGCCGATTACCCCCAGATGCGCCAAAACCTAAAATCCCTGGCTCCACTGCTCAACCTCTGCATGACCACCGCTCCCGGTTCCACCCGCCAAAACATCACCCTCATCGACACCAGCCGCTGCCGCGAAATGCATCTCCGTGCCCCCGCTCTCCTGCTGAACCGCAAATCACTTCGACAACTTCACAACCAACTAACCAAAATCATCACACCCAATTGCTTCTGCGTCTTCTCCGGTTCGATTCCCCACAACGAAAATTTCCCCCACGTAATCGAACTCATCGAATCCTGCCGCGATCTTGGCGCTCGATTGGTAATCGATTCGTCCGGCCCGGCTCTGCATAAAATCGTCGCACTCGGCGGCATCTACCTTATCAAGCCCAACCTCGAAGAACTCAACGAACTGCTCGGTCGCTCCATCCCGGATAAACCTGCTGCCCTTGCCGGGGCCGCCCGATCTTTCACCTCTCAGGTTCAAACCATCCTCATCAGCAGAGGGCCCAAAGGTGCCCTGGTAGTGACCAAAAATTCCGCCTGGCGCGCTCGCTGTCCACTGGCTGCTAACTCCGCCGTACCAACCGCAATATCAACTGTCGGCTGCGGTGACCACCTGCTTGCCGGCTTCCTACGCGGGAAATACCTCAATCTCTCCCTGAAAAAATCCCTCGAATCCGCACTCCAATCCGCCACTGCACACGCCTGGGGCCTCAATAACCGCCACGACTTCCAGCAAATCAACCAAAAAATCAAAATTGAATTAAATGCCATAAAATAGCCCATTCCCCAAATTAACCATCCCCCACCATCAATCATCACGGACGTTTTACCACCTACCAGACGATTGCCAGGGCCACCGCATCTAAATTTTTTGTGACTGAAGAGTTCACCACTGCCCGTCCGATAACTATTGTATAGGTTGTTATCTTGTTAC
>JAFGSR010000102.1 GCA_016934515.1 Sedimentisphaerales bacterium
ACTGATTTACACTGATCCGGCTTCGCTTAAGCTCCGCCGCGACAAGTTTACGCAGATTTGACAGGTGTTAGGTTCCAGGTGCTAGATTTTAGGTAAAAGCCAGAAAAATCGGCCACGAAAAAGCACCCGCTCGCCATGCTGACGCATCGTCGCAGCAAGCCGGGGCAGGCCTGACGCAGCAAGAAGACGCGGAGAAGAATATTGAACAAAAGGAAACGAAGAAAGCAAAGAGATTATAAATTTTGGATTATAGATTTTAGATTGAAGAAAAAGAATTTTCACGCAAAGACGCACTCGTCGGGGCAGGCCCGTCGCGGCGGGGAAAAAACACAAAAGAGATTTAACCATGAAGAGCATGAAGAAGAAAGCCTGAAGGATGAAGCCTGAAGTTTAAGAATAGCCACGAAAAAGCACAAAAAACACAAAAGAGATTTTACCATGAAGAGCATGAAGAAAATGAAGTATATTTAGACATGAATGGTGGGAATGATGGGATTTGAAGGGTATCTTAGAGAAATTAATAAGGCTTGGCAGCGCGGGGATGCGACGGAGCACACGCACCGGCTGACTTTTAAGGTGTTGGTTGAGACTATAGGGGAAAGCAGATGAAGACATTACTTCCACAAAGAAATTGGAAAAAAGTACCTGACCCCTTTATTGTGGGGATAGCATTTATTGTTGTGATCGGCACTAATATTGCTCAGGCTAATGAAATTATTTATATAAATGACAACTTGCAGTATGAGATTACATCGGCGTTTGACGAAATTGGCGTAGTTCACGGTATTAATGACAACGGGGCGATTGTTGGTAGTTACCTCTCAGAAAGACAAGAAATAAGGCCATACTATTGGGATTCAGCGGATGGATTTATTGATATAGGCAATGATTTTGAAACTAGTGACCAACAAGACTGGGGAGAAGCTTACGGAGTAAACCGTAATGGTGAAGTTGTAGGATTTTATGATTCACATCAATTTTTATGGTCGAAGACTGCCGGTGTAATTAATGAAAGTCTGCCATTGTATCCGGGGGCAATAAATAACCATGGAGTAATTGCGGGCATGAAAGATGGCCAGCTAGCTACTTGGGATAGTACAAATGGTTTGGATCTCCTGGGCAATCTTGGTGGTGATATTTATCCAATAGCTGATATCAATGATAATGGACGGATAGTTGGGGCGTCTTACATTTCTATTCGGGAGATGTATCACCATGCGTTTATATGGGATGAAATATCCGGTATGCAGGACTTGGGTGGGATTTCTCTTACTTTTGAAAACACAACGAGTATCGCTCTTGCAATAAACAGCACAGATAATATTGTAGGCAAAAGCTGGCATTACGGTGTCAGGTGGAATGAAGCTAAGGAAATATTTGATATGGGCATTGAACTAGGAGAACCTACAGATATTAATGATATCGGGCAAATCGTTGGAACTTTACCTGGAGGTTACGGTGATGCTTTTCTTATAGACCAAGAAAGCGGATTGTTAATATTGGAGGATTATTTTCCGAAAAACAGTCTATGGAGTTATCTGGGCGGCGAGATACACATTAACAATGCAGGGCAAATTGTTGGAACAGGGACTTATAATGACCAGCCTTGTGTTTTTATGATGACACCAGTGCCGGAGCCAGGGATGTCAGTACTGTTATTGCTGGGTAGCGGATTGGCCTGGCGGCGCAGGGGAAAAGGAATGGCTACGAAAAAGCACAAGTGGGTTAATGGTGAGAGGTAGAGGAATAGCAGAGATCAAAATAGCTGAGTTGCGGCGGGTATTTGGTTGGTTGGGATGCGGTGGTATAAGGTATTGGCATGACAACGGTAGAAGATAAGAATGCCGGCAGGATGCCAGCGGTACATAAGAGTGCCGGCAGGATGCCAGCGGTACATAAGAATGCCGGCAGGATGCCAGCGGTACATAAGAATGCCGGCAGGATGCCAGCGGTACATAAGAATGCCGGCAGGATGCCAGCGGTACGGGATTACGGTAGGAAATCGGCGGAACAAGGGTGTGGTTAAACGGCGGATGGAACACGGAGTAAATGGGAGGGTGGTTGGCAAAAGCTGTGGATTATTTTAATGGCGAGGGGTATGATAATAGTTGGCAGAAGCTTTGAGAAAGTCATAGAAAAAGCGAAAATTTCTGTAAAAACGCCGATTTTGAGCCATTAGACCATTTTCTTGACATCAGGAAAAAGGTTTCGCTCATTACAATTTGATGTAAGACAGGTGGAACGGCGGGCAGGGCGTGGTTTACTGGAATCAGGGATGAAATTATGAAATACAGGGCAGGTAAGGTTATGAATAGAGGATTGTTTTGGGCAGGAATGGTTTGTGTGGTGATGGTGCAGGTGGGGATGGTATGGGGTCAGGCGGTTGAGGCAGAGCCGGTGGTGGGAGCGGTTGGGGTAGGGAGTGGTTCGGGGAGTGGGATGTCGGTAGCTGGGGAGATGCAGTCATCGACGGTAAATGGAGAGGTTAAAGCTAAGCCGGTAGCCCCGCTGCTGCCGGAGGGATACATGGTGGGCGGTCGGCAGGCGAAGCTGGTGAAGCTTGACGGCGATACGCGATGGTTTCTGGTGTTTCGAGATGTAAGCGGAAGCGACAGTCCGGTTGAGGAGCTTAACGAGCTATTGCTGGCGGCGCAGGATACAAAGGCCAAGGAGACGGAGAAGGTTAGCGAGCCGAGTCCGTTTATGACACCGCTGGAAGTGTTGCCGAGCAAATGGCTGACAACGATGACGCAGGTGATGGGCGAGCGGGTGAAAATGGATATTGATTTTCGCGTATGGGGCGAGATGACGGTGTATCACGGCAGGAATTTTGTGATGCCGACGAAGGTGCTGGAGTTGACGATGTTTGGGGACCGGGGGAAACCGAAGCAGCAAAAGATGCCAAAGAAGGATTTGCTGGCGCAGACATTTGGGGTAAAGAGTCCGGCAGAGGAGGAGTCCAGCGGGGAGAAAAGCGTGAAGGAACAGGATAAGCTGCCGGAGCAATTGCGAGAGGCATTGATGGGTTTGCCGCGGATACGGCCTTTGGAGCTGACGGAGGATCAGTCAGAGCAATTTGAACGAAAGTTGCCGAAAGTAAGAAAGACGGTTTCGACGGGAACGCAAACCCAACAGGCGGACTGGAAAGACGGATACATGATAATCGACCGGATTGGTCGTTTGAATTACAGTACTGAAGAGGAATGCTGGTTTTTCGATTTTGAGTCGGACGGAGCGAGTTTGGCGGAGCCACCGGTGCGTTTGCAACCGAACCGGCTGTTGGAGGAGATGGAAAAGCACTACAAAGACAGTCTCGGTGGAGTGAAATTTCGGGTATCGGGGATAATCAGTAAATATCAGGGAATGAGCTATATGCTGCTGCGGAAAGTGCTGGTGGCATATGAGATGGGGAATCTGGGGAAGTAAGAATGTAACTGGCAACCAGCTGCGACCAGCCCGTCTTGGCGGGTGAGCGTCAGCACGGCGAGTGCACGAGGCTAAACGCGGATTTTTAAGCGAAAAAACGGCTAAAACGGGCAAAAAGAATGACTTGAGAAAGCGGTTTGTTTAGCCTAGAATGCTATATTGTGATACGAGGAAGCAAGAGTTTTATGGATGAATAACCGTTTAGCCGGCGGAGGTTACGAGCCGCCCTGGTAGCTATGAGTTAAAGTAAATATAAGGATGAAAACAGAGGCCCGAGATGACAAACCAAGCAAGAATTGAAGTAAGACATGAGGGGAAAGCTAAGATCGTTGAGCTTCTCGATGAAGAGATACTGGACGAAATTACCATCAGCGAGATAGCGGAATCATTGTTTAGTGTACTGGAGGAAGGTTCTGCGAACCAGATGGTGTTGAGCTTTGCGCGGGTGAAGCACCTGAGTTCGATGGCGTTGGGGACGTTGATACGTCTGAACAAGCGGGCGGAGGAACACGGGGGCAAGTTGAAGCTTTGTGAGATACGCAAGAATCTGTATGAGATATTTGAGATTACCAAGCTGAATAAGCTATTCGATATATACGAGAGCCGAGATTTGGCAATCAGCAGTTTTGGATAGCGGTTAATCGGTGCGGGCAGTTGAACACCGGGCCGGGCCCACAAGAGTTATCGCCCGCATAAGGGGGCTAATAAAAGCGAATTGCGGCGAGAATGGTTTTTGTTTAATTTGCTCTATCAAAATGAGTTTTGTTTGGATTAAAGGCCAATAAACAATATAGATGCAGGATATTGTTTGGTGCTCAATTATCGGTAAATGTAAGCATGTCATCTGAAACTATTCGTGAATTAACAATTGATAGTGATTTTCAACAGGCGAAAGAAGTTGAAGATTTGATTGTGGAATCTGCTGAGACTTTTGGGTATGACGAGGAGGTGCTGTTTGCGTTGCGGTTGAGCCTGGAAGAGGGTTTGACCAATGCGATTCGTCACGGGAACGGTTATGACAAGGCCAAGCGGGTGCGGATTCGGTTTTTGGTAAGCCCGGAGAAGATTGACGTTTATATCGAGGACGAGGGGAAAGGATTTGATCCGGAAAAAGTACCGGACCCGACGACACAGGCTAACCTGGAGAATCCGAGCGGCAGAGGTATAATGTTGATGCGGGCCTACATGAGCGAAGTTATCTATAACGAAACCGGCAACGAGTTGCACCTGGTGAAATACAGCAAGGCGGGGTGAAAGCGGCGAGAGACAAAAATCAAGTCAAGCTACTCGATAGAAATTAAACCTTAGAGTTTAAGGGGTGTTTGGGATCGGGAAGGTATGACAGGCGGCTTAGAAATTTCTGTAGTTGAGCGCGACGATGTGGTTGTGGTTGAATTGAAAGGTTCGGCGGATATCAGTGAGACAACGGCACTGGAGAGTCGGCTGGCGGGGATATTCGCGATGGGGCGGAATCGGATCGTGATAGACCTGAGCGGTTTGACTTTTACATCGAGTGTGGGACTGGGCAGTTTGATTCGGGCGCACATTCGTTGTCGCGAGAGCGGTGGTGGTTTGGCGTTGGTGAATCCTCAGCCGGCAGTGATGCGAATTTTTAAAACGACGCGGCTGAATGATTTGTTTGAAATGTACGGCGGTGTTAATGAGGCATTTGAGGTGATCAAAGTGAAGGGCGTTCAAGGATAGAACAGTTTTCCAATGCAATAGCCAAGGATGGGCAAAATATGATTAAGCAGGAATTTGCGGTAAAAGGGATTTTTGGGTTTGTGGTGGTTTTGTTGGGATTGGGGGCGATGGGTTGTCAACCGAACAGGAACTACTTACCAAAACCGACTGTTAAGCCGGTGGTTGGTGTTTATAAGCCGTTGCCGGTGGAGAAACCGCCGCGGGTTGACTATCCGGCAGAGTCGCAAGGTCAGTGGCCACTGGGTTGGGTGCCTTCGCCATCGGTAGAGAATAAGCGTCGTTGGCGGGGGATTACGCTCCACCATTCAGCAAGCGAATCGGGGAACGCGGCTCAATTTGATCAGATACATAAAAGAAACAACGGCTGGGACGGGCTGGGATATCATTTTGTTATCGATAACGGTCGGGGCGGGAGGGATGGTGCGGTTGAAGTTGGTTATCGCTGGAAAGATCAAAGTACGGGGGCGCATTGTCGGCCGAGGAATTGTGCAGATAATTACTGGAATGAGCACACGATTGGGATATGTCTGGTGGGCAATTTTGAGGTTTCGCAGCCCAGTAGAGCACAGATGAACTCGTTGACCAAGCTGGTACAATTTCTTCAGCAGCGGTATCACATTTCGACCAGTGAGATTCGCGGCCATGGTCAGGTTCCGGGTGCTCATACGGCGTGTCCGGGCAAGAATTTATCGGTATGGCAGTTTAAGCAACGGCTTTGAGGGAGCGGTGGTTTTTCGAGGGTAATCAGAGGGCGAGTGAATCGGTTATTTTTTGTTGTATTTGTTCCATCTTGCCAGGGGGATATTTACCGGCGGGCCAGTGTCCGAAAAGTCCATCGTCGGGATTGCGGGGGATGATGTGAAAATGGACGTGTTCGACGAGTTGTCCGGCACAGGGGTGGTTGTTGTTGAGGATGTTGTATCCTGGGGCATTGACGGCGGCAATTACGGCCTGGGCGATGGGTCCGAGTCGAGCTGCGAGTGCTGCGGCTAAATCCGCGGGGCACTGTTCCAGTCGGGCGTAATGTTTTTTGGGGATTACGAGGCAATGGCCGGGACTGATGGGGCCAATGTCGAGAAAGGCAAGAACCTGATCATCTTCAAAGATTTTGGCGCAAGGAATGTTACCATGGACAATTTCGCAAAAAATGCACTGATCCGACATGGCTTAGGTCCTTGAAAATCTAAGCTGCCATGAAAATTATGCGGCTGCTGATGAGGTTATTCGTTTTTGGGTACTTCTTCTGTGCTTTCGGAAGGAGCTTCTTCAGGCTGGTCCGCAGGAGTCTTTTCATCAGTTTCAACGTTTTCAGTTGTTTCATCAACAGTTGGAGGAGCAGATTGTTCAACTTGAGGCGCGGCGAATTCGGTGGTGGCTTTTACGGCGTGGGAAGATACAGTTTCGCCGATAAGTTGTAACAAAACCAGCTTACCATTGTCGCCGATGCGTCGGTGGGGCAGATTGAGGATTCGGGTGTAGCCACCGTTGCGATCTTTGAATTGGGGGCCAAGTTCAGAAAAAAGCCTTTGTATTACGGAAGTAACTTTGACGGGTTGGCCATCTTCTACGGTGCAGATGTCACGATCCTGCAAAAGAGCAATGGCTCGACGTCGGGCATGTAGTGAGCCCTTTTTAGCGAGGGTGATGAGTTTTTCAGCGAAAGGCTGGACGAATTTGGCTTTTTCGCGGGTGGTTAAAATGTTTCCATGTTCGAACAGAGAAGCGGCCAAATTACGGCGCAGGGCAGTTCGGTGGGCACTGGTACGATTTAAATGTTTTCCAGCAACTTGATGTCGCATTTTTTTTAATCCTACTGAGCAATGAAGCCGGCTACAAGATAGCAGGCAGATTTAAAATTCAATAACTTATCCTTCGGAGTTTGAGGGGTAATCAAACTCCATCCCTAATTCGAGGCCGATATCGGCCAGTTTTCTTTTTACCTCGCGCAGAGAGGTTTTTCCGAAGCTGCGTAGGTTGAGCAGTTGGGCTTCGGTTAATCTGACGATATCGCCAATAGTTTCGAGTTTTGCCATTTCGAGGCAGTTGTTGGCCCGGACGGACAATTCGAGTTCGGCGACAGGAGTTTGTAGTTTTTTGAGCAATTCTTCGTCGATTTCACATTCATCCAATTCGAGTTGTTCAATTTCAGCCGGTTGAGCGAGGTCCTGTCCCATTTCGAAATACTGGACAAAGGGTCCGAGGTGTTTTCTGAGGATTTTAGAAGCTTCGACGAGCGCCAATTCGGGAGCGAGTGTTCCGTCGGTCCAGATTTCCATAACGAGACGATCGTAATTGATAATTTGGCCGACGCGGGTTTCCTCGGTTTTGTAGCGGACGCGTCGAACGGGAGAATAGATGGCGTCGATGGGTATGACACCGATTTCTTTGTCGTCGAAATCACCTTCGTCGGAATTTACGGGGACATAACCGCGGCCTTTTTCGACGACCATTTCGATGGAGAAATCCATATCCTGACTTAAGGTAGCGATGACCTGATCGGGGTTGATGATGGTAATGGCGGCATCGGCCTGGATTTGCGAAGCGGTTACGATTCCGGCTTTAGAAGCTGTGAGTTTCATGGTTTTTGGTTCATCGCTGTCGAGTTTTACCACCAGAGATTTGACATTCAGGATAAGATCGGTGATATCCTCAACGACGCCGGGAATAGAGGTGAATTCATGAGGAGCGCCGGCGATTTTTACCGAAGTAACGGCGCTGCCTTCGAGAGCGGAAAGCAGGATACGGCGCAAACTGTTTCCGATAGTGATACCAAAGCCACGTTCAAAAGGTTCGATGACCAATTTTCCATAGGTATTGTTGGACACATCACGATCCAGTTGCACCTGGTTGGGTAATTCAAGTCCTCGCCATCTAATTCTCATATTAAGATCTCCCGCAAAACAACAAACATCATCGACCCGAATCCGCTGCGGGCGGCAGCTGCTTTACACAAACAGCGTCAAACGCAGGCCTGCTTTTGTTTGTCGAATAAAAATTTCATCAAAAACAACGTCCAAAAACATACAGACACAAAAGCCTACCTGGAGCAGAACTCCACAATCAATTGCTCTTCAACGGGTATTTGAACATCTTCTCTGGAGGGCAGAGCGACAACAAGGCCTTCGAGCTTGGTATTATCCACCTGAATCCAAGGCTGCACCGGGAGGCCGGAATCAGCTTCGAGATTTGCGTTAACAAGTTTCTTTGAGGCGTCGGTAGCTTTAATTGAAACGATGTCACCCTGTTTAACCTGAAAGCTGGGGATGTCAACCTTATGGTTGTTGACTTTAACATGACCGTGGGCGATTAACTGTCGAGCCTGTCGATGCGACTGGGCAAAATGCATTTTGCAAATGACATTATCAAGCCGTCGCTCAAGCAGGCTGAGCAATTGTTCGCCGGTGTTACCGTGGGCACGTTCGGCATTTTTGAAGTAGATACGGAACTGCTTTTCCAAGACGCCGTAATACCGTTTTACTTTTTGTTTTTCGCGTAGTCGTATGCCAAAGTCACTGATTCGTCCCCGGCGCCAGGAAAACATACCCGGAGGATGATTTCGATTCTGGCTTTCCATGGGGCACTTGGCGGTTTCGCAACGAGTGCCTTTAAGCATAAGCTTAACGGTTTCGCGCCGACACAAACGGCAAACTGGTCCTAACGTTCTTCCCATTTTTTATCAAATCCTATAAAAATTTATTACCAATTTCAGGCAAGTTTAAAATCACTATTCGAGCAATAATTCCTTCAAGACGAAGTTCAATAATTATAATTCCTGTTTATTTTTCAGGTGTACTCAACCTATCAGCCGGAGTAATTATACGCGTCGTCTCTTTTTCGGACGGCAGCCATTGTGGGGCAAAGCGGTAACATCTTCGATGGAAGAGATTCTCATGCCGGCGGCCTGTAAAGCGGTAATAGCAGATTCCCGGCCGGAGCCTGCGCCTTTGACGCGGACTTCGACTTCAATAACACCGAATTTTTTAGCGGTATTAGCGCATTTTTCCGCGGCCCGCTGGGCGGCAAAAGGAGTGCTTTTGCGTGACCCTTTAAACCCGATAGTCCCGGCGGAATCCCAGCAGAGAGTTTCACCGCTAACATCGGTAATGGTAATGATGGTGTTGTTAAATGAAGCCTTGATGTGCGCGACGGCACGTCCGACATTCCTTCTAACTTTCTTTTTTCCGGTTTTTTTGGCCATATAATTTACCTTTGGGCAACATTATTATTCATCTCTGATTAAATATTTTTTTCATTGTTTCCGCCGACAAGTGATTAGAAGTTGTCGGAGCTAATTTTTTTTAATCGCTAAGCGACCTTAGCGCATTTCCTTAACACCTTTTTTGCCGGCGACGGTTTTTCTGGGGCCTTTTCTGGTTCGGGCGTTACTCTGCGTGCCTTGTCCGCGTACGGGCAGTCCCCGACGATGCCGAAGCCCGCGATAACAAGTGATGTCACGCAGTCGAATGATATCCTGAGCTACCTGTCTGCGAAGTTGACCTTCGACGACGTAGTTTCGGTCGATGATACCGCTGATGCGGCTGATTTCATCTTCGTTAAGCTCTTTAGCGCGGATAGTTTCGCTAATCTGCGCTTCTTTAAGAATCTGTTTAGACAAATAATCGCCAATTCCCTGGATATAGGTAAGGGCCTTCCAAACGGGTTTATCGTTGGGCACATCGATACCAGCAATACGTGGCATTTTTTATCCTCGCTTGATTTATTTACCCTGCCGCTGTTTGTGGCGGGGATTAGCCTTGCAAATGACGCGGACAATGCCGCGCCGTTTAACAATTTTACAATTTTCACAAATCCGTCTAACTGAAGTACGCACTTTCATAATCAACCTGCCTGAGTATTTATTCGTTCGGGCAAAACTTTTCGCACAAAGATTTTGGCCAATTTTTGGCCAGTAAATCTTTATTAATGACTCACTTCGTTCTGAGCACAACTGCTCACTTACGCAACACGATGCGACCGCGGGTGAGATCGTAAGGACTCAACTCAACGGTGACGGTGTCACCCGGAAGAATTCGAATAAAATTCATTCTCATCTTTCCGGACACATGCGCCAACACTTCATGCTCATTTTCCAGGGTCACTTTGAATACGGCATTGGGTAGAGCCTCCCTTACGGTAGCATCAACCCTAATGGCATCCTTTTTTGTCATATTCAAGTATCCTGTTTTTTAACGAAAAAAACCACAATAACAAAAACTTATGAGGTGAGCCCAAAGGGCCGGTTAAACCTCTGTGTTTTATTCGTTTATGGTGAGGACATCAGCGCCATTTTCGGTTATGGCGATGGTGTGCTCAAAATGGGCCGACGGCTTATGGTCGCTGGTAACGACCGTCCAACCGTCATCCAAAACTTTAACTTTCCAGGTGCCCAGATTAACCATGGGCTCAACGGCAAGAATCATTCCCTTGCGCAAGCGAAAGTCATTTCTGAGCAGTTCATTGCTGACGAAATTGGGCAGCTTGGGATCTTCATGCATTTTTCGTCCGATGCCGTGTCCGACATAATCACGAACGACACCATAGCCGGCTTTTTCGGCATGGTCCTGCATTAAGCGTGCCACCTGGCTCCAATACATGCCCGGTTGGGCATTTTCAACGGCGATACCGAGCACCTGCCGGGTTACATCGACGAGCCGTAGTATTTCGGGTTCGACTTGGCCGATGGTAACGGTGATGGCGGCGTCGCCACAGTAACCTTTAAGTTTGACGCCGCAATCGATGCTGATGATGTCGCCGTTTTCCAGTTTTCTGGAATCGGGTATGCCGTGGACCACCTGCTCATTGATGCTGGTGCAAATACTGGCGGGGAAATCAAAATTGGCGGCAGGATTTTTAACACCTTTGAACAAGGGTATCCCGCCGGCATCGGCGATCATCTGGTCGCTGATTTCAGCCAGTTGTGCTGTGGTTACGCCCACGTCAGCAAACTCTCTTAACTTTTTAAGGATCCGGCCGACAACAGAGCCAGCGGCCCGGATCAATTCAATTTCTTTGTTTGTTCGAATCGCAACAGCCATTTAATTATCAAACTCAGGTGCTCACACGATCCAGTATATCGCACATTGCCTGAGTAACCTGCTCGATAGCAACATTACCGTCAACATTTTTCAAGTTGCCCTTTTCTTTATAGAAGGACACCAACGGAGCGGTCTGATCGTGGTAAGTTTTGATTCGGTTTTTTACTACTTCAGCGGTATCATCGCTTCTTTGGGTCAGTTCTTTTTGGCACTTGTCACAGATGCCATCGACCTGGGGCGGATTGAAGGTAATGTGATAAGCGGCGCCGCAACCGCTGCAACTTCTTCGTCCGGTAATACGATGTTCGAGTTTGTCATCATCGACATCGAGGCAAAGAACGACATCGATATCCTTGCCGGCAGCGTTAAGAGCTTTGTCGAGTTCTTCGGCCTGACCGATGGTGCGGGGGAAGCCGTCAAGAACGACGCCGCTGTTGGTATCGGCGGCATTGATTTCTTTCATCATCATGGCGACAATGAGGTCATCGGGAACTAACCGGCCGCTATCCATGAAAGACTGAGCTTTTTGGCCCAGATCGGTATTATCGGCGCGTTCCCGGCGGAGAATATCGCCGCTGGAAAGGTGCCGCAACTGGTAACGATCAGCAATCACTTTGCATTGTGTGCCTTTGCCGGCACCGGGTGGTCCCAGGAAAATAACATTCATGTTTAACTCCTCCCCTTAACACGGCCGCCGTCCATAAAGCCGCCATAATTTCTCATGATAAGGTTGGTTTCGATTCTCTGGACGAGGTCTAGCGAAACCGAAACCACAATCAGCAAGCCTGTACCGCCGAGGAAGGTGGCAATGCCGAAGGGGATATTAAGCCAAACCATAACGACGGTAGGAACAACCGCGATGATGGCTAAGAATCCGGCACCGACATAGGTTATGCGTCCCATTACTTTTTCGAGGTATTCGGCGGTTCTCCGTCCGGGTCTGAGCCCGGGGATGAAGCTGCCGTAATCTCTAAGGTTGTTGGCCATTTCTTTGGGCTGAAACTGAACTGTAGTCCAGAAATAGGCAAAGAAGTAAATCATGGCGACATATATGAAGTTGTAGGTAAAAGCATTCATTTGAAAAGCAGATTGTATTTCGTAAACGATTCTGGAATCGGTGATTTTGGTTATCATGCCGATAACCATAGAGGGAAAGAGCATGATGGTAGAGGCGAAGATGATAGGCATGACGCCGCCATGGTTGACCCGCAGGGGCAGATAGTGGCGTTGTCCGCCATACTGTCGTCGTCCGCGTACCATTTTTGCCTGCTGGATAGGAATGCGTCGCTGGGCTTGAGTAATAAAAATGGCTCCGGCGACAACGCAGACAAAGGCGAGAACCAGGAAAATTATTTTCGGTGGGCCAATCGCTTCCGGCGGAGCATCGAAGGAAAAGTCGGTCATGGTGAAAAGCTGATAGATGGCAGAGGGCATGCGAGCGACGATCCCGGCCATAATGATAAGGCTGATACCGTTACCTAGTCCATATTCGTCGATCTGTTCTCCGAGCCACATCAGGAAGATGGTACCGGCGGTCATAGAGACCACCCCCATCAGGAAGAACATGGTGGCATGTTCCGAAAAAACCTCTTCGTAAACAAACCTATTGCTTTTTAAATACATCAGCCAGAAAGCCGCCTGGATGACACAAATCAGCACGGTGGCGTATCGGGTATATTCCTGGATTTTTTTTCTGCCGGTCTCCCCTTCTTTGTGGAGTTTTTCCAGGGAGGGGATAACGGTAACCAGCAGTTGGAAGATAATGGAGGCTGAGATATAGGGCATGATACCGAGACCGAACAGGGTGCTTTGTCGGAGATTTCCGCCGGTAAATAGTTGGAGGTAATCAGCGAAGCGACCGAACGGGGTGGATTCACCGCCCTGGTTTTGAGAAAAAGCAGCCAGAGCTTCCTGATCGATGCCGGGGACCGGGACGTGAAAACCCACCCGATAGATAATGAGCATCATCAGGGTGAAGAATATTTTCTTACGCAGCTCAGGAATTCTAAAAATATTAATTACGGGACCGATCATAATAACCTCTGAAGCAAATTTTTTCCTCTAACAAAATGAGTGTTCGGCCGAGTTAAAGGCCACAATCATTTTTTAACGCATTCCCGATCAAGGTCGAGGACAAGCTTTGTTAGGGTTTCTTAATTTTTTGCATTCACCTCGATAATCTGGGTTGAGCCACCGGCACTGGTGATTTTCTGTTGAGCGGAACGAGAAAATTTATGCGCGACAACGGTAAGCTTGCGGTTAAGTTCGCCATTTCCGAGAATTTTAACCGGTACTTTAGCGGAACGAATAAGTCCGGCGTTACAGAGCAAATTGGGATCGACCTGAGAACCCTCTTCGAAGGTATCCAGTTGCATCACGTTAACGATAGCAAAGCGGTGGGCAAAATTAGCGTTGTTGAAGCCTCTTTTGGGAATTCTGCGGAACAGAGGCATCTGGCCGCCTTCTTTGGTAATGGGAGGTAAAGAACCCGCGCGGGAGAGCTGGCCCTTGTGACCCTTTCCACAAGTTTTCCCCAGACCGCTTCCGGGGCCTCGCCCGATACGACGCCTGGGTTTGTGTTTCCCTACCAGTGATGTAATCTCATGACTCATCATGGCTTTAAAATCCTTTATTTATGCCTGAGCGGTGACACCGCGTAATTTTTCAATTTCTTCACGATTGCACAGTGTTTGCAGAGCTTTGAGTGTGGCCTTGACGACATTTTTAGCGCTGGTGGAACCAAAAACCTTGGTCAGGACATCATGGACCCCAGCAAGTTCGAGGACCGCACGAACGGCTCCACCGGCGATTACCCCGGTACCCTCATTAGCAGGAACGAGGACTACCTTTGAAGCACGATATTTTGCACTGGTCTGATGCGGGATACTGGTACCCAGAAGATTAACGGAAACAATGTTTTTCCGAGCATCCTTAATAGCTTTTTCGACGGCGGGTGGAACTTCTTTAGCTTTCCCGTAGCCGACGCCGACGTTACCATTTTTATCGCCCACCACTACCAGAGCAGCAAAGCTAAATCGTCTTCCACCTTTAACCACCGTGGAGCAACGATAGATTTTCACTACCTGCTCCTGATAGGGGCTTTCCTCGGGGGGAGACTGTTTTTGTGGTTTCCACTGAGCCACTTTATTCTCCAAAAATTATTGGGTTTAAAAAAATAGCCAAAAGTTCAATTTTTATCAACACATCCCAAACCATTTAATTGATAACAGCAAACTGTTGCAATTGCCGGTATTGTCAGAAACTCTAAAATACCAATCCTTCTTTACGAGCGCCCTCGGCAAGAGCTTTTACGCGGCCATGATATTTATAACCCTTGCGATCAAAACGCACCTGATGGATGCCGACGGCCAGAGCTTTTCTGGCCAGGAGTTCGCCGACCTGAGCGGCGGCGGCAATATTTCCGGCAGGATTGCCTTTACTTTCGAGGGCTTTATCGAGGGTGCTGGCCGAGACCAGAGTGGCGCCATTATCATCGTCAATGATCTGGGCGTACATATGTCTGAGAGACCGAAAAACCGCAAGCCGGGGGCGATCCGGATCGCCATAAACAGATTTTCGTACGCGGCGTTTTCGGCGTATCGATTTTACATTTTTACTTTTATTTTTATCCATTATCGCAATCTCACTATGATTCCAAGGCAATGAGTCTTGAATACAATATTAATTCGCTCTAACCGCCGCTGCCAAAGGCCTTTCCAACTTTCTTTTTAATGACTTCGTCAGCATAACGAATGCCCTTACCTAAGTAAGGTTCCGGAGGTCTGACCTGCCGGATAGATGCGGCGAACTGTCCAACGGACCATTTGTCGGGGCCGCTAACTATAAATTCGGCGGGCACATCGTTACCACGGGCATTGGGGCTTTTGATGTCAACTTTGACGCCGGCAGGAATCGGCACGGAAACCGAATGAGCAAATCCGACATTAACCACCAGATTCTGCCCCTGCACAGCGACGTTGTAACCGGTACCAAAAATTTTCAGTCCCCGGGAAAAACCCTGAGTTACACCCAGGATCATATTAGCAATCAGTGCCCGGGTGGTGCCATGCAGCGCCTTGTGCAGGCGTTGGTCACCGTTACGGGTAACTACAACTTCACCGGCGGCACTGTCGTATTTGACATTGATCTCGGGACGTACGTTAAAGGTCAAGGCGTCTGAACCGGAGCTGATTTTAACAATCTCACCGGCCACTTCGACTTTGACATTCGCAGGTACCTTAACAGGTTTTTTTCCAATACGACTCATATCAAACCAATCTCGCTATATCGAATTAAAATTCACACCTTGTTATAAACGACCGTTACTTAACAAACGGTACAAATCAGTTCACCGCCGATATTTTCCATTTCACACTGCTGGCTGGACAAAACACCTTTGCTGGTGGAAACGATGGCAATACCCATGCCTCCCATAACTTTGGGCAAGTCGCTTACCGAGCAGTAAACGCGGCAGGAAGGTTTGCTGCAACGTTTGATTTGGCGAATCACCTGTTCGCCCAGCGTGCCATATTTCAGTGTGATTCTGATGAGGTCCTGTTTATTTGCTGTGGAGATTCGATCGTAATCTTCGATGAATCCCTGTTCGCGAAGGACCTTGGCAATACCTTCACAGACTCTGGAAGCCTTGATATTAACCTGGTCTTTCTGGACCCGTACGCCATTACGTATCCTGGTCAGCATGTCAGCAATTGGATCAGCGTGCATATTTACTTCACTCCTGCGGCCGAAGCCTGAATGACATATTCGCTCTAACAAAACCGGTTTTTCGGCGGGTTCAAAGGCCAACATTCATTGTTTTTTATCGAGTTTTGTCAGGGTCTCTTAGTTATTACCAACTGGCTTTTCTAACGCCAGGTATTTTTCCTTGGTTGGCCATGGTACGAAAACAAATTCTACAAATCTTGAACTTTCGATAGACGGCTCTGGGCCGGCCGCACAACTGACAGCGGGTGTAACCGCGTACCTTAAATTTTGGTGTACTTTCCGCTTTTAATCTTATTGCTTTAGTGGCCATTTATCCCTCTTCGGAACATTAAAATTTTCATTTACCCATGCCGTTTAAAAATTATTTCTTATCACGAAACGGCATACCGAAAAGTTTGAGCATATATCTTGATTCATCATCGTTTTTCGAGGAAGTAACCATGGTGATATTCATTCCCTGGGGAACCGAAACGGTGTCAGGATTAATTTCCGGGAAAATTAATTGTTCGGTAACGCCCATGTTATAATTACCCAGGCCATCAAAGGCATTGGGATTCAGTCCGCGGAAATCTCGAACACGAGGAATCGCCAGGCTGATGAGCCGATCCATGAATTCGAACATCCTTTTCTTCCTTAGAGTTACTTTCAGCCCGATTTCATAACCTTCGCGCAGTTTGAAGTTTGAAACACTCATGCGAGCTTTGCAGCGTAAGGGTTTTTGACCGGCGATAATGGTAAGGTCACGTTCGGCGTTCTCCAGGATTTTTTTGTCCTGGATAGCACGACCTACTCCCATGGAAACGATGACCTTTTCCAGCTTGGGCACCTGCATTAAGTTCTTATACTGAAACTTCTTCTGCAATTCAGGTATTATTGTTGATTTATAAAGTTCCTCTAACCGCGCCATATATATTTACCTTATTTAGCATGCCTAATGGTATTGATGACATTGCCGCCATTGACGGCAACGAGTTTTTTCGAGCCATCGGAGTCGATTTGCACCCGCACCCTGGTGGGCCGGTTGGTTTTTGGATCGACCAGCATAACATTACTGATGTCGAGGGGTTGTTCAATCTGCAAACGGCCACCCTGGGGGTTGCGTTGCGAAGGCCTAACGTGACGATAAGCCTTATTGATACCCTGAACAACCACCTGGCGTTTTTTAGGATCGACCTTCAGGACTTTGCCGCGCTGTCCGCGATCGTCCCCGGCGATTACCTCAACCAGATCATCTTTTTTTATTTTAATAGCCATTAAACCACCTCCGAAGCAAGTGAGATGATTTTCATAAAATTCTTTTCCCTTAATTCGCGAGCGACAGCGCCAAAAATTCGCGTGCCGACCGGATTACCGTCGGCATCAATAATGACGCCGGCATTGCTGTCAAATCGGACATAACTGCCATCCGCACGACGGGTGGGATATTTGGTACGAATAATTACGACACGATGAACTTTTTTGTCGTCGAGATTCATAGTTGGCAGAGATTTCTTGATCGCGACGATAACTATATCACCGACAGAAGCGGTTCTGCGGGTGAATTTTCCGCGAGCGGTACTGCCACCAAGAACCCTGACAACCAAAGCGGTTTTGGCGCCGGAATTATCAGCTATGTTAATTATAGATTCTTGCTGAAGCATTCAAATCAATCCTTTTTACTTCATTACAACCGTAACATTTTTCTCAGCAGGTCAGGTTCCGGTAACGGCCCTGATCCGAAACATATTATTTTTCCGCCGAACCCACAACCTTGATCAACCGCCAGCTTTTAGTCTTGCTCATGCGGCGACATTTGACGATTTCGACAAAGTCGCCGACATTGGCCAAATTCGCCTCGTCATGAACGTGAGCAACAGTACGCCTTTTGAGCATTTTTCCGTATTTGGGGTGTTTGGTAAGATAATCAAGCACCACCCGGACGGATTTATCTCCGGACCGGGAAGATACCTGTCCGACAATAGTACTAAGCGCTTTTCGCTGGGTTGCATCCATTATACGAATATCCTGCATTAAAATTTGGTTTTCAATTCCTTTTCATAACCAACCCACCTGCCCGATCAGGAGCAGCGTGGCAGTTATGAAACAAGTTTATTTTTCAACTTCAGTTGGTTTTTGCTGGAGTTCTCTTTCCCGCAGAACGGTTTTCAGCCGGGCAATATCCTTTTTGGCTTTTAACAGTTGGCTGGGATCTTCGAGTTTCTCGGTTACCGCCTGGGTACGTATGTCAAAAAGCCGACGCTGGAGAGTTTCCAGTTCGCCTTGCAACTCATCCGGATTCATTTCTTTGATTTCAGCAGCTTTCATCTTATTAATTACCTACCAAGAATAAACATCAAATCAGGCCCGATGCCGGGTAACAAAGCGACATTTCACGGGCATTTTGTGAGCGACACGAAGCAAAGCCCTTTTGGCCAGGTCTTCGGGTACGCCGCCGATTTCGTAAAGGATGGTGCCGGGTTTGATCTTAGCTTCCCAGCGGTCCGGTTCGCCTTTACCCTTACCCATGCGAGTTTCCAGCGGTTTGGCACTCACTGAGCGATGGGGAAAAATTCTGATATAAACTTTTCCGACACGATGAAGAAAGTGCGTCGCAGCAACACGACCGGCTTCGATCTGCCTGCCGGTGATCCTGCCCGTAACCAGCGACTGAATGCCAAATTCACCAAAAGCGACATAATTGCCCTTGGTGGCATTGCCACGGTTGTGCCCGCGTTGATACTTACGCCATTTAACTCTTTTTGGCATCAAAGCCATTTTCAGTATCCTTTACAAAACCTGCTATTTTTTTTACTTATTCACTCTAACGTCAAAAGGCCGCAGAATTTCAGACTCCGGGGTCTAATTCCGTCTGCCCATCGGGCGTTTGGGCGGCGTGTCCATATCAATCTGATCACCAAACATGCCGCGGTAAATCCAGACTTTTACGCCGATCACACCGTAAGTGGTCCTGGAAACGGCAAAACCATAATCCACATCCGCCTGCAGAGTGTGCAGCGGGATCGAACCCATGACCGTTCTCTCGGAACGGGCGATTTCAGCACCACCAAGCCGGCCGCCAACCATGATTTTTACGCCTTTGGCGCCGGCGGCCATGGTGTTATCGCAGGCCTGTTTCATGGCCCGGCGAAAAGCACCGCGACGCTTGAGCTGCTCGGAAATATTCTCGGCAACCAGTTGAGCATCCACGTCGGGATTCTTGATCTCAATAATGTTTAGGGTAACCTTACGGTCGATCATGTCTTCGAGTGTTTCGCGGAGACTATCAACTTCGGCACCTTTGGGACCAATTACCAAACCCGGCCGAGCTGTTCGCAACAATACGCGAACCTCATCGCGGGTTCTTTCAATTTCCACACTGGAAACCGCCGCGTATGGAGGCTGACGGTTGAGACGATAATCCAAAAAACGACGGATTTTCTCGTCTTCGATCAGGAAATCTCCATAAACGCTTTTTGGAGCAAACCAGCGGCTTTTCCAACCCAGCGTGATTCCGGTTCTAAAACCAATCGGTGAAACCTTTTGGCCCATTATATTTCCTCAGTTCTCGCTGCCGGGGGCAGCATTGGCTAACGTTATTCCATATCTACGCTTACATGAATATGGCTGGCCAGTCGGGTCCAGGAAACCGCACGACCGCGATCTTTGGGCCGCCATCTTCGGGTGTTTAATCTGACGCCGCCTTCATCGACACGGGCGTCACAAACATACAAACGCTCAACATCCGCTTCCTGCTCGTCCGCATTGGCAACGGCGCTGCTGAGCACTTTTTCCACCATCACCGCAGCCCGCTTGTTGGCAAATTTGAGCAGGTCCAATGCATCCTGCACAGACCGACCACGAATTAGGTCAGCAACCAAACGGACCTTACGCGGAGCCATCGGTGCATATTTGTGCGAGGCCGTCCAGACCACCAAATCGTTACTGGACACCTCTAAAGCCCGGGCCAGTTTTCGAATGTCTTCCGTAGTCGGCTCCGGAACCAGCTTACCTGCCTGCCAGTTTTTTATAGCCGCCTGAGCCTGCTTTGGGTTCAGCCCCGCACGGGTAATCGCCTGGGCCAAATAGCTAATGCTGCGGCCGGATGTATTACACAATCTTTTTAATTTATCACTGCTTAGCATATTTCACTATTCCATGGACTCTGGAAAATTTTTAGCTCTATCAAAATTAGTTTTCCGTAGGAGCAAAGGCCAATAATCATTGTTCCTGACAAATTCTGTTCGGGGCTCTTATTTTCTTCCGCCGCTATGTCCCTTAAACGTTCGGGTTGGAGAGAACTCACCCAGTTTGTGCCCAACCATGTCTTCAGTTACATAGACTTTATGAAAAATTTTGCCGTTATGAACCATAAAGGTATGCCCGACAAATTCCGGTATAATAGTACATCTGCGCGCCCAGGTTTTCAGAGGGTCACGATCACTGCCGGCCTGCTGCTTAATAACCTTGGCAAAAAGTTTTTCGTCAACAAAAGGTCCTTTTTTTAACGAACGTCCCATGTTTGAGATCCTTTAATTCTTAATTACAGCCTCTACGCCGCGAGCATTTTTACGACGACGGATAATTCTTTTGTTCGAGCTTTTCCGTTTGTTTCTGGTTTTGCCGCCCTTGGCCAGAACACCGGTAGGCGAACATGGGTGCCTTCCACCGTTACTGCGACCTTCGCCGCCGCCGAGCGGGTGCGCAACCGGGTTCATGGCTTTGCCACGAACGTGCGGGCGACGACCCATATGACGTTTCCGACCGGCTTTACCAAGGGTGACATGCTGATGGTCCAGATTACCAATTTGGCCGATGGTAGCCCGGCAGGTCAGCGGGATCATACGCATTTCGCCGCTGGGCATGATTATGTGAGCCCATTTACCTTCTTTGGCGGCAACCCGAGCAACGGTGCCGGCCGAGCGAACCAGTTTGCCGCCTTGGCCGACGTTCATTTCAATATTGTGCACTTCCAGACCGGTGGGAATGTCGCCCAGCGGCATGCAGTTACCCAGCTTGGGCTCGACTTTTCTGCCGCTTTCCACAACGTCATCGACAGTCAATCCCAGCGGTGCCAGAATGTAGCGTTTTTCGCCGTCAACATAATGCAGCAGCGCAATGTGACAGGTACGGTTGGGATCGTATTCGATCGCAGCAACCCGGGCGGGAACCCCGTCCTTAGTCCTTTTGAAATCGATGATCCGATACATCTTCCGGGCCCCGCCGCCACGGAAACGGGCAGTGGTTTTGCCACTATGGTTACGGCCGCCGGTTTTACTAATCCGCTTAACGAGCGATTTTTCCGGGCTGGAACGCGTTAGTTCGGCAAAATCACTTACCGAGCCATGTCGGCGTCCGGCACTGGTTGGTTTGTATTTTCGAATAGCCACTTTAATCTCGCTTTTCTATTAGAACAAATCAATCCGACAATCTTCGTGTAAAACAACCACCGCTTTTTTCCAGTTGGCGGTAATGCCGCGAGTTCGCCCACGCCGTCGGGGTTTACCCTTGCGGTTGGCGGTTCGCACATCAGTTACTTTAACATTGTATATCTTCTCTACCGCCTGCTTGATCTGGACCTTATTGGCTTTGGGGTGCACCTGAAAAGGATACGCCCGCAGCGCCTCGGCCAGATGCGTGCCCTGCTCGGTAATCAACGGTTTTATAACAATCTGGTACGGATCCACTTTTTTAACCTCTGGTTATTTCAAGTGCCTAACAAAAACTGTGGCGATTAAGTCATTCGCAACTGGTGCCTCTCCAGGCCTTGTCAGCAAAAATTTAGTCAACCTGCTCCTGTGCTGGTGCGGGGTTCAGGATTTTTTCCAAAGCCGCACGAGTAAACAGTAATTTTTTACGCCGCAGTATATCTCCGGCATTCAGTTGCGAAACATCCAGCGATTCAATTTTTGGAATGTTCCGCAACGATTTATAAACATTAACATCATAAGCTTCGGTGGCAACCAGGCAACTGCGGTCCACGTTCAGATTCTTGAGGATACCGGCAAAAAGACTGGTTTTCGGAGCATCGAAGCTGAGTTGATCTACGACCAGAGCGTCTTCACTGCGTAATTTTGCCAGAATCGCGGAATTACGGGCCAACTGACGCTGTTTCTTAGGCATCCGTTGGCTGAAATCACGGGGCAGCTTGGCAAAAGCCACACCGCCTCCACGCCGCACAACCGTCCGGGAAGCACCCATACGAGCCCGGCCGGTGCCCTTTTGACGATAGAGCTTAGCGGTGGAACCTGCTACCATACCCCGGCTTTTGGTAACCGCGTTGCCCTGCCGGCGGTTGGCCAGATACATCACCAGGGCCTGCTTCAACAAAGCCGGTCTGACTCTGCCGCCGAGCTGATTTTCATCAACCTGCATTCGATCAACTTCTTTTCCGTCTTGATTGTAAACTGGTATATCTATCATAAGTTTCGCCCTGTGAGCGCGTCTCAAATTCAGGTGTTATTTTTTAGTTTTCGCCTGCGAGACCGTAACATATCCATTATTTGAACCGGCCACGGGGCCTTTAACGATTAGTAGATTATTTTCAACGTCAACACTAACAACCTGATGGTTTTTGGTGGTTTTTCGTTCACAGCCCATGTGGCCGGACATTTTCTTACCCTTGCGGATACCACGTCCGGTGTTACCCGAAACCACTCCTATCGAGCCGGGACTGCGGTGTTTTCTTTCGACACCGTGACTGGCCAACTGTCCTTTGAAGCCATGCCGTTTTATAAAACCGGCAAAGCCCTTACCCTTGGTCGTGCCAACAACATCAACGTATTTAATATCCGCAAAAAGATCGACCTTCAACTGATCGCCCAACTGCTGCTGTGGTTCATCGTTGAGACGAACTTCACGCACAAAAGTTTTTGGATCAGTGTTGGCTTTTTTGGCATGACCCTTCTGGGGTTCCTTCTGGCGGGATTTCTTGATCTCACCGAAACCCAGCTGCAAGGCGTTGTACCCGTCCGTCTGCTCGGTTTTAACCTGCATAACCGTACAGGGACCCATCTGCAGAACCGTCACCGGAACAATGACGCCCTTGTCATCATATACCCGCGTCATTCCAATTTTTTTTCCTAAAAGCAATGTTACCATGGCTTATTCTTTCCGTCGCTGCTACTGAGTACCCAAAAATAATTTATAAAAAAAACGTGCCAGAAAACAAACTGACACGCTCAATAATTCATCATACTTTAATCTTTACAAAAACTCCCGCCGGTACCACCAGACGATTAAGTGCTTCAATCGTACGCGGATTGGCATCAAAAATATCTATCAGGCGTTTATGGGTACGCATTTCAAACTGCTCACGAGATTTCTTGTCAATGTGAGGCGAACGCAAAACCGTATAACGCTCGATACGCGTAGGCAGAGGGATAGGCCCCGAAACCCGGGAGTTGGTTCTCCGGGCATGGTCCACAATTTCCTTAGCCGATGCATCTAATGAACGATGATCATAGGCCTCCATGCGAATTCGGATTCTTTCGGTATCCACTAGCCAAACCTCACAACAAAAATATACAAAATCCTTATGCCACTGCCGCAACCGGCCACTGGCCGCGTTTACTAACCTTTAAGTTCCTTAACTTGCTGCCGTAGCAACAATTTAGACAGACCCATAAGCATAGCGAAAGATCGCTATGAGTCAACCTAAAATTCAAGAAAAACGCCAAATTTGACGAAATATTCCTGAAAAAATCCTGAGCCTATAACGGATAACCGAAAAGGCAAGCCGAAGTGCAGAGTTTTTCAATGAAAACCCTTAAGGTATGCCCCACCGTAGGGCCAAACCGGCAATTCATATAAAGCCAAGTTTGACAACACCTTACACTAACGCGAGATAGTCACTATCCCGCTCGCCCAGGTACAGTTTGATAAATATACAGAAAAACCGCCAATCTGTCAATAGGCAGTTTCTAAAACTTTTTTAGATAATTGTTCGGGCATGGGTTCATATTTATTCGGCTCCATAGTATAGGAGGCCCGCCCCTGGGTGCTGCCCCGGAGGTCCGAGGCATAGCCAAACATCTCCCCCAGCGGAACACAAGCGTCAATGATTCGAAACTTTCCCCGCTGGTCGGTATGGTTGATAACCGCCCGCTTTCGGGAAAGATCGCCCTGAACCACACCATAAAATTGCTCCGGCGTCACCACCTGCAAAGACATTATCGGCTCCAGCAGTATTGGCCCGGCCATTTTGACCGCATTGTTAAAAGCCAAAGCTCCAGCCTGCTGAAAAGCAATATCAGAAGAATCCACCGCATGGAAAGAGCCGTCCAGAAGGGTAATTTTCAGGTCAATTACCGGGAATCCGCCCAGAATGCCATTGGATGCAGCATCGGTAATTCCGGTAATTACCGCCGGAATGTACTCTTTGGGAATAGCTCCGGATACAATTTTATTCTCGAAAACCAGATGACCCTGCCCCGGTTCAGGTTTGTTGGGCTCAACCAAAATAATTACATGTCCGAACTGTCCCCGGCCTCCAGTCTGACGGATGAACTTGCCCTCTCCCTGAGCCTTTTTAGAGATAGTTTCCTTGTATGCCACCCGTGGCCTGCCCACCAGCACATCCACTTTCATGTCCCTGGTTATCTTGTGCTGTAGGATTTCCAGGTGTAGCTCACCCATTCCGGATATAATGGTCTGCCCAGTTTCTTCGTTGTATTTTGCTGAAAAACTGGGATCTTCACGCTTGAGGACCTCCAGAGCTTCGGCAAGTTTCTGCCTTTCTCCGGCCGAACCCGGCTCAATCGACAAACTGATCACCTGCTCGGGAAATTCGATGGAATCCAGCACGATGGGATTTTTCGGCAGGCACAAAGTGTCCCCGGTAAGCGTGTGTTTCAGGCCGACCAGGGCAACAATGTCTCCCGCCCGGGCTTTTGGACGAGCTATTCGGTCATCCGCGTGCATCTGGTAAATTTTGCTGACGTTTTCCTTGCGGTCACGAGAACTGTTGAGAATTTTGGTATTAGTGCTCAAGGTGCCGGAATAAATTCTGGTATAAGTCAGATCTCCATGCTGATCGGAGGTTATCTTAAATGCCATCGCTACCAGCGGACCATCCGGATCACAGGAACATTCAACCGTTTTGTCTGCTTTTCCCGGAACACGACCATGAATCACAGGGCAATCCAGCGGACTGGGCAAATAAGCGATAATCGCATCCAGCAGTTTTCGTGAACCGATACTCTGCAAAGCAGCACCGCATAACACCGGTTGGAGCTTACCTGCCAGAGTTCCCGCTCGCAGGCCGGTAACAATTTCTTCATTGGTCATCGGCTCATCATGAATGTATTTTTCCATCAACTTATCGTCGAACTCGGCTGCCTTTTCAATCATGTCGTGGCGGGCCTGTTCAGCATCAGCACGCATTTCGGTGGGAATTTCCTCAATTTCACAATTGGAACCCACTTTTTCCTGCTGAAAAATCAGGGCTTTCATTTCGAGCAGATCAATAAAACCTCGAAAACTGCTATCAGCTCCCAGGGGCAACTGAACAGGAACCGGATTAGCTAACAACCGATCACGCAGACTTTTCACCGACATTTCAAAATCCGCCCCAACCTTATCCATCTTGTTGATGAAACAAATACAGGGAACTTGGTATTTCTGGGCCTGCCGCCATACCGTTTCGGACTGGGCCTGAACACCTTCACTGGCATCAAAAACCGCAACCGCACCATCGAGAATACATAGCGAACGTTCCACCTCCACCGTAAAATCTACATGCCCGGGGGTATCGATCAAATTGATCGTGTAACCCTTCCAGGGACATGTTGTTGCTGCCGAAGTAATGGTGATCCCCCGCTGCTGCTCCTCAATGAGATAATCCATAACCGTGGTGCCGTCGTGAACTTCACCAATTTTGTGGGTTTTGCCCGTAAAATAGAGAATTCGCTCAGTAACGGTGGTTTTCCCGGCATCGATATGAGCCATGATGCCAATATTGCGAATTTTCGTAAGTTCAGAATTCATAATCAGTTACCTACGCTACAGACAAAATCATTATGATAGAAAATTCTGATTTCAAAGTACCCGCTAAAACAGCCACTCAGATAACGCAATAACCAGAACGGTTAAACCGTTAATATACAAAACTGCCACAAGCAGGAATATATTGATCCCGATTGTGGCAGTAAAATTTTCGCGAAAATTACCAGGCAAAATGCGCAAAGGCTTTGTTGGCGTCTGCCATACGGTGAACATTTTCACGCGTAGTCATGGCATTGCCTTCCTTCTTATAGGCGGCAACCAATTCATCGGCAAGACAAACTGCCATAGGTTTTCCGCTTTTACCGCGCGCCGCGGCTAAAATCCAGCGAAAGGCCAATGCCTGCTGACGGGATGGTCTCACCTGCATGGGAACCTGATAGCTGGCACCGCCGACACGCTTGGAACGCACCTCGATAAGCGGTTTAACGTTACTGATCGCCGTTTCAAATACCTCCAGCGGAGGTACATCTGAAACACGTTTGCCAATAATGTCCATCGCATCATATAACACCCGTTGAGCGACAGATTTTTTCCCAGCCAACATTAAGCAATTAACGAACTTGCTGACCAGCACACTGTCAAATTTCGGATCGGGTTTAAGTTGTTCAGCCGAAGCCGTAAAACGTTTGGGCATTGCTACCGGAACCTCCGTATTGGGTTTCCGCCCGGCGGAAACCACTTTTTAATCATTTTCTTCTAAAACTAATTATTTTGGTGCACGAGCTCCATATTTACTACGTGCCTGCTTACGATTGGCAACTCCAAGGGAATCGAGAACACCGCGAACGATGTGATACCGAACACCGGGCAAGTCACGCACTCTGCCACCGCGGACCAGCACAATGCTGTGTTCCTGCAGATTATGGTCGATACCGGGTATGTACGCCGTAACTTCCTTGCCATTACTCAGTCGAACACGGGCCACTTTTCGCAGTGCCGAGTTAGGCTTCTTGGGGGTCTGGGTCCTGACCTGCAAACATACGCCGCGCCTTTGCGGACAGTGGTCCAGGTCAGGGGTGCGGGTTTTGCTCCGCGACTTTTTCCGGCCCTGTTTTACCAGTTGGTTGATAGTCGGCATTTAAATCTCCAAAAAATTCTTCGCCCTGAAAACGCGTTTCCAATACGCCTAACGGCCAATATTCGAAATTCTGACGCGTTTTGCCAAAGGCACTAAATATATTTTCTCGCTAAAAAGGATTATTGTAACTAATTATTTTTACTATGTCAACCCCAGAGCTTCCTTAATTGCTGCTTCTGCGGCGGCCTCATCAGCCTGGCGTTGCTCGAATTCCTCGGTAATCAGCTCCGCCGGCTTGGGCGGCTCGGCCAGATGCTTGACCCGGATGTCCAAATAGGGCTTGAAAGCTGTCCCGGCAGGGATCAGATGTCCTAATATGACATTTTCCTTCAGCCCCAGCAGCCGATCTTCCTTGCCGGAAATGCTCGCTTCGGTCAGAACCCGCGTAGTTTCCTGGAAACTGGCAGCGGAAACAAAGCTTTCCGACTGCAGTGCAGCCTTGGTGATACCCAGCAATTGCGTCGTAGCCGATGCCGGGCGGCACTTTTCGCCAATTGCAGGATCGCCGCCAATCGACAAAATCGGCTCATTCACCCGCTCAAGCTCTTCCTTGCTACTGACCGTCCCGACCACCAGATCCGAATCGCCGGAATCAGTCACCTTTAAACTGCTGCTCAACTGATCATTCACGCTGCGGAACTTGAATTTATCAAGAATCTCTCCCGGCAGCACCGGAGCATCGCCGGGATTTTCAACTTTAACTTTTCGCAGCATCTGGGTAATGATAATCTCAACGTGCTTATCGTTAATCTTCACGTTTTGGGCACGGTAAACATTCTGGATTTCAACCAGCAGATAATGCTGCAATGCTTCTTCACCTCTGATCCGAAGAATATCGTGCGGCACCAGAGGCCCGTCCGTCAAAGACTCGCCCGCTTCGATATAGTCGCCGGTGTGAACGTTGAGGTGCTTGTCATGCGGAACATGATGTTCAACTTCCAGCCCGGATTCAGACCTGACAATGATGGTCATCTTGCCGCGCCGCTTGTCGCTACGCAACTCAACTCGGCCGGAAATCTCCGCCATGGCAGCGGGTTCCTTAGGCTTGCGGGCTTCGAATACTTCGGTAACACGAGGCAAACCACCGGTGATGTCCTGGGTACCGGTAATCGCCCGAGGTTGTTGGGCCAGCAAAGCACCGGCAGAAATTTCCTGTCCCTCTCCAACTTCAATACGGGCCTTGGCCGGAAGATAGTGGAAGTCAAGAATGTTACCCTCGGCGTCTTCGATAACCACCCGCGGGTGCTTGACACCTTTGTGCTCGATAACCACCGGCCTCATATCACGGCCTTGAGCGTCAGCTTCGGTCCGGATGGTTTCACCTTCTTCAACATCCTGGAACCGAACAATACCGGACACTTCCGACAAAATCGGAACGCGGTGCGGATCCCACTCGAACAACGACGTGCCGGATTTAACGGCCTGTCCTTCCTTGACCAGAATGGTTGATCCGTATGGAGTACGATACCTTTCAAGTTCACGCCCCTTATCATCCAGAAGAATAACTTCACCGTTTCTCTTGAGCGAAACCGTTTTTATTTCTCCATCTTTCTGCGGCACATCGACCGCGTTCAGATCTGAGTATTTTACAACACCGTCAACGGTAGCCCGAGTCTGGTGTTCCATAACTGCACGCTCGGCGATACCACCGGTATGGAAAGTACGCATGGTCAACTGAGTGCCCGGTTCGCCAATCGACTGGGCGGCAACAATTCCCACCGCCAGCCCCTGTTCCACTAACCGACCGGTGCTCAGATCGACACCATAACACTTGGCACAAATCCCCAGCGGACTTTCACAGGTCATCGGTCCTCTAACCCGGATGGTATCCAGACCGAGTTCTTCAATTTTGGTCGCGATTGCCGGGGTAATAATATCATTTTCGGATACGATGATTTCGTCCGTAATGGGATTTCGGATAGTGTCGCGGGCAGCTCGGCCGATAATCATTTCCCGCAACGGAATTGAAACCTGCTCACCCTTGTAAATTGCACTCTTGCTGACACCCTGAAGCGTACCGCAATCATGCTCGTTGATAATCACGTTCTGGCTGACGTCGGTCAATTTACGGGTAAGATAACCGCTATCAGCGGTTTTTAACGCCGTATCAGCCAGACCTTTACGTGCACCGTGTGTCGAACTGAAATATTCAAGAACGTTTAGCCCTTCGCGGAAATTAGCTTTAATAGGCGTTTCAATAATTTCTCCCGAAGGTTTCGCCATCAAGGCTCGCATGCCGCACAACTGCTGAATCTGATCCACCTTGCCCCGAGCTCCCGATTCAGTCATGACAAAAACCGGATTCAGATAAGGTTTTCCATCATGGGTATCATTCTCCAGTTCCAACATCATCTCACTGGTAACTTCAACACGGGCATGTGTCCAGGCATCGATGATCTGATTATATCGTTCACCATCGGTTAGCGCACCGGCTTTATAGTTCTTTACGATCCGATCTACCCGATTCTGGGTCTTATCAATAATCTCCTGCTTGCGGCTGGGAATCCGCAAATCTGTAACACTAATAGATAAACCAGCCAAGGTAGCCTGCAGAAAACCCAGATCTTTAATATCATCAAGCAAATCGATAGTCGCTCCACGACCGGCAAACTGGAAACAGTCGCTAATTACGCGCGAAAGCCCTTTGGATCCCATTGGGGTATTATAAAAAGGCATTTTCTTAACCAGGATGTCATTAAATATACAACGCCCCACCGTAGTTTCTATAACAGCACCATATTCACTGAATTGGTCTTTCTCGTCCACCGCCCGCTTGTCCTTCGTCAGGCGTACTTTAATCAGTGCATGGATGTCAACCTTTTTGTGACTGTAGGCCATTATCGCTTCGGAAGGACTGCAGAACCGCATCCCCTGCCCCTTCTGGTCCGGCTGCGCCAAAGTAATATAAAAGTTACCCAGCACAATGTCCTGCGATGGCGACATAATCGGAGAACCGTTTGCCGGCGAAAAAATGTTATTCGTGGAAAGCATCAGCACATGGGCCTCTGCCTGGGCTTCAACACTTAAGGGCAAATGCACCGCCATCTGGTCGCCATCGAAATCGGCGTTGAAACCCCGACAGACCAACGGGTGGATTTTAAGGGCATTGCCTTCGATAAGCACCGGCTCAAAAGCCTGTATCCCCATTCGGTGCAGGGTCGGAGCACGGTTGAGCATTACCGGATGTTCGCGTATAACGTCTTCCAGTACATCCCAGACAATCTCGTCACGGCGCTCGAGCATCTTCTTGGCGCTCTTGATGGTATCGGCCAAACCTCTATCCTTGAGCTGCCGAATAATAAAAGGCTGATATAATTCCAAGGCAATCCGCTTCGGCAAACCGCACTGGTATAGTTTCAACTCCGGACCGATCACAATTACCGACCGAGCGGAATAATCAACTCGCTTACCCAGAAGGTTTTCCCGGAATCGACCCTGCTTGCCCTTAATCATGTCTGTCAGACTCTTCAAAGGACGGTTGCTGGAACCGAGCACCGGTCGGCGGCAGCGACCGTTATCAAACAGAGCATCTACCGCCTGCTGGAGCATGCGTTTTTCGTTACGGATAATAACTTCCGGGGCATTAAGGTCCACCAGTTTCTTCAGACGGTTGTTACGATTGATTATCCGACGGTAAAGATCGTTTAGGTCGCTGGTCGCAAAATTGCCGCTTTCCAGCAATACCAGAGGCCGCAGATCCGGCGGAATAACCGGTATAACATCAAATATCATCCATTCCGGCTTGTTGCCGCTTTGACGTAGAGACTCAATAATTTTCAAACGCTTACTGATATCGCGGGTCTTCTGCTGGCTGTTGGTCTTGGCCAGACCATCACGCATTTCGACAATCTCCTGATCCAGATCCATCGCCATCAATAGCGTCCGAACCGCACCGGCACCCATATCCGCCTGAAAAGTATCACCATATTTTTCCAGGGCACGGCGATAATCCTCTTCCGAAAGTAATTCCCGATTCTTCAAGGGGGTTTCACCCGGATCGGTCACTACATAATCCTGGAAATAAACCACCTTTTCCAGATCAGAGGTCTTCATGCTCAATATATTCGCCAAACGCGAAGGCATCGCTTTGAAAAACCAAATGTGCACAACCGGCGCCGCCAGGTTAATGTGCCCCATGCGCTTCCGGCGAACGCGGCTATGCGTCACCTTTACGCCGCATCGGTCACAAATGATACCTTTGAACTTGGTACCCTTGTACTTCCCGCAGGCGCATTCCCAGTCACGCTCCGGTCCAAAAATTCGTTCACAGAACAAACCATCCTTTTCCGGACGATAGGTTCGGTAATTTATAGTCTCCGGCTTGCGTACTTCGCCAAATGACCAACTGCGAATATCGTTCGGACTGGCTAGCCCAATCTTCACAGAACCATAATCATTGATACGGTCGTAAATCGACTCTATCATAACTGGTTCACTCCTTCATAAGCACTTCTTAAAATGTTACACCGATCACATATAAAAATTATGTCGCTCATTTTATAAATCTAAATCCGACAGCCCTTTAGAAAAGGACCTGTCAGGAATCATCATACCCATTGCGAAACTTTTGCAGTTTATTGTTACGTCAATCGCCACTAACCGGGCCTGACCAACAAAATCAAATAAAATGCACTTTATATGATCCGCTTCTTTTCCAGTTGGATGTTCAAGCCCAGTCCGCGAATCTCGTTACACAATACATCGAAGGACACCGGCGTGCCCGCTTCCAGACAATTCAATCCCTTTACCATCGATTCATAAATCTTCGTCCGGCCCTCGACATCATCACTTTTAACCGTTAACAATTCCTGCAGAATATAAGCCGTCCCGTAGGCCTCCAGACCCCAGACTTCCATTTCACCAAATCGCTGACCTCCCGTGCGGGCTTTGCCCCCCAGAGGCTGCTGCGTAATCAGACTGTATGGACCCGTCGCCCGGGCATGAATCTTCTCATCCACCAGATGGTGAAGCTTCATCAGATACATATTTCCCACCGTAACCGACTGATCAAATGCCTCTCCGGTCCGACCATCATAAACCGTCAACTTGCCACCATAAGGCATCTTCACATATATTTCGTTAATATCAGGAACAGCATTTTCCCGTTCAACTCGCGCCACACTTTCATCAACTTTCTGGTTGGCCTCTTCGATCACAGCATGAACTTCAGACTCCAGAGCACCGTCAAATACCGGGCTAACCGCCTGGAAGCCCATTATCCGTGCCGCCCAGCCAATGTGCGTCTCCAGAATCTGTCCCACGTTCATTCGACTGGGAACACCCAGAGGATTCAACAACACATCCAACGGCGTGCCATCTTCCAAAAATGGCATGTCCTCTTCCGGAAGGATCCGGGCAATAACTCCCTTGTTACCGTGCCGACCTGCCATCTTGTCACCCACCGACAACCGACGTTTGGTGGCCATGTAAATCTTCACCATCTCCAAAACACCCGACGGCAGCTCATCCCCACGTTTCATCTGCTGAAGCTTACGCTGCATCTCTTCCTGTATTTCTTCGATGCGCGCCAGATAAGGCTCAATTAACGCCTGAACATCATCGCGCTTGGATGCCGGTTTCACCCAACTGATATCAAACGATTCAACTTGTTCCAGAACAATTTCATCCACATCGCTTTTACCCATTTTCTGCCGAGTGGACGGATCAACCACCACTAAATCCAGCTTATCGGTAATCGCATTTGACATCTGCCGAAATACCTCGCACACCTTATGCGACATCTCCTGCTGATATTTCTTCATGTTCTGGTTGTGAACCTTACGCTGCTCGTCACTCATATACATCCGACGCGAGAACCGCTTGGTATCAATAACCACACCTTCCTGACCGCTGGGAACTTCCAGGGAATCGTTTTTGACATCCTCGCCCGCTCGGCCGAATATGGCATAAAGCAGCTTCTCTTCCGGCGAAAGCTCACTTTTACTCTTCGGTGATACTTTACCCACCAAAATATCGCCGGACTTAACATATGTACCAACCTGAACCACACCACCCTCATCCAGATTAGCTAACGCCTTCTCCGAAACATTCGGTATGTCTCGGGTAAACTCTTCACGCCCCAGCTTGGTCTCGCGAATCTCCACATCGTATTCCTCGATATGAATGCTGGTATAGGCATCTTCCCTGACCAGCTTCTCGCTGATAAGAATGGCATCCTCAAAGTTGTAACCGTCAAACATCATGAATCCAACCATAATGTTACGACCCAACGCCAATTCTCCCTGACAGGTCCCCGCACCATCGGCTATTACCTCTCCCTTTTTAACCTTCTGACCCAACTTGACAATTGACTTCTGATTAAGACACGTTCGTTCGTTCAGACCAACATATTTTCGCAATACATATTCGTCCGCCTCATTAATCACAATACGCTGAGCATCAACATAAGTTACCACCCCCCCCTGCCGCGCAGTTACCACCATGCTGCTGTTCTCGGCAACAACTTTTTCAACTCCGGTTGCCACCATCGGCGGTTCCGTACGCATCAAGGGCACCGCCTGACGTTGCATGTTCGAACCCATCAATGCCCGGTTTGCATCATCGTGCTCCAAAAATGGAATCAACGCCGCCGAAACCCCCACCGTCTGTTTCGACGCAATATCAACATATTCAATCTCTGATGATTCAACCTGGGCCAGATCTCCCCCTACCCGCCCCAGAACCATTCCCTTCCTCATGGTCTTGCCGTCTGTTTCCAGCACATCCACCGGCGCCAGGATAGCATCGGTTTCCTGATCGGCCCGCAAATTCTCAATGCCGACAACCTTACCATTCTCAATCTTGCGATAAGGAGTTGCCAAAAAGCCATACTCATCGACATCGGCGTAAATACTCAACGATGAAATCAGACCGATGTTCGTTCCTTCCGGAGTCTCGATCGGACAGATTCTGCCGTAATGGCTGATATGCACATCACGAACTTCAAAACCGGCCCGTTTCCTGTTTAAACCACCAGGACCCAATGCCGAAAGCCGCCGCTCATGAGTCAATTGACTAAGCGGATTCGTCTGATCGACTACCTGGGAAAGCTCGCCCCGGCCAAAGAAAAAGTCGATACTGCTCGATATACTCTTGCTGTTGACCAACTCGGCAATACGCGCCAACTGATCCGGATCCTTCATACTCATTCTTTCCTGAACCGCTCGACGAAGTTTCAGGAAACCCTTTCGCAGCTCATCAACCGCCAACTCATCGATAGTTCTCAACCGCCGGTTACCCAGGTGGTCAATGTCATCAATTTCCCCTTCCCCATTCCGCAACGCCAACAGATATTTCATCGAATTAAGGAAATCTTCCGGACGCAGCGTCATTTCCTCTTCGCTGATGTCCTGCCCAAATTTCCGATTCAACCGAAACCGCCCCACGCGACCCAAACGATAGCGGTTGGCATCATAAAATTTCTCCTTGAAAAGCTGCTTCGCTTTTTCAATCTGCGCCGGATTGCCCGGACGCAAACGCGAATAAATCCGCAAAACCGCCTGCTCATAATCCTCGCAGGGATCCTCCGCCAGCGTATTCATTATGATCGGGTCGCGAAGATTCTCCACCACCTCAACCTTCTTCAACGTAGATTGCTGAATAACCGCCAACGCTTCACCAAGCTGACAGCCCGCCTTAACCAGAACCTCGCCCGTCTCCTTATCGATAACCGGACCAACCGCCCACATCTCTGGTTTTAAGTTATCCACCGCTACATTTTTAGTGTCATGGAACTGACGAATAATCTCCGCCGTCGTGCCGTATTTCTCGTCCATCGCCCGCAAAAATATCGTCGCACTGATCTTGGACGACTGATCGATACGCACCACCATCACATCTTTCTTGGTAACGTTAATCTCAATCCAGCTGCCCCGCTCCGGTATCACCCGACACCCATGCAGCGGACGGTCCGTCTCCTGCGACTCAATAACAAAATCCACTCCCGGACTACGGTGCAACTGGTTAACGATTACCCGCTCGGCTCCGTTTATGATAAACTCCCCCCCACCGATCATCAACGGCAACTCACCAAGATATACACTGTCCTCCATGATCTCTTCTTTGCCCTTACGGAGAAGACGACAGCGTATCCTAAACGGAACACCATAAGTCAATCGCAATTGACGGCATTCGTCCGGACTATATCGCGGCTTGCCCAATTCATAGCTGAGATACTCCAATCGGGAGTTCTCATCATAACTGACTATCGGGAATATTTCACGCAACAACGCCTCCAAACCGGCTATCTTACGCTTCTCCGCAGATTCTTCTCGCTGCAAAAATCGCGCATAACTCAACCGCTGGAGCTTACTGAGGGCGGGGATATCTATCGCCTCAGCAACCTTACCGAAATTGCGGGTCTCTTTGAAAAACATATAGGTTACCTCTTCGTGTCAAAGGTTCTCGCTGCCGAACATCGACAACATTTCCAGCTATCTAAAGAGCCCAAATAATTTTTTAAACGCATAACAAAATAAGGAATAACTCGTAGCCTCGTTCTCTTAAACGATGCTCACTCCTGGTTCAAAAATAATTCCATAGAATTACTCAATCGAAACCGTTGCTCCAACTTCTTCGAGAATCTTGACCAGTTTATCAGCTTCTTCCTTATCAAGGCCCTCTTTGATCGGCTTCGGCGCCGAATCAACCAGTTCCTTCGCCTCTTTAAGACCCAGACCCGTAGCGGCCCGTACCTCTTTAATAACCTTGATCTTCTGATCACCAGCTGCCTTAAGCACCACATTAAATGAAGTCTGCTCTTCCTCTGCCGCTGCATCGCCGCCCGCTCCAGGCATCGCCGCTACTGCAACCGCTCCTGCCGCCGGCTCAATACCATGTACTTCTTTCAGGTAATCACCCAACTCTTTCGCCTGCAATAGCGTAAGACCGACAATCTTGTCGCCCAATGCTTTTGTCTCGTCGCTATAGGTTTTTTCTACTGCTGCTACTGTTTCTACTGCTGCTTCTGTTGCTTCTTCTGACATCTCTATTAAACTCCTGCTTATTGCTCCGCCAATCCAAGTGCCGGAACTACTCTGTTCCGTTTTAACCCCGAAGGGGCAGTCGGTTCGACAAACTATATTTTCCTGATATTACTTTTTAAGCCGCCTCGGACTCTTCCAACTTCTCCACCAAAGTCTTAACACAACCCGCTATACGCCCGGCCGGGCCGATTAACGCCCCGGCTATATTGCTGCCCGGACTCAACACCTGACCAACCACCATCCCCTGAAGCTCCTGACGGTTCGGCATCTTGGCCAATTCTTCACCCGCCTTAGCATCCAGAACCATACCCTCCAGAAAACCTCCCTTGATCTCCAGCGGCTCAAGCTTCTTACTCCATTCCACCATCACTTTGGCAACATCTATAATACTGTCCCCGCCATAGGCAATCGCACACGGACCGCTTAGAACCTTACCCAGCCCCTCCATCCCCATGCTCTTGAACGCTCGACTCGCCAACGAATTCTTCACAACGTTGACGTGAATTTGCTTACTTAACAAATCGCCGCGAAGTTCATTGTTCTGAACACCGCTCAATCCGCGAAGTGACACCACCAGGCAATCCTTCACCTCCGCAAACTGCGCCTGATATTCACTCTCTATATAACCTTTGACTTTTCTACTCATAATTGCCTCATAAAATTCCATTACCATTCACGGAAAAACTTACTTACCGCCAGGAACACATCCCAACAAAAACGCTCCGGATCGTCATTAGTCATTAACATATTGACCAATATAAACCGTAAACGCTTATAAAAAAACTACGCTTGCACCACCTGAACCGACGGACTCATCGTGGCACTGATACATATCTTCTTAATATACGTTCCTTTCGCCGCCGGCGGTCGCATACGTTTAATGTTATCTATAAACGCCGTAATGTTATCGACCAGCTTCTCCTTCTCAAAACTCACCTTGCCCACTATGGCGTGTACATTACCTCCGCTGTCATTACGAAACTCAACCTTACCCGCTGCGTAATCCTTGACCGCTTTGGCAATATCCGCCGTCACCGTCCCGCTCTTGGGCGATGGCATCTTGCCCTGCGGACCCAATACCCGACCTAATTTGCCCACTTTTCCCATCATCCGGGGATGCGCTATCGCCACATCAAAATCCAGCCACCCGTCCGACACCTTCTTCACCAACTCGTCCGATCCCACTTCCGACGCCCCTGCCTCCTTGGCAGCTTCCGCATCTTCACCTTCGCAAAAGGCAATTACTCGCAAACTTTTACCGATCCCGTGGGGCAGTGATATCGCTCCTCGTATCGCCTGATCAGCTTGACGCGGATCAATCCCTAAGAGAATCACACATTCAACCGATTGGTCAAATTTGGTACTGCTCCAGCCCTGAACCTTTTCTACCGCCTCCGCTAAGGGAAGTTCTTCCTTATTCGCCTTCTCGGCATCTTTCTTATAACGATTACTTCTCGAACGCATTCTGCACCTCGCAAGTTTTCTTGCTCCCACTGTCACCGGCCGTGGTTAACCGTTCACATTTTTATGTAATATATTATTTATACGTTATTTCACTTTTTTAAACTACAGCTACCCACCAACTCCAAAACCGACTTTCCTCTCCGAATCAAGCCTCTATTGGACGCTTGACTTTTTTAGTCGGCCACTTCCAGACCCATGTTCCGCGCCGTGCCTTCGATAATCTTTACTGCCGCTTCTATCGTAAACGCATTGAGATCCTCAAACTTGGTCTTGGCTATCGTCGCCAACTGCTCCCGCGTAACCGTTCCCACCTTCTCTTTATTGGGAACGCCGCTACCCTTGACTATACCTGCCGCCTGCTTGAGCAACTCCGCCGCCGGCGGACTCTTCACGATAAAATCAAATGACTTGTCCTGGTAAACATTGATCACTACCGGAACCAGCATCCCGTTTTTATCTTTGGTCCGCTCATTAAACTGAGAAACAAACTGTCCAATATTAACACCATGCTGACCAAGGGCCGGACCAATCGGCGGCGCCGGGGTCGCCTGACCTCCCGCCGCTTGGATCTTAATTTGTGTAACTACCGCTTTTTTCGCCATCGTTTCTATTCACCTTGTCTTTTATCCCCAACCTGAAATCATGCTAATGTTCTCAAACCAACCAATGTTCAAATCAGTAGGATGGGCTTTAGCCCATGCTGAATCTCCTCCTCAATAAAGTGGGTAACTTATCACCCACACGGTTTTTTTCATTCGAACTTCGTCATTAATTCGTCATTCTCAAACTGACCATCGGTCAGTTTGAGTCAAACTTTCTCCAATTGCCAATACTCAATATCCAAAGGCGTCGCCCGTCCAAAAATAGTAACAATCACTCGTACCGTCCCTTTTTCCGTATCAATGTCCTCTACATCACCTTCAAATCCCTCGAAAGAGCCTCCCTTGACCTTAATCCGGTCACCCTTGTTGAATTCCATCTGAATCGTCGGCGATTCCTCACTACTTTCCACCTGATTGATTATCTTCGAAACATCAACCGCACTCATCGGACTGGGCTTACCCTCGGTTCCAATAAAGTCCCCCACACCGGACGTCTCCTTTATAATAAACCAGGCTTCTTCCTGAACTCCACCATCTTCCGCCGGGGCCATTTCAACAAAAACGTACCCCGGGTAAAGCTTACGCTCGTAAACCCGCTGCTGACCGCCGCGAACTCGCTTTACCCGTTCAGTTGGAACTATGATTCTACCCAACTGATCCTGCAAAGCTTCCACTTCCACCTTGCGCAACATAGCGTCTCGAACCTGCTCCTCGCGATTGGAAGCAACCCGCAGCACATACCATCTTTTTACTGTCTGAGATTCAGGCACCGGCAAAACCTTAATAATATTAGCTCAAAACCTTCAAAATACCCATTTTATGGAACAGCAGGGAAAATCCGGTATCTACCGCCGCCAGGATTATCGCCATCAAAAACACCGATATAATCACTATCTTCGTCGATCCAATAATCTCTTTCCGGGTTGACCAGGACACCTTCTTCATCTCGCCCTCGGTCGCTATCAAAAAATCAGCAAATTTGACGGAATTTACCACCTTGAATATCACCCAGGACAACACCAAAAACAACGCCGCCGGGATCCCCGCTCGCAACCAAGTCTTGGCCGCCTCGCTTATCGTCTCACCCGGCGTTATCGCATCCAGCTTATTCCACAAACTGTAACACCCCAATGCTGCTAAAATCCCGCAACCTACTGCCGTGCTCAGACGGGTGTAATAACCCTGTCCCTTTTTATAAAATTGTAATCCCATAACGCTTTCTTTCCAAGGCCTTCTGTACCACCGGCGCCTCGCCGGCAATCTTGTCTTACACCAATCTCCGCTCCAACCTGTCATGCCCGCGGAAGCGGACATCCATCTTTGTCGCATCTATGTTTTCGTCATTTCAAACTGAACTTCGGTCAGTTTAAAAATAACTCTCCATGTGCTCTCCATCAGGTCAGGAGGGAATCGAACCCCCAACCTACGGTTTTGGAGACCGTCGCTCTGCCAATTGAGCTACTGACCTACATTTTTTTCTCCCGTTTATCCGGGCTATTTACGCCGTAACTTATGGACAGTTCGTCTTTGATCCCGACTGCAAAACTTCTTCAATTCCAACTTCGGCACACCACCCATCGTATTAACCTCGGTGCGATAATTACGCTCTCCACACTCGGTGCACTCCATCCAGAAATATTCCCTTTTTGTCTTCTTGGCCATGGCCGATCTTTCATTCGGTAACTATTCGTTTACTCACCCGGCAACCTGAGATTCTCTCGGCAACCACACTTATTAATCTCTAACAACAGGCGTATAAAATAATGATTATCAACCTTTAACGCCCGAAAATACACATCTGGTTAGAGCAAAATACTAAATCACAGCTAGACGGAGAGCCCTAGGGACTCCCCGCCAAACGCCGCCATTATAACCAGTTTATCTGCCGATCTCAAGGAATTTCCTGATTGGCTTTTCCTCAATTTCAGCTGCTTTACTCAATCACCTTCGTAACCACACCGGCTCCCACTGTCCGACCGCCTTCCCGAACCGCAAATCGCAATCCTTCTTCCATTGCAATCGGATAAATGATTTCTGCTTCAACCGTTACGTTGTCGCCCGGCATGCACATCTCCGCTTCTCCCAACAACTTCAAACTACCTGTTACATCTGTGGTACGGAAATACATCTGCGGACGATACCCCGTGAAGAACGGTGTATGTCGGCCGCCCTCTTCCTTGGTCAGCACGTAAATCTCACCCTCAAACTTGGTATGAGGTGTTATGCTGCCCGGAGCCGCCAAAACCTGGCCTCGCTGGAGCTCTTCCTTTTCCACTCCACGCAACAAACAACCAACATTGTCGCCCGCCTGACCGTAATCCAGAGTCTTGTTGAACATCTCAACCCCGGTAACAACGGACTTGCGGGTATCGGCCAATCCAACAATCTCCACTTCCGAACCCGTCTTGATCTCGCCCCGCTCGATACGACCGGTGCCCACGGTCCCGCGACCTTTGATCGAAAACACGTCTTCAATCGGTAGCAGGAACGGTTTGTCCGTCTCACGAACCGGCTCCGGTATGTAAGCGTCAATGGCATCCATCAATTCCTGGATGCACTTGGTTTTTTCCGGATCAGTAGGATTGGCTATCGCAACACTGGCCGATCCTTTAATGATCGGTATATCATCGCCCGGGAACTCATACTTGCTCAGCAATTCCCGCACTTCCAACTCCACCAGCTCCAACAGTTCATCATCATCCACCAAATCACACTTGTTCAGAAAAACCACCAATGCCGGAACATTCACCTGACGAGCCAACAGCACGTGCTCACGCGTCTGGGGCATCGGACCGTCTGCTGCCGATACCACCAAAATCGCACCGTCCATCTGAGCCGCTCCGGTAATCATGTTCTTGATGTAGTCCGCATGACCCGGGCAGTCAATGTGTGCGTAGTGACGCGTCTCGGTCTCGTATTCCTGGTGACTGGTTGCAATCGTCAAAATCTTGGTCGCGTCCCGACGACCCTGTGACTCTGACGCCCGGGCAACATCATCATATGATACCGCTTTCGACAAGCCCTTAGCCGCCTGAACAATCGTTATCGCCGAGGTTAACGTAGTTTTGCCATGGTCAATATGACCAATAGTCCCGACATTTACGTGAGGTTTCGTGCGCTGAAAGACCTCTTTAGCCATCCTGTGGTCCTCCTGTCTAAAAAACAGAAATTACATATTTGTTTTAGTTAAATTCCAATAATCGCCAGGTGAACACATCACCAATAACTTCTCTTTATGATCTATTAAAAACAGCAAATAAAGCTGCTAATGGGGGTTGAACCCATGACCTCGTCCTTACCAAGGACGCGCTCTACCACTGAGCTACAGCAGCACGCCTAAACCAACCAGACACCTTACTAATGCAAAAATGCCCAGCAAAAAAACCACAAACACATTGCAAACAATCGTTTACAACCTTTACTTCTGGCATCTTCACCCGGCCTGATATTAATTACCGGTACACCATCTGTCGGCCTGTAGCGCAGTAATACGCTCCCGCCACTATAGAACTCAACAGTTTATAAACCTTAATGGCCTTTTGCCAAACAAAAATCTGAAAAAAAAATATTTTTTGCCGTTTTCAACAAATTTGCCCTCATCTTTACGCATATACATAATACATCCCCCCTGTTTTGTTATATATATAACTATATCACCCTTCCAGAATTGCCGCCAGAATTGATATCTTAATAATTTCAGAAAACGTTCACACAAAAGTGAGGTTTTTAGGGCAATAACGCAGTTTTTAGGGCAAAAGTGCGGTTTTTAGGGTAAAAACGTTGTTTTTGAGGGCAAAAGTGCTGTTTTTATGGCAACAGTGCGGTTTTTGGGATAAAAACGCTGTTGTGTTTCACCATCTCACGAAAACGACAATTTGGAGGTCTCAAAATGCTCATTTTTGCGTCAAAATGACGTTTTTTCGCGTGAACGCTTACCTCATTTTTTATGCTAATTTTAACGAAAAACCCTGATTATCGGCATCCGTGAACGTTTTTTGGGTAGCGAATCGGCCAGTTTGAGTTAGTTAAGTCTTTTTTATGTATATATTTATGTAACAAGAAGGCATCCGTCGTCCAGGTTTATTGCGGAACTGCCATGGTGATTTTGATCGCTGCTGCTATCCGTATCTAAGTGGAGGCGAGGTAAAGGATTATGTTATTTTTGCTGATTATAATGAGTATTGTCGAGACGGTGGGTATCGGTGCGAGGGTGTTCCAGATGGGTTATGGTTCGCAATGTTCCTGTGGCAGCGGGATAATATGAGCGGTGATGGTGGCAGCCGAGGCGTTAATACAGATGCATCCTATCCAGTTAATGAGATGAAAATGAACCGGAAAATGGGGAAAAAATGGACTGCCAATTTGGCAGCCGGGCGGTTGTAATGTCGATGCGGGGTATCCATTATGTGGCTGAAAATGAGGCGCTAAAAGTGGGCCGAAAGTGAGAAAAGATGAAATTTTGTCAAAAAACATGGGTGAAAGTTGGGTGGTTTTGGGGTGGTTTTTGAAGAAAGTTGATGCCTGCGTCAAAAGTTTGCTCAGGCGGCGGTGCTGAGCTCTGGCGATTTCTCATATTCCCGGGAATTCGGTAAAAATCGC
>JAFGSR010000103.1 GCA_016934515.1 Sedimentisphaerales bacterium
AAATGGTCAATGGTAAGCTTATTTTCAATCTGATCGGGAAGATTGTTTTTGATTACCGGGATATTGGCGATTTCCTGAATAAGCCTTTGGGTGACGATCCTGCTGCCCCCTTTGGGTGTTTCAACCAGGATGATGGCGTAATGCCCGTTGATATTGAAAATAATATCGGTTTTACGCGTGCTGTCTACAATGTGCTTTAGCAGTTCATCTGAAAGCTCACTACCGTTGCCCTGCGCATCTGTGGCGTGCTCATCGCCGAAAAGATTTATTTTTAATAATATGACCGAGAATTCCCGGTTATATCGTTTTGCCCGTGAGACCTCCCTGTGTAAGAGCGCGTTAAAGAAAAGATTGTTTGATAAATCACCATCCTCGCTGCAGTAATAGTGCTGTGAGGTAACAAAGCGTTCGAATTTTTTGAGCCTGTTTTCAAGGGTACGATTCTTCTCAAAGAGAGATTTTTTACCCAATCCCTTTTTGATGTTGACCAGCAGGTTTTTCGGGGAAAAGGGCTTGGTGAAATAATTATCCGCCCCCGCATTCATAATGTGTTCGTAGATATCAATATTCATAGTGGCGGCCGTAACCACAATGATGGTTGCGGCCGGAATCTGCTGCTTGATCTCTTTTATCATGGATATGGTGTCTTTGCCTTTTAAATAAAGCTCAGTAATAATGATATCGCATTGCACATCATGTAGTTTGGCCAGTGCTTCTTCTTCAGATTGCGCTACAAATACGTTATATCCAGCGTCTTCCAACACCGTCTTGTATGAAATAATCACATTCTTTTCTGTGTCGACGAGCAGAATATTTTCCCCGGCCATGCCCGATTGATATCCTTTTATTATTAATGGCTTAACTGTAATGGGGTTGCGATTTCAAGTGATCCGGCGCTCTGTGTTACCCGCTTATATAAGCTTCTCACATAGCAATGTAGATGCCACATTCAGCACATGGGTTTATATTTCTAACTAATTGAAATATAATAATATATTATGGCTGGAACGCCACGTGCGTTCAAGGGGCACCGGCCTGTTTTGTGCCGCAAAGCACATCACGCGATGCCGTAAATAATTTCCTTTAATTTATAACACGTTGGGTGATCAAAAGTGATGTCAGATGAGGTACATGTTGGAAGGCAGGTACGCTGAGTCCGGCAGTTTTTTAAAATCGTGCTGTAGCTCGGGCAATTGACCGGTTGCTAATGTAACGATCTGTGCTGGTATTGGCATCATTCTCAATATGCCGAAATTCGAATTCGATGGATAAATCCTCCAGAAAGCCATAGTGTCTAAGGATATGGTAGACTATCCCGGCTCGTGCTGAATAGGTGTAATTTTCCCGCCCGTCTTCCGCTAAATACTCCAGTGCCTCTTCCGGGTCTGTGGTTCTTATATCGGTGTATTCCTCGTAACCGTAAGCGCCTCCCAGGCGAAATTCGAGCTTTTCCTGATAGTTATAGGTGACATCGCCTCTGACCCGCCAGAATTGCGAAAACCCGGAATCCCGAATGGCAAAATAATTGGCTGAATAACCGCTTGTCCAACTGAGATGAAGGGTAACATCGTTGATTGCCTTTTCGATTGCCAAGAGTGAATTAATACCCTGCTCATCCCTGTTGCCCCTACCGTATCGCCAGAAGTAGCCGAGACTTCCCTCAAGCTGCAGGTTGTCCGGCAACTGCCATTCGAAACCAAAGTTGAATTTATGTAAATCGTAGTCTTCATTGTCTTCCACTCGTTCCACAACTCTTTTTCCGTTTTCCAGGGTCAAAAAAATCCTTTCTTCTTCAAAGTCCGATGCCCCGGTGCCGTATTCGCCATAAATCTCAACGTGAGGACTGAAACGATACCGGTAGCGTGCGGTGATGTCCAGGCTGGAAATCAGATCGGTATCTTCATCGAAGTTGCCTTTTATAAAGTGGCCCAGCAGAGATATGCCGTTTTTAACATTAAACCAGTAATCTAATTGAGCTTCACCGTAATTTTCACGGTAGTCATCTTCGGTCGGGTCCTCGCTTCTGTAACAGCTGTTTCGGTAATACAGTCTGACCGAGTTGTCGGTTCCAAAGCGATATTCAAGGCGGGGCACTACTACGTTTCTGTTGAAAATTTCGCGTGCGTCCCTTCGCGCATCCCGTTCATAATCAGTGTCGGCGAATTCCTCCAGTGATGCGATGTTGGAACGGGTGTAGGTTTCGTCGAGCGAAAATGTAAGCCGGGACGTAAGCTCAGCGGAAGTTGTGAAGTTGAGGGTGTGCCCGGTGCTGTCAAATTCGGGGTTGTGAAGGTAATACAGAAGATCAGGATGATATTCCAACGTAAAATTGATGCGGGGGTCAGTAAGTGATGTTATGAAACCAGGTGAGATGCTGGTGATCCAGTCGCTTCTTTTGTTTGATGAAGTTAAGAAAATATTGTCATCGTAGGTTTCTTCAGTTATCAAAAGCGGATTGAAATCAAAGGTATATCCTGCCCCCTGAACCGGCAAACACAGGCATAGTATCGGCAGGATGAAAAGAAACAAAATTCCATTGGTCCGCTTCATTATTGGCCGGCAGGGTATGTTTTCAGGGGACAACAATACTATCTCCTGGCTGAAGGGGGATGTTCAGTTCCGGATGTTTGCCCGAAGTGATTTTATTATAGTTAACCTCAATGACCTGCTCGACTCCGCCCTGCCTTCTGAAAATCTTTATTTTTCTCTTGTTGGCCCATTCGGTAAATCCGCCGGCCATGGAAATGGCCTGCAGCACATTAACCTCTGTTTTGACATCAAATACACCCGGATTGTTGACATTCCCCACGACAAAGATTTTGAGGCTGTTTATCTGCTCAACGATGACCGATACCGTGGGATTTTCAATAAACTTTGACAGCTTCCCGGTTAACTCCTGCTGCAGCGCAAGGGGAGTTAAACCGACAACGTATACATCATTTACCAAAGGTAAGCTTATTTTTCCATCGGTGCGCACGGGAACAGATTGCGATAATTCCGGCTCTTTCCACACGTCAATCTTTAAAACATCCTCGGGGCCTATTACATATTGTGCGCTCGGCGGGGGCATGGTTTGTTCCACGGCCTTTTTCCCGCCGCAGGAGGGTATGATACAGATGATCACCATAGCGAGCAGATACGCGACACAACCGCCCTGCCCGGTCTTCATGGTATTGGATGGCTGGAGGCTTTTTGCCTGTTCGCGACAACGGTCATTGTTTTTTGCCGGGGGCATCGCAGTTATTGTGTCAGTCTTCATATGTATTCATTCCTCCATGAGCACCGGAGCACCGGATTCGGAATCATGATAATCAATAATGCAATGCTTGTAAATAATTAATTTGGTGTGGCACGATGTTGAGAGTCACGGAGAATCCGGCAAACGGACTTTATTTCCGTGCGGCTCAGGTCGCCGATTCTTTTGCTATAGAGTACTTCGTCATCCTGTCGCCCAGCATCTTGCGGGTTATCCCGAGCAGCTGGGCGGCATTTTCCCGGTGCCAATTGCTTCGGCGGAGCGCTTCGACAATGTACTCTTTTTCCATCTCTTCGATTATCATTGGCAAGGACAGGTTTTCCCTGCCAGCGCTTTTAGCACTGAAATTGCTCATTACGATGTGTGGCGGAAGGTCGGCAATGGTTATGGTGTTGTTCTTGCAGAAAACCATCATTTGCTGCACGACATTTTCAAGCTCCCGCACATTCCCGGGCCAGTTATATTCCTCCAATGTATCAACCACTTCGGGCAAAATGGTGATTGTCTGATTCTGCTCCTGATATTTGTTGAGCAGGTGCTCGATGATCAGGGGAATATCCGATTTCCGGTCCCGCAACGGGGGAAGGGTTATGGGAACCACGCTGAGGCGGTAATACAGATCCTTGCGGAAATTGCCTTTTTCCACCTCTTCCTTGAGATCGCGATTGGTGCTGCAAATAATCCGCACG
>JAFGSR010000104.1 GCA_016934515.1 Sedimentisphaerales bacterium
GACGATTTAATGACGAAATTCGAATGACGAATGGAGGTTATCGCCTGCGGCGACAGATTATTTTACAAAAAATATAATGCTTATAACGTATTTAGTTAAAAGAACTTATGTTACATAAAGGCAATTAAACGGTCAGTTTGAGCATTTTACATCGCTGTAGTCCGGGTTCTTGGTACCTGTGCCGGCCCAGAGCAGTCGCTGGACACGAGCGCCCTGAGCAGCAAACTTCCTGAACCGCTCGTTGCAGACAAGCGGGACGATCAGTTGTTTTTGCCACGATCTCCTTTGGTTCTGCGACTGTTTTTAGTTTCAGTTTTCTTTTCATCTGCCGGTCGGCCCGGTGGTTTTTTCTTAAAGATATCCGACCAATGCCGCTCGCCAGTTACCGGTGAAGCCGGAATTTTTACCCGCTCCGGCTGAGTCCGGGGTACTTTACGTTCCCCAGATGACGGAGCGGTCTTCTGTTTGTTTGCCTGGGACTCCCAACGGCGCCGATCCTCACGGAACTTTTGTACATTGGTCGATTGCCTGGAGAGTTTCTCTTTTGCGTTGGGTTTTACATTCCCGAACTTCAAAGGAGACTTTTTATCGGCAATGAAAACGCTAAGCGGCTTAGCAGTTTGAAAGCTTCTGCGCTGCGGCTCGGGCAACCCGACCAGTCGATTCTTCATTGCGTTATATGTTCTCGGTGGCCGAAGAGACTTATCGGCGCGGCGACGATTGTACTCATCCCGCTCATGCTTATCCCAGCCAGGGTCGGTTTTGTGGAAATGCCAGCGGTTATATTCATAGATCGGATCATACCAGGTATGATATCGCTCAAATTCAAACCACGGGTAAATGCCGATGCTAACATATGAGTCATCATAGTAATCGCCGAAGTAATAGTGCCCGTAGCGCGGATACGTAAACAGGCTGAATTGCAGATTACCTGTATCAACGACAATGCTGAGTGAGTAAGAAAATCCAGGTTTTTCGTAAAATTTTCTGGGGAAATAAACCGGCGAGAAAAGAACTCCTCGGCTATCCAGCACGTAGTCCCAGTATCCTTTGACGAATACATAGCCCCGAGGTGTCCAAACGTAGTGTGACGGCATCCAGACCCAGTTCGACTTGGCTTTGAGCCAGTAACCCGGCCGCTGAATATACTGGCCCTGATACCAGTACCAACAGGACGGCACCCATATATTGTCCGAGTCTAGTGGAGCGACAGGTGGTTGTGCTTCTTCGATAGCTGGTGGTGCCGGCAGATATTCAACCTGTTCAGCGTTTGTCACCGGTATCCAGAAACCAGGTACCCACTGCCAGCCTTGAACCACTTTGGCCCAATAGCCTGACACCCAGGACATGTTGGGCGGAGTAGCCCGCCAACAACCGCTGACCCAGATATAGCCATTTCGTTCTGAATCCCAGGCCCAATAGCCCGGTACCCAGACGAATTGTGTGCCTACAGGTCGGTCTGTCGGTGGATTTTCAATAATGTTTACGGGTGGCTGGGCCGGGGCTACCAGGCCCGGTTGAAACTGCAAGTCCACCGGTTCGGCGAAGGCTTCATGTACGGGTCCGCGTGTCAAAACCTCCGGTTGCTCCTCTGCCGGTATTGGTGGAGGCGTTTCCTCGGCGTTGCCATATAACGGCCACCCTGCAAGAGTCAATAAAACAGCCATTAACAAAACAACGGTTTTCATTTTCATGTTACTCACCTTCACCTTGCTTTTTCCGTAATATAGTTATCAAATGAACTATTTGCCAAGGACCTGTTTCAAATCCATGGCGTGTTCTTGTTCCATTGCCAGAATATTGCGAAGCTGCTGTGCCAAGGCAAACACTTTAAGTTGCTCTGCCTGCTCTACTCTAAAAACAGATAACACTACTTGCAGGGAAAGCGGTTGCTTATCAAGTTGTACAGCCACGCAAATATTGCACCTCCAACAGCACCATCGACGAAAGCCCAAATCAGGCCTATAATACTGCCTATTGGACTTATGTCAAATCCACGATAGAGCTGGCCAATTAACGTAGTTTCACCCGTAACCCCATCAAAGGCTATTATCCACCACGTCAGACAAAAAAGGCCAAGTCCCCAAACCAGCCCACATGTAAGTGCAAAGGCTTTTACGTTCAATTTCATTGTGCGTACCTCGAACGGCTTCCCAAAGTCTAGACAAAAATCTGGTAATTTTTAGATGGATTCATCACCAAAGTAAGCGTTGTTCCAATAATTTTTCGATACATAGTACACCTTACTTTTCTCTCATTGAAACATACTTTGACAATACAACCTACATTATTCATTTGAGGCAGCAGCAAGTTCTTTCATCTGAGGGTTAATGGTCTTTAACATCTTGCGGAAGTGAAAACCATATATTGAAAAGCGAACAGCTAAAGGCAGCCGGCGGGGATTTTTAAGCGACCAGAGCATAAGCCCCCAGTAGTGAATCTTACCCTTCTCTATCAAACCAATTTGCCACATTGATCTGAAAAAAGCTTTAATACCGCAATATCGTATTTTAAGTCTGGTCTTGTTACTGAAAGTGTAGTTCTCAAGAAAGGTTTTAATACGTTTGCAATAGTGTTTCTGCGAATAGATAGTATTCAATACATTCTGATATCCATCCAGAAGCTCGTTAATATCCATCTTGGGAATAAAATTCATTGTGCAGTCCATGTTGTCGCCGGTTGGAAATTGGGATAACCTATTTTCGCTCATCAGCCTTCGGTAGAGCTTTGTTCCGCGCGGAGCGTTGAGCAGCCCTACCATGGCAGTGACCACGCCACCGTCCTGAATCAAACTTATCAACTTGTTAAATACATTAGGCTTATCATTATCGAAACCGACAATAAAGCCGGCTTGCACCTGCATACCAAACTGCTGTATCTTTTTGATAGCTGCGACGATATCACGGCCGATGTTTTGTGTTTTGTTACATTCGACCAGGCTTTCTTCATTGGGCGACTCAATTCCGACAAATACGCAGTCGAAGCCGGCTTTGGTCATCAGCATCATAAGCTCCTCGTCATCCGCCATGTCGATGGAAGCCTGGGTATTGAAGGCGAATGGATGGTTTTTTTTGTCCATCCAGTCGATAATTGCCGGAAGCAATTCATTTTTCAGTCGTTGGCGTTTTCCTATAAAGTTATCATCCACAAAAAACACATCCCCCCGCCAGTTATGAGAGTAAAGACTTTCGAGTTCATCGGTTATCTGGGTGGTGGTTTTTGTACGTACCTTATGGCCCAGAAGACTGGTAATATCGCAAAAATCACAATTGAATGGGCAGCCTCTGGAGTATTGCAGCCCCATAAGGCCATACTGTTTCATATCAACTAAATCCCACAATGGAATCGGGCTGCTGTGCATATCGGCTTTGAATGTTGTTTTATAAACCGGCTTTAAACAATCATTGGAAAGATCCTTTAAAAAAGTCGGTAGGGTAATTTCCGCTTCGTTAAGGACAAGATAGTCAGCATCAGGAACCAACTCAGGAAAAGATGTGAATAATGGACCACCGGCCACTACTTTGACATTGAGAGTCCTGCATTTTTCTACCACCATTTTGGCAGAGTTCTTTTGGATGACCATTGCAGAAATGAATACATAGTCGGCCCACTTGATATGTCGGTCACGGAGTTTACTTGTGTTCATATCGATGAGTTTTTTTTCAAAAGATTCCGGCAGCAGCGCCGCAACCGTGAGCAGCCCCAGAGGCGGAAGGAGTGCCTTTTTCGAAACGAACTTCAAAGCATTTTTCAGACTCCAGAACGTGCTTGGCACTTCCGGATTTACAAGCAAGATTTTCATATTATTCCCACAGGCCGGTTATTGCCATAGTGCCCTTCATAGCTTTCTATACCTACACAATTTGCCTGGGCGGCCCAGGCTTTCATTAACCATTTTCCTCAGGACGTTTGTATTTCAAATCATCCAGATACATTCTCGCTGCATCTTCAGCGTTATTATAATAGCCGCGTAAACTCATTTGTAAATCGGGGTAGAATCTGGTTATAATGTAAGGGAAATTGCGTATCCAGCTGTCGTTAAAATTCCCCACAATAACCCGGATATGCGGGACCCGGTTGTTGCCAAACACCAACTTGACAATCTGTTTAATATCGCTAAAATTAAGCATAAGTTGTTTCATAGCATTCTTTTGTGACCGACGTCAATTCTCTGATGTGGGTAATGGATAAGTCAGGCAAGAAAGGTGAAAAATCAAACGAAAAATTTAAAAGATATAACCACAACGCTTGAGCATACCCAGGAGTTGTTGCATATTAGCGAAGATAAATACCGCCTGCTGGTAGAAAACGCCGAGTGTATTATTCTGCGCATAGGCAAAGACGGGGAAATAACCTTTTTCAATGAATTCGCCCAGAAGTTCTTTGGCTATGGTGAGCAGGAAATAATTGGCAAACATATCATAGGCACAATCGTGCCTGAAACAGAAAGCTTAGGACGAAACCTTGCGAAAATGATCACAGAGATCAAACTACATCCTAAACTTTATGCTACCTTTGAGAATGAGAATATTTGTAAAGACGGCCGGCGAGTTTGGATTGCCTGGGCCAACAAAGCAATCCATGATGAACTGGGAAATGTCACCGAAATTTTTTGTGTCGGCCATGACATCACGGAAAGAAAACTGATGGAGAATGAGTTGCAATTATTGGCTGCGGCCGTGCACAACTCGAACGATGCGATTACCGTACAGGATTTAGCAGGCAATATCATCTCATGGAACCTTGGAGCGGAGCGTATATATGGATACAGCAAAGCTGAAGCGGTGAAGATGAATATCAGCAGAATAGTCCCCGATCATAAGCATGATGAAATGATGTCCCTGGCCGAAAGAGCACTTAAGGGGGAAAATATCGAATTTTTTGAAACTCAGCGACTTACAAAAAATAACCGGATATTGAATATCTCGCTTACGGCAACATTGTTGAAGGATGAAAAGGGAAAACCCTTTGCCATTACAACAACCGAAAGGGATATTTCTGATCGCAGATTTCTGGAAAAAGAAATCCTGGATATAACCGAAAGGGAACGAGAACTGATAGGCCAGGAAATGCACGATGGCATGGGCCAGGTACTTACC
>JAFGSR010000105.1 GCA_016934515.1 Sedimentisphaerales bacterium
ACGCCCCAAAAACTACCCGCTGATGACCAAACCACGTTCGCAACTCAAGGCGGTTATAGGAGGTTAAGCGTTATGTCAGTGCCATTCTATTCAGAGATATTTTTTACAAGTCATGCATGATTACGATTTTAATAATCCTCAGTCATAGGATCGTAATCAGATAACGTTTTTTTGCAACCCAATACAAAGATTAAACCCGCAAGCATTTCATAATTCACTTGCGACAGTTTTGGCTTCAGGTACTCAAGCACCGGCTCCATGGTCCATTCCATAAAAGCACCTTCGTTTTGCATCACGGATTTAATTCGTTCCATTAGTGATTCCGTCTTTCCGACTCTATCGTTTTCTTTTTCCTCAGATTCCAACATCATAAAAACAAATTGAAACCAAAGGAGACGTGGTATAATATACAGTCTAGCCGCTTTACGAGCAGCCCATGCAAGTTCAACATGCTTCTCTGCTTCTTCCAAGCGGTTGGTTATAAGGCAGATGCGAGCAAGGTGATGATGTATACTGACTGGCTCAAATCCGGTTTGCAGCAGGTGATTAAGCAGTTCTTCTGCTCTTGCATACTCACCCTGTTTATAAAACTCAAGTGCTGTTTGTCGGATTCGCTCGGATGAGAACTGCTGATTATCGTCGTTGCCACCTTTAGATGAGTTGTCTGCAACTTCACTGTCCAGATTCACGCAAAATGGGTGCAAAATCATTTTTAGCTTTCCCATTATCTCATCCTGCGAGTCGCCAATTCTCGTTAACAGGTCACTGTAATTATTACTTATCGTAACCGTATTGAAATCATCAGCACCATAGTTTTTCTTGGATACCATCAAGGCCCATTTCATCAGTGGTTCCGCTTCAGTCAACCGATTCATATTTATATATAATAATGCTAGGTTGTTTAATAGGATAACCATATATGGATGAGCATCCCCGAAACGTGCTTCATATATCACTAGGGACCGTTTCATCAGCGGCTCAGCTTCGGCAAACCGATTCATTTTCATATACAACATCGCCAAATTGTTTAAAGTAAAGACAACCTTCGGATGGTCTTGCCCCAAAGTAGTCTCATAAATTAACAACACCTGCTGATGGAGTGGTTCCGCATCCACCAGTCGATTCGTCGTCTGGTACAACATCGCCAGGTTGCTTAAAATTGCAGCTACAAACGGGTGGCCTTTGCCTAGACTGGATTCAGCAATTGCCATCGCCCGTTTCATTAGCGGCTCGGCCTCGGAAAGTCGATTCGTATCCTGATACAACTTCGCCAGAATGTTTAAATCCATGGCTACTGGGAGATGGTCTTGACCTAAACCGACCTCATGAATTGTCATCGCTTGTTTTATCTGCGTTTCCGCCTCAGCAAGACGATTTGTCTTATAATATATTGTCGCCAAGTTGCTTAACGCGTCAGCTACATATGGATGGTTTTTCCCGAAATTGGCCTCTGTAATCGCTATCGCCCGCTTCGTTAGAGTCTCCGCCTCGGCATACTGCGCCGCATTACAAAGAAAACACCCAAGCTCATTTGCAGCGTAACCTATCGCAGTGTCCTCTGATTGTAGGTTTCTCCATGAGTCGAAACTCTCCAGATAGAACTTGCCAATGGTTTGTTCCTGGCCGAGCCAAATCCAGTACCCCAGAAGCTCGTTTGGATTGGATTCTTGCATGAACCGAAAACGATCGATATCAAGCAAACAGTCCTGTAGCCGGTTGCGTTCCTCGGCTTGCTGCAAGAGCCACGGCAGTTCATCCGCCTGTCGCAGACTGATTGGTTGTTTTGCAAAGTAATTTGCGAGATGTAAGCGCGCATCACATTTACAGAATTCTTTCCATAGTACTGATGGTAATTCATCCGCCTGTTGTGGGTTAATTTCATCCCGTTCAAAATAAGAATAGGCATTATGCTTGTGTGATTGCATATAGTTATTCATTGCCGCGATCCGCAAAAAGTTGTGTGCAAAGGTCAGCAGTCCGCCCCGGCTGACCAAAGCGTCTGACATCGCCAGATAGAGCGGAGACCACTTGGCCTGCGGAAGAGGCTGGCCATCCTGGCCCAGCGCATCCAGCAGTTCCGCCTCGCTCAATCCCCGCCGTGCCGCAAAGAGCAGGGAAAGAGCATCCTGCACCAGTCTGGAACCCTGGCCATAGTCCTCTTCCCAACGGGCAATGACCTTGATGTATAATTCATAGGGATTTTGGGCCTGAAGATAATAATCAATTCGCTGGTCCAGTTGTTCGTAAACTCCGAATACCCTTAATTCATCCAGTAATACACGTAAATAGAGCGGATTTGCGGACTGCGGGGCATTGGTGATCCGTTCCACACGCCGGGCTTCCAGACTCTTGGATTGCAACCGAAGATATTCGGCAATCAGTTTCCGGCGTTCCTGGGCATCCAGCGGGGCAATACTAAAGACCGGCCAGTTCCGCCGGTGGATTTCCTCCAGCGACCGGCCCGGCAACGTCGAGACAATAATCCTCATATTGGCCGGTGTCTCCAATGGCAGCCACGGCAGGTCAGGTGCGTTGTCGGTGTCCGTCAATTGATTGATGGCATCGAGAACCAGAATAATCTTCTTTTGTGCTGCCGCCCGGTAGAGCCAGACCTTGAAGGCATCCCGCAACTCCTCCGGCTTAGAGGGGATCTCTTCCTCGATATGCAGGTGGCGTTTAAACTCTCCCATAATCCGTCGCAGCATTGCCATCCAGTCTGCGCTGTAAGGTGAAGCACCGATATAATGCTGGATAATAAAGGCATCCGGATAAGCTTTGCGGTATCGGATGATCCAGTTCGCCAGCAGGGCCGATTTGCCGCCGCCGGATTCGCCCAGGATGACCAGCGGCTGAACGCTCTGACCGCCGGCGTGTTCATCCAACTGCTGGTAGTAACTTTCCCGGCCGATATAGACCTGCGCCCGGCTTTGGGTGTAGGCCTCGTGGTCCATTGCCTCACGGTCCAGCGGATCAGGTTGTGAGCCTTCTGGGTACAGCCGGTCAATCACCGCCGTCAAGTCTTTTAAAATCAGTTCACCGAGGGCTTCTGGGGTAGGGTAATTCTCCCGGACAGGGAATTGTTTATCCCGAATCTGCCGTTTGAGGGTCTTTAATTTATCTGCCGAGTCCACATCCTCACAAAGATATTCCGATCGTCGATCTTCTGGGAGGGTATCGATAAAGTTCGGGTCGCGGAAATAAAAGTAGGCATGGCCGGCCATTTTCGGGTTGCGCAGCACGCCATGCAGAATCTCCAGCTCTGTAACCGATTTTCTGCCTTCGAATTGTTCCTTAAGCCATGGTTCCTTTTCCAGCAGTTCCGGGGATATGTTTTGAGGCACCCAGCCATATCGCTCACCCAGCAGGCCAATAAAGTACGGCCGGCAGCGGTTGATTTCCTCCAGACAGATGGGCAGCACCTGACCTTCAGCCGCCTGCTCCTCAGTGACACCCCAGCGCAGATCCACCTCGCCCCAGGTGACCGAACGCGATTCGCACAATTTGCGAAGCTGTGGAAAGATAAACTTCACCAGATAATCCCGCTCCTCCTTCATGTCCCGGAAGGTCGAAGATATAAAAACACGTATCTGTCGATCATTGAATTTATATTCTATCGCATCCATCAGATCGAACGTCTTTCTTAACAGAATGGTATGACAACACTTGTATGACATCTAAAACCGTTTTTTCCCAATTGCCATCGAAATGGTATGCCTTATCATCAATGTATATATCCGCCACGGGTTTATGGCTAACGATTTTGTCATATGGGATGTGGTGTTTTTCTAACCAGACAGCAATCTCTTTTTCCCGATGTATCAACAAATCTCCCCAAAGAACAGGGTCCAGCCGCGCGGATGAAATAAGAATGGTAGATCCCTTCGATTTCAGTATCCTCATCGCTTCGGCGGCTCCCTCCATGGGCAGATCTGACTGCTTGTTTCGAAGCGTATCATCAAAATCGATACAAAGTACCTTACTCATACCTTATCCAATACTGCTCTAGACTTTCGTTCATTCATTCCCATAACATGGTGCCGCTCCTAAGCATATAGAATATTGTAATATTTTGAAAGATCATTTTTCACCAATGGCCGACTGGGCCAAAATCACAAGCCTGCCTTGGTCGTCATATTTCAGTCCCAGTCGATAGGTATTCCCGCAATTCACGGATGTGAGTCGGTTCTGTTCATCGTAGTCATAAGTTAACTGAAGATCGTTTGGCATCCGGATTTCTCGGACTAAGCCTTGACGCGAAGGATCCTGGTCATATTTCAACTGAATTTCACCGCCGTCAAATTGGGTGGCTTTTTGGATTAAGCCGGATTGCCATTCAAGAATAGCTTTCTTACCGCTCGATTCCACCTCCATTTTTTTCAAGGCTCCGTCCGTATCATAAGTATAATGCTGATTCCCCCAGGAGGATTCCACATCCTGAATGCATCCTGTTTTATCACGAATAATTGTGGCGCCGTAGTTTTTACCATCGCGTTGATTAACGATCGTAGATAATTCACCGGAACTATCGTATTCCATAAGTACCTGTAAACCACAATAGTCGGTGATCTCCAAAGGCCGATTGGCTGAATCTAAACATATATGCTGCCACTGAGAAAAATCGTTCTGTTCATCGGGAGGTGTCTGCATCATCCCGGTTATAAGTCCATCTTGATCATATTCCAGATGGGACGCAAGGTGCCCGTCGCTGGTGACTCGTAATTTTCCATCGGGATACCAATCCTGCTCCAGCCATGTGTAACCATTCCCGTCAAGAGAAGTCAATAATCCTGCTTCGTTATATTCTGCCGTGATTGCCTGTTGCTTGTTCAGTTCCAATGTTCGGCGACGATTGTCTGCCGATTCGGTAATACGAGCGATGTCGCCATTGGCTCCGGTAAACTCCAGCACGGTGCTTCCATCTTCCGGATACATCCATGAGGCCATGGTGCCATCAACGTATTGTGCTTTCATAGGCCTAAAACTTGGATCGTAGCAAATGGAATCTGTTGCCGGAGAGCTATCCTGTTGAGATGTAATAGTAGTTCCCTCGGGGCCGGAGTTCATACGATAGATAATTCGAGTTCCATCGGCACTCGTCTCTGCCAGCAATTGCCCTCGATCATTATATTCAAAATGATGTAAAGTTTTCTCGTCTGTAGCTTTTACATTGCCCATAATGGATTGATAGATCACATCCGTTACCCAGGAATCCTTATAGAGGTACCTTAACGTACCCTCTTTTGACTGCACTGCGGAGAGTTTACCCGCACCGTCGTATTCATACCGGACGGAGTAATTTTGCCCGGAACCGCTTGTCTTTGCATTGTCCAATCGGCCTTCAGCATCATAGCCCAATTCGATAAACGCAACCGCTTTTCGCCCTTGTAGCCCAACGATCCGGGTCAATCGCCCTTTTTCATCTCGTTCATATACCGTTCGAAAATTACCCTGTTCCGTTGCCACAAGTCTGCCTGCCATACTGAAGTACCAGACACCTCCGTCTTTCCGGATCAATTGATGAGTGGGACCAGAAAGGAAGTCGGGTTTGGCATCCGCTAGTCCAAAGAAGACACAGGATTGATCCGGTACCTGTAGTTGGCTGTTGTTGAGAGAGGGTACTTCCTGAATCTGGGAAAATCGAACATAAATATCGTTCAATGGCGTGATCAATTCATAGCCAATCTGATATTGGGTCTGGTCAGCTTTTCGCAGGACCGGTACTTTAATTTCTTGAAGGCGAGGAAGATCCAAAGCCCATCCCTTGCCCCACGGCCCCGTGGGATTGAAGAAAGAATTATAACGGCGAACCAGTTGTATAGCTTCGCCCCCTTCAAGGGGTACTTCCAGATCAACTTCCTTCATACGGCACGGAGCCAGCGCCTGCGTCTCAGCCCCCGGCAAAACTAATGCCTGAAAATCAATTCCCTGATGTTGGAATGGCGTAATTTGGAGATGTTCTGCTGAAGAAATTTCTTTTTGAACGGTATTCTCAAGGGAGGAAACCATTTGAATCTTTTCCTGAACCGCCGATTGTTCGGCTTTGGGCAGATCGGAAAGATGGGTTAACCCGGTATAATCTTTGACATCTGTATCGGCCGGTGTTAAATTAACGCCGCCATAAATTCGGGCGGTAATTTTTTGATTGCTTCGCTCTTTTTTTAATCCCGGTGTCATCTGTTCGAATGGTACGGGCTTGACTTCATAATCACGCATCCAAAAAGGCAGAGGGACTCCCTGATCGCGAAGTTTTTCAGCAATGGCAGTCATAAGCGTAATTCGCCGTAGTTCGGTAAATACGGGAACAGGCTCGGTAATCCCTGTCTCTGATGGAGGTGTGAGAAACCTCTCACCGGCAATTTGATCGTACTTATCGGTAAACCAATCTGTAAAAGCCAGTGCCCCGGGGGAGGATTGGCTTTTGAGATCGTCCACCAGTTCCCCTTTTTCCCATTTCATGATTTGTGTTTTAACCTTCAAAGGCACGTCAAATAAAGTGAGTTCCTTTTTCAATCCGCTGAATCGCTGTACTTCCGCCGGAACAATCCAGAACCGCTCCCAGTAACCCTCCTTCCGCAATTTATCCGGATTATCCCCGCCAAAATAAATCGTATCCAAAATCCTGGAATAATCCGGCACACTACTTTGTATTTCCTGATCCGTCACATTGTCAAATCCCAAAGTATACCCCTTCATGAGTCGGTCCGCCTGATACAACACCCAGCCCACGTAGGTATTCTCTGTCGCCTTTCCATGTCGGATGATCATCGTCGGCCCCTCCGGATTCTCCGGGCTGGGATCGATCGTCACCGACGGCCCTTCACCGTAAAGATATACCGAACGGAACACCGTAACAATATCATCCACCCGAAAAGCCGGCAGATTGACCTCTTTGCCTTCTTTAGCGATTAACACCAGATTGTTATTATGATCAAAGGAAATACCTTCGAAAAGCCCCAGACCTGCCAGCGTATCACCGGCTCCGCCAAGATATACGCCGCCGACAGTTGATGGTCTGAGTGCAAAAGATCGAGATCCTTGTCCACCTTTTGGAGGAGGACCGCCTGGTTTGGGTTGTGGTCCAAGTGGGGGGTTACCTTGGGGGCCTGGAGGATTAGGCCAACCTGGAGGACGTGTTATTCCTCCACCTCGGCCTCCTCGCTTCCCCGGACCTGTTGTCGACATAAGAATGTTGTTTGACCGAGTCAGTCCGTCCCTGTTGATCCCCACCGGATAATAACGCCCCTCGGCCTTCGCAGCAGCGATTTCCTGAAGTGTCGCGCGGCGGCCGATAATCTGGAAAGAAGCACCATGCCATGTGGCCGAGGCAGGTAGCGGATTAACTTTACTGTCGGTGAGTTGATTTTGGATATATCGTTTTTGAAATAAAGGTAATGTCTCCCACTCAACATTCTTCCCAGCTAAAGATTGATGAGCCCATATATAAAGCCCGAGAACTTGACTCCGCGGGTTAACTTCTAACATATTCGTGATTCTGTGTTCCCACGAACCCGATTTGAATGGTAAGAAAATAGCATTGTAGGGCCCTGCGATGGTTGAACCAAAAGCATTACTTAAAGTCCCAGGCAATCCAAGTGGTTGTTTTGAAAAAAGAGCCACCCAGTTCATATCAACGATTTCACCATTGGGCATAATATATTCGCTCGGATGCCATTTTCCTTGCCATTCCTTAGGCCAGAAATCCATTTCCTGTCCAGGACTATAGAACTTGTTAGGTATCTGATTTAGGCAATTATTGATATCACGCAGAGACGGAGGATTGTCTCCAAGTAATGGGGGTGCTACACATGCCAATCCAGCATCGAGGGGTGGATTGTGAAAAGATAACCCACTGACAGCGTTGCCGTTACCATCGCTAAGCATACATGAAATAGCTTCTGCCCCATTCAGATCTGAAAAGTTCACTGGATCACCTCCGCAATATGCGTAAAGCGAGTAACTGTGTTTTGAGGTGTCAGGAAAGTGGAGGAGTGGGTCGGACTGCAAGAAACGGGCAACAACAGAATCATAAGTCCTTGCCATGGCCAGATATGCTTTTGCATTTATGTCCCAAAATAATCCAGAAAAGCCGGGAGTAAAATCCAAAGCCATTGTTGAATCCACCATCGTTCCGAATGGTTCATAATCTAATTGTCTGGTTAAGTTACCTTTTCTATCCACCACCAGCCGTACCGAACCAAGATGGTCATGGAGCAGGTACTCCGGATTATTATCCTTAATCATGATCAGAGGAGTCGCACCTTCCCAAATGATTTGCGTTCGGGTGCCATCTTTGCCTGTCATCACCAATGGCTGCCAATAGATCGAAAGAGGATCAGGAATAAAAGTAGTTTCCACGCCTTCGGTCTTACGCAAAATTAATCGGCCTTCCCCATCGTATTGATAGATAACTTTTCCATCGAGGGCATCAGCTAACTGGTTATCTTGATTGTAACGATATTGCAGGGATGTCCCATCGACAGTTATGGATGTAAGATTCCCTGCGCTATCATATTCACACGGATTACCGTTCAGAGTGGTCATTCTTCCGGCCCAATCGTAAGTACAGGTCTGCACGGTATTCCCCAATGATGCAGCCTTCAAACGATTCCCCACCTGGTCATATTCATAATCATACTGCTGGCCATTTGGCCCGGTTGCATGAACCAGTCGTCCGACGGTATCGTATTGATACGCCTTGACAAATTGGCCGCTGGACGATCGTCCACCGATGGCCTCAATCAGGCTGTCTGGCCGGTATTGATAGGTATATTCCGCCAGAAGTTCGTATTGATTATCATTCGGACTATGTGAGACACAATGAGCAATCTGATGGAGTCTTCCGCTTGGCTCATAGTCCAGAATGGTCTTTACGCCATTGGGAAGGGTGCGAATCAACTTTCCCTGTCCGGTCTGGTATTCATATTGAATCACACCGGCAGGTGTTTTCATGGATTCCAGCCGCCCCAGAAAATCATAAACGTAATCAATCCGGTAAAAGTCGCCCACCCGCAAGCTTGTCACCCTGTCCAATGTATCATAAGTATAGTCAATAGCCAAAGCTCCCTGGCGCTGCACATGGTTCAATCGCCCTAGGTCATCATAACCATAAGACACGGTGCCTGCCGAATCCGTCATGCTGACACGCCGACCCTGACGATCGAGTTCATAATTCACTGTGGTTTGATCGTTGTATTTCCGAATGACATGTTGCACGAATTGTTTTGAATCATCCAACTCGTATGAAATTGTTGTTTCTCCGCCGCCAGGCTTGGAAATCTTCGTAATACGCCCAACGTCGTCATAAGCAAATTGCCAGTTTAAACTGCTCTTATCCTCGGGGGAGTTAGCCATACTAACCTCCAGACTTGCAAAAGTTGTGAATATAATGACTGTTTCAAAAAACAGCTTCCGATTCATCACAAAACCTCCAAATTCTCATTAAATGAGACGTATCCTGCATTCTTTCATTGTTCCTTGTCACGGGCTTCGTACTTTTAAACAGCCATACTATAGATGTCCCATGCAAAATACATACCAATAAATATATCTGACTGGATTATCCCTAATTCCTTTGCTAATCAGAAGTTAAGCCAATAATTAAATTTTTGCCCAATCTGTACTGTATTCATCCTTTGAACGATCGATTAGCGAACGCTTAATTATCGCATAACAAGCTTCTATGAACCAGCATGAAATTACTCTGCTGACAACAAGCTGCCGATGCCAGAAGTTTTTCGCAACCACCTTTATCAGTTGGTTATTTATCAGTCGATCTGCAGGTTCAGCTTCACCAAATTAGTTGCTGTCGCCCTATCAACGGGGCCTAGTGTGTTCAAGGTGAAACCGGCCCTCAGACAATAATTTCAATTGTCTAAATTTTTCTGGCAAAGAATCTCAAGTAATAAATTTGTCTGTTTTATCAATCCATATAGATTATGTTGTAAACCAATTTCGCGTGCTTTTTTAACAAGGTCAAACGCCCCGTTGACTTGTCTCTTCTGTGCCAAAATAAGTGCTTGATTTGCCAGAGATAATCCCAAACCTTCGAAGTTGTCTGTTTGTCGACATATTACTTCCGCCTCCTGTTGCAATTTCATGGCCTCTTCAAAATTTCCTAAGGAAAGTCGAATTAGGCCCTGACTTCGAAGGCTATGTTCTAATGTGTTCGGATTTCCAAACTGTCGGGAAAACTGCTCCACTTGCATGTACATAGCTAAAGCTTTTTGAAAGTCTTTTGACAACAAGAGTATCCCAGCTATCTCAGCCATGGTCTCAACCATTCCCTTAGTATCTCCAATCCCAGCCAACACATCTCCTTTTTCATATAAGAATGTGATCTGTTTTGTCCTATCATTGCACTTAGAGGCAACACACGCTTGATTGCTCAGCGAGGCAACCAGCCCCACTTTATCTCCAATCTCACGACAAATGCGTTCTTGTTCCACAAGGAGCAGAGACGCCAACTCCAGGTTCCCCAGTTCAAGAGATACTATCGCCTGATTGCCAAGCGAGGCTGCCAAGCCACGCTTGTGTCCTATCTCTCGGAACAAGCGTTCTTCCTCCTTGTGAAGGCTGAGAGCTTTCTCGTTCTCACCCCTGGCTCTAAAGATCATGGCTTGTCCATCCAGCGAACTCGCCAATCCAGTTTTATCTCCAATCTTTTGGCAAAGCTCTTCTTCCTGCTGATAAAGAATCATCGCGGTGTCGAGTTCTCCACGGCGATGATGGATAGTAGCTTGGTTTCCAAGAGCGACATTAAGCTCAAAAAAGCCAAACTTTCGACAAATTGCCTCTTGCTCCTTATGGCACAACATTGCGGCATCCAAGTCGCCTCTGGTCTGGAAAATAGTTCCTTGTGTCCCGAGTCCGAGAGCAAGCAGGTATTCGTCATTGATCTCCCGGCAGATGCTCTCTTGTTCGTTCAGGACTCTTATTGCCGCGTCAAATTCGCCGCGATCGCGCAAGATTTGTCCTTGAATGGCCAGCGAGGCCGCCAATTCACGCCTTAAGTTCGTGTTTATGCATAGTTGATCATGTTCTCTAAGCAGCGATAGTGCATCTTCCAATCTGCCCTGACGATGAAGAAGCATCGCAAGTGACCAGAGACATGTTTGCAGTTCGTTGAGTGTGCCGGTCTGTCTGTAATATGTCACTAGATGTTCAAAGAGCCGAAGGCTCTCCACAGGATGACTAAGAGTCAAAAGAGAAGCCACAATCTGGACCACAATTGGTTTATAGTGTTCGGGGGAAAATAGCAATGTCTGATATGCGGTCATAACTTTGTAACATGAATTTGCTTCAATTTGTGCCCAGTATGCCATCACGTCGGTCGGGTTTGTACTATAAAGAACATACAGCAAACCTAAGTCAGCCAACTTCGAATAAAGTTGTTTCCATTGCCCTGCTTGGACAAACTGCCAACAAATTTCGTTCACTTCTCGTCCACCCTGAATAAAATGCCGATCGAAACACTCCGCGAGATGTAAATGAATCTTCTGCTGGTGTGATTGAGTCGGGAGGAACGCATTGTGGACAGCGGTACGCAGGAAATCATGGGCAAAGGTCAGCAGTCCAGACCGGCTGATTAAAGCGTCGGACATGGCCAGATAGAGCGGCGACCACCTGGCCCGCGGCAAAGGCCGGCCATCCCGTCCCAGCGCATCAAGCAACTCCGTCTCGCTCAACCCCCGCCGTGCCGCCCAGAGCAGAGAAAGAGTATCTTGGACCAGACTGGAATCCCGGCCATAGTCCTCTTCCCAGCGGGCAAGGACCTTACCGTACAACTCATAGGGATTTTTGGCTTGGAGATAATGGTCTATCCGCTGGTCCAGTTGTTCATACACCCCAAAGATCCGCAGTTCATCCAGCAATACACGGAGATAGAGAGGATTGGCGGATTGGGGAACTTGGACGATCTGTTCCACACGCCGAGATTCCAGACTCTTGGATTGCAACTGAAGATAGTCGGCGATCAGTTTCCGGCGTTCCTGGGCATCCAGAGGGGCAAGGGTGAAGACCGGCCAGTCCCGGCGGCGGATCTCCTCCAGCGAACGGCCCGGCAACATGGAAACGATAAGCCTCATATTAGCTGGTGTTTCGTGGGGTAACCACGGCAGGTCGGGGGCGTTGTCCGTATCCGTCAACTGGTTGAGGGCATCAAGAACCAGGATAATCTTCTTTTGTGCCGCCGCTCGGTAGAGCCAGACCTTGAAGGCATCCCGCAACTCCTCCGGCTTGGATGGGATCTCCTCCTCGATATGCAGGTAGCGTTTAAACTCTCCCATAATCCGTCTCAGCATCGCCATCCAGTCCGCGCTGTAGGGGGAGGCGCCGATGTAATGCTGGATGATAAAGGCATCCGGGTGAGCCTTTCGGTATCGGATGACCCAGTTCGCCAGCAGGGCCGATTTGCCGCTGCCGGATTCGCCCAGGATAACCAGAGGCTGAACACCCTGCCCGGCGGCATGACGATCCAACCGGTCAAAATATTCCTTTCGGCCGATATAGACACTCACACGGCTACGGGCATAGGCTTCATGTTCAGCCGCCTCTTTTTCCAGCGGATCAGGCTCCTGCCCGATAGGAAACTCCTGGTTGATTGCTACCGTCAAATCTTCCAGAACCATCTGCCCCAGAGCCTTCGGATTCGCATAATTCTCACGCACCGCCATCCCGCTTCTTTTAATGCGTTCTTTTAAATTAACCAGCTTGGCTTTGTCCTGGCCTGTCGCGCAAACAAAATCATGACGATTAGAAGCCGGCAGGGTATCGATATAAGCGGGATCCCGAAAATAAAAACAGGCGTGGTTGGCCATCTCGGGATTATTTAAAACCCCGTGCAGGATCTCCAATTCCGTTACCGATTTTTCTCGATGCTGCTTGAGCCATCCCTCCCGCTCGATCAATTCCGGCGGTATTTCATCAGGCACCCAGCCGTATCGCTCACCCAGCAGGCCGATAAAATAAGGCCGGCATTTTTGTATCTCCGCCAGGCAGATCGGCAGCACCTTCCCTTCCGCCTTTTGCTCTTCGCTAACGCCCCAACGCAGATCTACATCTGTAAAGGTAATTCCCCTTGATTCGCACATCTTCCGCAACTGTGGAAAGATATGCTTAACCAACTCCTCCCGTTCGGCATGCATATCCCGAAACGTTGAAGAGATAAAGACACGAACAACACGCTCTTGCCGAGTTTTGTCTACTAGCTGCTCCGCCATAGAAATTTTCTCCCGGTGACCGCTACACACAAGAAGAACTTATTGTAATCACTAACTACTTTCATGTCAATTACTAACATATATTTTGCCCAAAATGCTATACCCTTCAATAACGATGTCTTCGGGTTTGAAATATCCATTACACCTCGTTTAGTAAACTTTCGCACTTTATTTAATGTTTAAGCGGCTGGAACTAAGGCTTCCAGCAGGAATTCGAATTTTTTATCATGTACGGCG
>JAFGSR010000106.1 GCA_016934515.1 Sedimentisphaerales bacterium
ATCGGCAGGGAGGCTCTATTTTCTTTGATATTAAACACTTATTGCACTACCATATCAAGTAAAGTTCACGGCGTTGCATGCCACCCGGTTTTTGTCGGTCGTGGAAGTAGAAGTATTTTTGAACTTCTGAATCGCCCATTTCGCCGTCATATTGAGCCAGGATCTGGCTGCTGGTGTAAACATAGGTTTAAAAAGTACTGTGGTCTAGTTGAAATGGCGGGCACGGCCCGCCCTACGCGAATTTAATATTAACGGCAACAGGCCCAGGCGGTCAACGATATAATGGCAGGTAACCGAGCCGCCCTTAGATTAAATAGGTGACTGTCCCTAGTTTTTGCCTAGTTTACTAGTTTATGGCGGTATTACGATACGGGCATAATAGCCCAATATAGGTAGAATATGAAGTATTGTCAAGACATAAATAGGTGACTGTCCATAGTTTACTCTAGTTTACTCTATTCAATCGGTGACTGTCCCTAGTTTACTCTCTAGTTTACTCTTATCCCTAGTTTATCAAGAATAAATAGGTGACTGTCCCTAGTTTATTCCTAGTTTATTTAGTTTATTTAGATTAAATAGGTGACTGTCCCTAGTTTTTCCAAGCCGGTGCATTGATGCAGGTAATCCAGGCAGCTCGCTCGGAGATGAACCTGCTGATCCTAACAATTTACGTATCAATATGGGAGCATATGGCGGCACAGAAGAAGCTTCTTTCCCACCTCCCGTCTGGGCGTTATTATCCGATGTGAATAACGATGGAATCTCAAACCTGTCTGATCTTGAAGCGGTGCAGTCGGAGTGGCTCAGTACCAGTGAGAATCTACCGTGGGACTTCAACCGGGATGGAATAATTAATTTAAAGGATATGGCATTATTAGCCCAAGAATATCTTGAGCAAACAATCTGGTATTAGCGGAACTAACGATTGCATGGGGGGGGTAGTCGTTTGGTTGCGTGTTACTGAACCAGATATTGTTTTTGCGGGTTAGAATTCGACGTAGGAGTTTCCGTCGCAGAGGATGGAGATGGAGGCGGTGGTTCCTATGGGGGTTACATCTCTCAAATTGGCATCGTAATGGAAGCCGGCGGAATTGTGCTGGATGAAGCTGTTGCCGACAACGGCGCCGTAGAAGTCAGATGAGTTTCTGAAATCCACATCGGCGTCGGAAGCATAGATGGAGGCGTAGAGATTAGAGCTGTTTTTCAGGATAATGCTTTCGCAGGTGTCCAGGCCCATAATCATAAAGTTTGTGGCGTCCTGGGTAAGATTGTTGATGTCGGCACCGTTTTTCAGTTCGAGGTCTCCGCCCAGAAACAGGGTGAGTTTTCCTCCCTCTGCTATTTCAATTGACGACGAGTTGCCCAGGTCGATGTTGCCGGTGATATAAAGAGTGACTTCGCCTTCGATGGTTACGGTTTCGCTGTTGCCCAGGTTTATACTGTCATATTTGCCGCTGGAGGTTATGGTGGTGGGGTCTTCGATGGAACCCAGTGAAGTGCTGTTGTATAAAGTGGTCGGCACTTCAACAGTAGGCGGTTCCCATTCCTCCTGCAGGGCGGAAGAATCACCGGTGATTTCCGCTCCGGAAGCCAATTGAATAACATCGTCGGGTTTGCCCCCGGCGCCGACAATAACGTTGCCGTCGATGCTGGCTGAATTGTTTAAGGTGATATTGCCGGGGTCGATTCCGTTGGTGCCGACCTGTAGTGGGTCGTCACCGGCGTCGAAATTAAAGCCGTTGATCGTTACTCCGTTATGGAGAGTCAAATCATCCCGGGCGAACAGGGCGAAATCGAAGAGTGCCGGGATGTTTGAAATGATATTATTGTTTAAGCGGGTGCGTCGTTGGATACTATCGGCCAGGCCGGTGCTGAGGACTTCAATATCTTCGGGAGTGTCGTCGTATTGTCTGAACTGTAACGTGAATCGGCTGAGTTGATTCTGGTTTAACTGTATCAGGGGGATGGTAAATTCCCGTCCCGTTAAGCCGTCTTCGCTGAAGCTGACAATTTGTCCCACTTCGTTAAAGTCGATAGCAGGTGAGCTGTCCAATACATAAGATGAGTAGTCCCAGAATATGTCAAACAGATCGGTTAATTCGGACTGCGATAGAGTATGTGATGAAGTGGTGGGTTCTTCATCATTAATATAACTTCTGATCAGATACCCGGCGTAAGCCAAGCCGGATTCGGACGCAGCCTGAGCCTGAGCCATCTTCTGGTGGTTATCAGACATGGCTAAATTAATGTTCGTCATTGAGAGGAATGAAATAGCCAGTACAGAAAACAAAGTGACGAAAAAAATTGCCAGGATAGAACTGAGGCCTCGCCTACGAAAAGCGTGGTTTTTTAAACGGCATTTTTTGCTTCCTGTTGATACCCAAACGGATTCGCACCGTTGCCGGGGTATCGTATGCCGATTCATGAGTTTTGCCATTAAACTTTTGTTCCTGGTTTGTAGGAGTAAAGCCCACTTGAAATTTGTTATTAGTACCCTTTCCGTACAAATAAAATATTTACTGCGAGCTAAACACCTACACAAATAATAAGATTAAAATTGGGCAGAAGCCATTTGATCGCAAAGTTTTTTTTGACAGAAAAGGCATTATATTCGGTATAACTGTTACAGGCAGACGGATTGGGTTGAGGGATTCCGGGTGGTGTCATAAGCTGCGGCAGGGGGGGGGATTACATCTGCAAAGCAGCGAGTGCGGAGGGGGTGTCTTCGGCGACGTTGAAGATGGCGTCGAGGCCGGTGAGGAGGAAAACGCCCCAGACCTGGACGGAGATTTCGCACAAAAGGAGTTTGCGATTGTTGTCGGTGAGGATTTTGCGGACTTTGAGCAGCAGGGAGATATTGGAGGAGTTCATGAATTTGACCTTCGAGAAGTTCAGGACAACATTTTTACCTTTAGCGGAGTCTTTTTCCAACCGTTCGTAGAGAGCGTTGAGTTCGTCGGAAAAATCGGGATCGTCGGTTAATTCCACGAGGATGATATGTTCGGACCAGTCCTGAGTAGCCATGCTTGGTATTCCTTTAACAAGTCATTTCAAAAACTGCAAAATGTGCCAAAAACAACGAATATTGGCCAAAAACCTGCTGAAAATTCATTTTTCCAGCGTGAAAAAGGCTCAACATTGAGAGCCATTGCCAGATAACAGTACCAAAGGCTCAAATCATTGTCAAAGGAAAGATGGCGAGTAGGTTATTCCTTTTTGCGGTGGGCAGGGAATGATTAGGTGTTTAAACCCCAGGTAAAACCTGGGGCTAATTAATATCGCCAAGGCTGTAAGTGTTGTAATGACAGGTGGATAGGTGAAGTTGGAAGATTTTTAAGGACAGAGTTGACACGTGGGGGTTCTTGTGGTACTATTATAGGAGTGTTATAAGAGTGTTAGTTTTTGTACTATCTCAGATGACGGAGTGTTGACTTATGGCAAAGAAGAGCAAATCGTCCAGTGAAAAGGTAACTCTGAAGATTCCGAGGCCGTTGTACGATAAGATCGGTCAGGTGATAGAGGGGGCGGGGTACAATTCGGTAACAGATTTTGTGGTGTATGTATTGCGAGACCTGGTGGCCAGTTCGGGTCGGCCGAGCGGTAGTGGTGAGGATCTGGATAAGGTTAAGGATCGATTGCGTAATCTGGGATATCTGGGCAATGATGAAGTTTAAGCTCTGTTGGTGTTTGTTGGACTGTGGCGGGGCCAAAGGAAGTCCACCCGGCAGAGGCGAAACCGAAGACCCATTGAGGACAACAATGATTCATGATATGAAAGCAACTTGTATGTTTACAATGTGTTACATTATTAATAATTTCGCCCTTTCAGGGCTGGAAGGTTAAGGTTGCCTACCTGTCCCAGGGCGTTGCCCTGGGCTAGTTTATTTCGCCCTTTCAGGGCTTATTCTGTTTCAATTACTTGTAGTGATTCATCTATGTAGCGTTTTAGTATAAAAATATTCCAAGACGTATGCGGAAAGGATTTGGTTATGGAAGTTACAGTAGGATTATTTATGTTGTTGTTTGGGATGGCTTTTTTTTGTGAGTTTTTGGATTCGTCGCTGGGGATGGGATACGGGACGATTTTGTCGCCGGTGTTGATTATTATGGGATTCGATCCTTTGGTGGCGGTGCCGGCGGTATTGCTGAGCCAGGCGTTTGGGGGGTATGTGGCGTCGGTATTTCATCATCAGTTTGAGAATGCCTCATTCAACAAAGGTTCGAAGGATTTGAAGATTGTGCTGGTGATTAGTGCGTTCGGGATAGGGGCGACTATTCTGGCGGCGTTGCTGGCGTTGAACATTCCCAAGGTAGTGATGAAGACCTACATTGGGGTTCTGGTGGTGGTGATGGGAATAGTGTTGTTGTCAAAGATGCAGTTTAAATTCAGTTGGCGTAAGATTATTGGATTGGGGATTATCAGTGCATTTAACAAAGGGCTTTCAGGTGGCGGATATGGTCCGGTGGTGACGGCCGGTCAAGTTATTGCCGGTCAGGATCACAAAGGCGCGATAGCGGCGACCACGCTGGCGGAAGCTCCGATTTGTACGGTTGGATTTTTTACTTATCTGATTGGCAAGACATATCAGTCAATGGACGGTCCGGTGTTGTCGATGCAGTTCAATGAATTTTTCAGCAAGATGTTTTCGCACAATATTTTTCAGTGGGAATTGACGCTGGCGTTGCTGTTGGGTTCGATGTTTGTGGCGCCTTTTGGGGCATTTACGACGAAAGTGATTCGGACGGAGAAGATTTCGCTGGTTTTGGGCATTTTGGTAACGGCTCTGGGAATTTGGACACTATGGAAAACTTACTCATAAACCAGTATAGTGGTTTTTAGGCCAAGAGGCTGTTATTGCAAATTACGCTGGTTTTTGCGAAATTCGAAAATCTGACAGGATTGATTTTGCAGGGAAGGATGATGATTGATGAGTGGAAGAAGTCCGCGATTTATGATTTTGAGTATCGATGGTGTGCCGTTCGGATTGATGCGGCGGATGCTGGACGAGGGTGTGATGCCGAATTTAGCGAAGCTGGAGCAGGGCAGTCGGATGCGACAGATGCGTTCGGTGCAGCCGACGGTGAGTTGTGTGGCGTGGTCGTGTTATATGACGGGGATGAACCCGGCTAAGCACGGGATTTACGGATTTATAGATCGGCGGGACGGTGGTTACGATCTGGCGTTTCCGAATTCGCGAATGATGGCGGTGGACAACATCTGGCAGGTGCTCAGCAAGGCGGGCAAGAAAGTGTTTGGGATGAATGTGCCGGGGACCTATCCGCCGCGGGAGGTGAACGGGATTTTGATCGGTGGTTTTCTGTCGCCGACGGTGGATAAGGTAGCCTACCCTGCCAGTGAGAGTCGTTATCTGCAATCGATTGATTACCAGATTGACAGCGATGCTCAATTAGCCCGGCAGGACAAAAAAGCGATGCTGGGCAACCTAGACAAGACGCTGCAGAAGCGGATGGAGGCGATGTTTCATTATCTGGAGCAAGACTGGGATTTTTTCCACACGCACATAATGGGCAGCGACCGGATAAATCATTTTCTGTTGAGTAAAGTGGAAGAAAATGATTCGTTTTTTGCCCCGGCGTTTTTTGATTATTATCGCAAGGTGGATGAATACGTCGGCAAGCTGATGGATTTGATTGGTGATGAGACCCCGATAATGATTTTCAGCGATCATGGTTTTTGTCCGATCAAGTATGAGGTTCAGCTTAGCCGCTATTTGGTGGAAACCGGCTGGACGGTGCCGGCTGAGCAGATGCAGCATCCGCTATCGATCAACCCGGCAAAGTCGAAGGCTTATTGTTTGATTCCGGGGCGGGTGTATGTGAATCTGAAAGGCCGGGAGCCGGGCGGGGTGGTGCCGCTGGAGGAATATCAGCAGGTGCGTGAGGCGTTGAAGGCGGATTTGTTGAAGCTGCGTGACCCGGTGACCAACGAGCCGGTGATTGAGCGGGTGCTGGTGCGGGAGGAAATTTACTGGCCCAGCGGTTCAAAGTCGGCGGCGGGTATGAGTCCGCAGGATGTTGCCCAGGCTAAAGGAGTGTTCGGCAAAGCGGCGGATCTGATTGCGGTGCCTCATGACGGTTACGATCTGAAGCTGGGGCTGGGTGCGCAACAGACGTTCGTCAAGACCGAGCTGGAAGGGATGCACACCTATCACGACGCGTTTATGATTGCCCGGGATGTAGAATTGCCCCAGGACAATCTGGAAATAATGATGCTGACTCGGCCGATATTAAAGCGATTGGGTGTCGAACCACCGGCGGATATGGACGGCGAAGGTGACGCCGTGACACCCTGGGAATAAGATTTTTTTAGACAGGATAACAGGATAACATGATGGTTTTGAAATATTCTGATATAACTGAAAAAATTATCGGCTGCGCTTATAATGTTTATAATTCACTTGGTTATGGTTTTTTGGAGAGTGTGTATGAAAAGTGCATGATGATAGAGTTGAAAGAAGCAAAATTGCAGGTGGAAGCACAAAAACCTATAACGGTGAAATATCGTGATTTTGTAGTTGGTGATTTTGTTGCTGATATATTGGTAGAAGATAAGATTATTGTCGAGCTCAAGTCAGTAACGCAAATAGTTACTGCCCATGAGGCTCAATTAGTCAACTATCTGATTGCCACGGATAAACCTGTTGGATTGCTTTTGAATTTTGGTCCAGGCAAGGTAGAGGTAAAGCGAAAAGTAAGAGAACTGAACTAAAAAAGATAACAGGTATCAATCTTGTCAATCCTGTTATCCTGTCAAAAAAGATTGTAAAGGAGTTTAATTAGATGGACAAGTTGGATGAGTTGGAAAGTCAGAGTATTTATATTATCCGCGAGGCTTATTATCATTATAAGAAGCTGGCGGTGTTGTGGTCGATTGGTAAGGATTCGACGACGCTGGTGTGGCTGGTGCGTAAGGCGTTTTTCGGCAAGGTGCCGTTTCCGGCGTTACATATCGATACCAGTTTTAAGTTTCCGGAAATGTACAAGTTTCGCGACGAATACAGTAAAAAATGGGGAATGGACCTGAAGATTACCATGAACAAGGCGGCTTTGGACGCGGGGATGACCTGCGAGAAAAAGCTGGACTGCTGTAACGCGTTGAAGACCAACGCGTTGAAGATGGCGATTGCCGAGCATGGTTTTGAGGCGCTGCTGCTGGGGATTCGTCGGGACGAGCACGGCATCCGGGCCAAGGAGCGTTATTTCTCGCCGCGGGATGAGTCGTTCCAGTGGAATTACCAGGATCAGCCGCCGGAGTTGTGGGACCAGTATAAGAGCCAAGCTGAAGAGAAGACCCACATCCGGGTGCACCCGCTGCTGGGCTGGACGGAAGTGGACATCTGGCGCTATCTCAAACGGGAACAGGTACCGATTACCGATTTGTATTTTTCCAAGCAAGGCAAGCGTTATCGCAGTATCGGCTGCACTACCTGTTGCAATCCGATTGAGTCCAACGCCCGCAACATTGATGAAGTCATCGAAGAGCTGGAAACCACCAACACCTCCGAACGAGCCGGCCGGGCACAGGACAAGGAAGACACCTATACCATGCAAAAGCTGAGAGCTTTAGGTTATATGTAAAATTAAATGACGAATTAAGAAATTCGACCCGGCTTCGCCAAAGGGCTTCGCCGCGGCAAGATGACGATTTAATGACGAATTAATGATAAGGAAAATAACTATGCGTGAGGATTTGAAATTTGTTGCGGTGGGGCATGTGGATCATGGTAAGAGTACGCTGATTGGGCGGTTGCTTTATGATACTAATTCGCTGCCGCCGGACAAGATGGAAGAGGTGCGGTTGGCCAGTGAGCAGGCCGAGGACGGCATTCCGGAATTTGCCTTTGTGATGGATCATCTGGAAGAGGAACGCAAGAATCGGGTGACAATCGATACCGCCCAGATATTTTTCCGCACGCCTAAGCGGGAATACGTAATTATCGATGCGCCGGGGCACAAGCAGTTTCTCAAGAACATGATAACCGGTTCGACCCAGGCTGAGGCGGCGTTGCTGCTGGTGGCGGCGGAAGAGGGGCTGCAGGAGCAAACGCATCGACACGCCTACATGCTGAGCCTGTTGGGGATTAAGCAGTTGCTGGTGGTGATTAACAAGATGGACCTGGTCGAATTCAGCCAGGAACGCTTCGAGCAGATCAAGACTGACATCACCAAGCGGCTGAACGAGTTTAATTTAACGCCGCTGATGGTGATTCCGATTGTGGCGAACCTGGGCGATAATGTTGCCAAGAAGACCGAGAGGATGCCCTGGTACAAGGGGATGACGCTGCTGGCAGGTCTGGATGAACTGCAGCCGGCACCGTCGGTGGAGGAAAACACGCTGCGTTTTCCGGTGCAGGATGTTTATGAACAGGACGGCGAGAAAATTCTGGTGGGGCGGGTGGCATCGGGTACCATCAGAAGCGGTCAAGACATCATGTTTCACCCGCTGGGCAAAACGGCGACGGTGGATTATGTTAAAACGCTGGAAGGCAAGCAGGAAAAAGCCGAAGCCGGCCGGTCTATTGGCGTGGTGCTCAAGGAAAAGGGCGCTATGCAGGGGCTCAGACGCGGTGAAGTTGCCTGTGATTTGAGTCCGTCGCCTCGGGTGGGCAACACGGTTAACGCCACGGTGTTCTGGATGAGCGGTGAGCCATTGAAAAAAGGCGAAACGCTGGAGTTGAAATGTGCTACCCAGCAGGTTAGCTGTAAGGTGAAGAAGATCAGCGAACGGTTGAATTCTTCGACGCTGGAGATTCTGGCCGACGATGCTGATGAGCTGCTCGATACCGAAGTTGCCAAGCTGACCCTCAAGGCGGACGGCTACCTCTGCATGGACCCGTTCGAGCAAGTGCCGGAGATGGGCCGATTTGTGTTGATGCGTGACACCGATACCGTTGCCGGCGGCGTGGTGCACTGAGTGGTTTCACTTTGAAAAATGGTTCGAGAAAATCGATGAAAACGACAATGCCTCATTTAGCTCAAGCGGTTGGATGGGGCTTTTTTTTGTTATGAATAGTTGAGTTGTTGGGCGTTTGCGTTACTGTAGCATTTGGCGGATTGAGTCCGAGCTTGGGTGATCGATCAAGCCGCGTTCGGTGATAATTCCGGCGAGATATTTTGCCGGCGTAACGTCGAAAGCCGGGTTGTAAACCTGGACATTTTCCGGCGCGACGGGCTGGGCGCCGAAATTAATCACTTCCTGTCGGTCGCGTTGTTCGATGGGAATCTGCTGACCGTCTGGAATCGACAAATCAAACGTGCTCGATGGAGCGGCGATGTAAAACGGGATACCGTGCGCCGCCGCCAGCACTGCTACGCTGTAAGTGCCGATTTTGTTAGCTGCGTCGCCGTTGGCGGCGATTCGATCCGCCCCGGTAATTACCAGATCAATTTCCCCACGGCTCATCAGATGCCCGGCCATGTTGTCGCAGATCAGAGTTACGTCGATTCCCGCCTGCATCAGTTCCCAGGTTGTCAGCCGAGCACCCTGCAGCAGCGGCCGGGTTTCGTCGGCAAAGACCCGGAACTTTTTGCCCTGTTCGTGAGCGGTAAACATCACCGCCAGGGCAGTGCCAAATTCGGCAGTTGCCAGGCCGCCCGCGTTGCAATGTGTCAGCACCGTGGAACCTTCCTTAATCAGCCCGGCTCCGTGCTTGCCAATCGCCCGGCACATAGCTGCATCTTCGTCGCGAATTGCCTGGGCTTCGTCCAGCAGCTTTTGCTTTAGCTGAGCGGTATTTTCGGTGTCGGTTTTTTTAGCGACCTTGAGCATCCGTTCCAACGCCCAGAACAGATTCACCGCGGTAGGGCGACTGCCCGCGAGATAATCGGACAACTGCTGTAATTTCTGTTGAGCCTGGGTTATCGTTGCAGCATCATCAATCTGTTGCATCCCCAGCACGAGTCCAAATGCCGCTGCAATCCCAATCGCCGGAGCGCCGCGGACCCGTAGCACCTTGATGGCTTCCCACATGGCTTCGACGTCCCGCACCGACAACACCGCGCACCGCCCCGGCAGCAACGTCTGGTCGATCAGTCGCACATGCCCGTCAATCCCGCCGGTCCATTCAATGGTTTTGATATTCATCGCAGCTCTTGATTGTGCAGAATGACTGCTGATCAGTGCAGTTCTTCCTGAAGCTTTTCGTTTTTCTGTTTGGCTTTTTTCGCCAGTTCGACCTGATACTGTTCACGTTTTTTGGCCAGGCTTTCGTCGGCGGTTGCCATGATCTCCACTGCCAGCAATGCCGCGTTCAGCGCACCTGACGCTCCGATTCCGACGGTTGCCACCGGAATCCCCGGAGGCATCTGCACCGTCGAGAGCAACGCGTCAATTCCCTGCAGGGTGCCCGACGCCATTGGTACCCCGATCACCGGCAGCGTCGAATGTGCTGCGATTACCCCGGCCAGGTGAGCTGCCATTCCCGCCGCGGCGATTATCACCTGCAAACCCCGCTCGCGGGCGGTTTTGGCGTATTGAGCGGTCTCTTCCGGCGTGCGGTGGGCGCTCAAAATCCGAACCTCAAAGGGTACCCCGAATTCCTTTAAAGTTTCCGCGCAGCCTTTCATTGCCGGCCAGTCGCTGTCACTGCCCATGATTATCCCAACCTTTACAGCTTCGGTTTCTGCCATGTCATTTACTCCCTGCCATTCAGCCCCCTGCTAAAAAGTTCCGCAACCTGTCATCCCAAGCCGTTGCCGGCCATCCCAAGTCGTTGCTGGCCATCCCACCGCCACTTAGCCTTTCGTTGACCGAACCTGACGGTCAACCTATAATACGAATGATGGCTGCCCAAGAAAACCAGACACTAATGCATATTCGCGCCCAAATCAAGGAATTCCCCCAGGGGCCCGGGGTGTATCTCATGAAGGACGCGGACCAGCGGGTTCTTTACATCGGCAAAGCCAAGAGTCTGCGGGAACGGGTGAGCAGTTATTTTCAGCCCGGAGCCGATCTGCTGACCAGTCGCGGGCCAAAAATCGTCGAATTGGCGGAGAAAGTCACCGATGTCAGCTTCCTGGAATGCGAAACCGAGGTGGACGCCATTTTGCAGGAATCCCGCCTCATCAAAGACATTCAACCGCCCTACAATTCCCGCCAGATGGACGACAAGACCTTTCCTTATCTGGAAATCACCAGCCGCGATGATTTCCCCGGGGTTTACGTTACCCGCCAGCCCCGCAAAAACAGCAAACTTTTCGGTCCCTTCACCAGCGCCGGTGACCTCCGCCGGGTCGTTCAGATTCTCCAACGGGTTTTTCGCTTTCGCACCTGCAAGCTGGAAATCCACTTTGATGATGACCAACGCCGTTTCTTCCGCCCCTGCATCCTGTTCGATATCAAACAATGCACCGGCCCCTGCGCCGACCGCATCGACAAAGCAGATTATCGCCGGGACATCAAGCGTTTCCAGCGTTTTCTGGAATCCAAACGTTCGGTCGTCCTCAAGCAACTGCAACAGGAGATGGATCAATTCTCCGCCGCCCGGAATTACGAACAAGCCGCCCGGTGTCGCGATGAAATTTCCGCCCTGGAAAGTCTCGCCGACCGGGGCAGCGTCGATGAACACGTCCAGCCCGAACTTTTCCAGATCGACCCCGCCCAGGGCCTGGAAAAACTCGAACAACTGCTCAACTGCCCCAGTGAAATTCGCATTATCGAAGGCGTGGACATCGCCCACATCCAGGGTTCCGAAGCGGTGGGGGCCCTGGTCTGTTTCATTGACGGCCGCCCCTTCAAGCAAGGTTACCGCCGCTTCCGGATCAAAGAAGTCAGCGGCATTGATGATTACGCCATGATCGCCGAGGTTCTCCGCCGCCGTTACCGCCGCGCCGGTGAAAATGAAGAAATTTTTCCCGACCTGATTCTAATCGACGGCGGTCTGGGACAGCTCCACGCCGCTCGTGACGCTTTTCGTGAAATGCCCTGTAAACCCCCCATTTTGATGTCTCTAGCCAAAAAAGAAGAAATCCTTTTCCTGCTCGACCGGCCCGACCCCATCAGCCTCAAACGCCACGATCCCGCCCTGCGTCTGCTCCAGTCGGTTCGCGACGAATCCCACCGTTTCGCCCAACATTACTTCAACATTCTCCGACAAAAGAAAACCTTCAACGATTAATCCCCGCTTTAAGCAGAATAATAACACCTGCACCCTCAGATCAGTCTAATGGATTAACCTTCGAAATTCTGTCGGTCAGTCGGTGGTTTTTTCCAGGTATTCTACAATTTCCTCCACCTGGACATCCACAGTCCGCAACAAACTGTTGCTTTGGGCGAGGGTTTCGTTTATCAGCGATTCTTCTCTTTCAATCATCAATGCCAACGCCTTATCCAGCAGGTCGCAGGCACATTTGCCTTGACTTAAACGATCAGGTTCAGAACAGACAAAATTCTCCTGCTCCCTCCTGACCTTTTCGCCTTGCTCATGTTTTGCTTTGTTGGACATTACGCACCATTTTAACATAGATAACGCCTGTTGTTTTTGGGGATATCGCCACCCGGTTTTGAAGCTCAAGTTGAGTTTGAATTCACGCCCGGTGGTTTTTATGAACCAGCGTGAGTGACAAAGCTCAACTGCGTGATCGGGCTTTCTCAGCCAATCTGAAGCAGCTTCAACTACTCCCTTGCTCGTCGAAAAGTTTTCTCTCTCCGGAAAACCTGTAGTGCCAACAAAACCCCGGAACACCCTGCAAAACGCGGCAGGATTCAAATTACCGCCAAATCCACCCGTTAATCTCAGGTTTTGCCGGAACTAACTACCTTCGGCCTTGTCCTCACGCTGATTCTATTATCGAAACCGCACCACAAAACCTTCTGCTGCCCATGCGTAACTCTGAACCGCAAATTCTTGTCCAATTCAAACCTTTCCAGTCGGCAGCAGGCGTCATTTTACCCACCAACACTCTCTCTCAATCATCCCATTTTAGGTCTGTGGTGCGGAATATATTCGAATCATGCATGCCCGGTTCCGCCATTTAATTTTTTGTGTTCTTCGACTACTAAATTATTACTTCATTTTTCATCAAAAGCAAATCGCTCCAATTTTTTTTGTTCCTTTTCCGAAACTAATCACTCATCCTGACGGGCAGACATATTGAAAAGCAGATTCCACCCCTAGCCGAAACGGTTGTTTTAGAGGGGGCCCAGGCGTGTTAATACGTTTTAAGTTCTATTCGCTTTTGTGTTCGTAAATATGAATGTCTCTTTGGGGGAAGGGGATGCTGATGCCTTGGGAATCGAGTTGTTTTTTAATTCCTTCGGTTAGGTTGAAATGAACATTCCAGTAATCTGCGGAATTAACCCAGGCCCGGACGACAAAGTTGACGCTGCTCTCTGCCAGTTCCGTAATGGCGATCGTGGTTTCGGGGTCTTTCAGGATTCGATCTTCCCGGTCGAGCACTGCCTGCAGAGCCGAGCGCGTTTTGTCCAGGTCAGCGTTATAACTGACGCCGACAATAAGCTGGAGTCGTCGAGTACCCTTGGCGGTGTAATTGACGATGTTGTCGCCAGTGAGTTTTGAATTGGGGATGATGACTTTTTTGTTGTCGGGCGTAGCTAGCGAAGTAGTGAAAATGCGAATTTCCTCAACGATTCCGGCAGTGCCTGCTCCTTCGATATAATCACCTTCCTTGAAGGGACGGAAGATGATCAGTAGGAATCCGGACGCGAAGTTGGACAGCGACCCCTGCAGCGCCAGGCCGATAGCCAATCCCGCCGCACCGATAACCGCAACAAACGAAGTGGTCTGGTATCCGAGCTTGGAAATGGCGGCAATAACCACAAACGCCATTAAGGCAATATAGGCCAGTGAGCCGACAAAGGACACAATTACTCCCTCGACATTTCGCTTACGCAGAATTTTGATGAGGATTTTTTTGACGACGTGGGACACCCAATATCCGACAATCAGAATGATAACCGCGGCGATAATGTTTAAGCCAATTGGAGTGGCCCATTCCATGATTTTATCCAGGTCCATAACGTTCTCCTTTCGCAAGATTTGCATTTACTTAAATAAAAAAGTCTGACAATTTTGAATTGTATTTAACTTTTGTTATTCTATAGCTTAGAAGCTGCCCGGGGCAAGTGGTTATTTGACAGGGCAACAAGAAAAATGGAAGAATTTTTTCTGGCTGGGCAGGATTGGATTTGGTATGCTCAGGGAAATGACGTATCTGACGGTGCCAATTAAGGTTAGCAGGCTTAATGACAGTCTGGATGAAATCGGTCGGGCCAAAGGGGCCGGGGCTGAGGCGGTTGAATTACGACTCGATTACGCCCGGGGCAAGTTGGCCGACGGTGAGATTCAGACGTTAATCGGTTCGGCTCGGCGTTTGGGTCTGATGGTCCTGGCTACCTGTCGGCCCGAGTGGGAAGGGGGAAGTTTTAAGGGTCCCGAGCAGCAGCGTCTGGAGATCCTGCGACAGGCGGCCGCCGGCGGTGCGGATTTTGTGGATGTTGAACTGGCCTGTTTCGAGAGGGAGGATTTTGATATTCAGCACTTGACGGGGGCGGATCTGGCAAAATCTGGGATTCAAAAAGCAAAATTACTGCTGAGCAGTCATGATTTTAATGCTAAGCCGGTCGATATTGCTGAGCGGCTCGACCGGATGGCGGGCTTTGGAGCGGACGTGAGGAAGATTGCGTACCAGGCGGATTCGATCGAAGATAGCTTTGAGGCACTGGATGTGTTGCGGGAGTTTTCGGCGGCTGGGCAGGCGGTCGTGGCGTTGGCGATGGGACCGGCAGGTGTGATTACGCGGATACTTGCCAAGAAGCTGGGTGCTTTTTTAACCTTTGCCAGTCTGGTCCCGGATAGTGAAACCGCACCGGGACAACTGACAGTTGAACAGATGAAGGGTGTTTTTCGCTGGGATGAGGTTGGCTGCGATACTAAAGTTTTTGGCGTCATTGGTTATCCGGTAGCCCATTCGATGTCTCCGGCTCTGCATAACGGCTCGTTCCTACAGGTCAACTACAACGGGCTGTATCTGCCTATGCTGGTCGAACCGCCCCGGCAGCGGTTTCAGGATTTTGTGGATGGCATGAGGCAGCGGCAATGGCTGAATCTCCGCGGGCTCAGTGTTACCATTCCGCACAAGCACAACGCGCTGGAATACGTTCGAGACCATGGCGGGCAACTCGAACCGCTGGCCGAAAAAATTGGGGCGGTCAACACGCTGCTGTTCGAAGGTGATCAGGTCAGCGGATTTAACACTGATTACGCCGGGTCGCTGGATGCCATAACCAACACCCTGGGGATCAGCCGGTATGAGTTGAAGGGAATGTCTGCTGCCGTTGTGGGGGCCGGTGGTGCTGCTCGTGCTCTGGTAGCCGGGTTGACCGATGTTGGCGCCCAGGTAACCATTTACAACCGTACTGTCGAAAAAGCCCAGGTGCTCGGGCAGGAATTCAATTGCCAGTGGAAGCCTCTGGAGCAGTTGAGGCAAATGGATTGTGAACTGCTGGTCAACGCCACCAGCATTGGGATGCATCCAATCGTGGATGCTTCACCTGTGCCGGCGGAGTGTTTAAAAAAGGGAATGGCGGTTTTTGATACGGTTTATAATCCCTGGCAGACCCGGCTGCTCTGTGATGCTGAAGCAGTTGGGGCAACCGTGATCGACGGAGTGGCAATGTTTGTCAATCAGGCGGCGGCCCAGTTCGAAATGTTTACTCAGCAGCGGGCACCGCTGGCATTGATGCGCAAAATTGTGGAAAGTCAACTGGGGTAAGTTTACCTGGGTGAGCCGTAAGGAGTTTAGCTGTGAATGACGTACGGACAAAATTACCTTGGATTTTGATTCTGTTGCTGTTTGTTTGTCGGGGATCGCTTGGGAGTGACTGGCCGAGTTATAACGGGGACAATATGCGCAGCGGGGTGAGCGCAGCAAACCTCAAGTTACCGCTCAAGCCGGCGTGGATTTATGAGTCGGCAGATAAGCCTCAACCGGCCTGGCCTGATCCCGCTTACCAGGATTTTTGGCACAATCATCGGGATCTCAGAGCCACGGTGATCTATGATCGTGCCTTTCATGTTGTAGCGGCCGGTGGTATGGTTTATTTTGGCTCCTCGGCAGATGACAAGATTTATGCCCTTGACGCCCGCACGGGTAAAGAACAGTGGTCTTTTTTTACCGAAGGACCGGTTCGGTTGGCACCGGCGATAGCTGATGGCAAAGTCTATGCCGGTTCCGATGACGGTTGTTTGTATTGCCTCTCTGCTGCGGATGGAAAGCTGATATGGAAGTTTAAGGACGTGGAAAAAGAACACCGGCTGCCGGGTAACGGTCGAATAATTTCCATGTGGCCTATCAGATCGGGGATTGTGGTGGACGATGGCGACGTGTTTTTCGCAGCTGGATTGTTTCCTGTTCAGGGAGTGTATTTATATGCTCTGGACGCCCGTAACGGGCAGGTAAAATGGCGGGAAAGCAGCCAGAGGAGTCTGCAGGGATATATGTTGGCTTCGGAATCTCGCTTGTATGTGCCCACGGGGAGGACCGAGCCAGTGATATTTTCCCGCTCCGACGGCAAAAGTCTGGGTAGTTTTGACAGTGCCGGTGGTGCCTACGTGCTTTTGACCGAGGAAATCCTGGTTACCGGCCCGGGCCGCGGACCGAAGCAAATTACCCTGGCCGATTCTCAAACCAGGGAAACCCTGGCATCCTTTGATGGTTTGCGCATGGTGGTCAACAAGAACCTGGCTTATATGCAGACCGAAACCCAGATAACCATAATTGACCGCGTCAAATATGTGGATTTGAGCAGAAAAATTAACGTTTTGCAGAGAAATGCCAACGAAATTGCCGCCCAACTGAAAAAACTGAAAAAGGACACTCCCCAGTTCGGTGAATTACAGGAATCTCAGAAGCAGGTCAAGTTTGAGCTGGAAAAACTGAATCAACAACGCAACGAGTGCCTGCTTGCCAAGGCGGATTGTCCTTATCCTTACGCCATGGTGGTTGCGGGCGATACCATTTTTGTCGGCGGGGAAAATAAGGTCGCGGCGCTGGACGGCAGGGATGGAACCGTGTTATGGAAGGCCGCCGTTCAAGGCCGAGCTTACGGTTTAAGTGTTGCCGGAGGTGCTTTGTTGGTGAGCACTTCCGAAGGAAAAATCTACTGTTTCAAAAACGATGTATCCGGCCCTGTTCATGTAGTCAAAATGACGCCGGAAGAGCCTTACAAGAAAGACAATTTAACTGAGCTCTATCGCCAGGCCGCCCGGCAGATTCTGCAGCAGACTGGGATCGCTAAAGGGTATTGTCTGGTGCTGGATGCGGGCCATGGTCGGCTGGCTTATGAATTAGCCAAAAACTCTAATTTGCAGATTATCGCAGTTGAGCAGGATTCTGAAAAGGTGGCCCAGGCCCGCGCAGCTTTGTATAAAGCCGGTTTGTATGGTTCCCGCATAACCTTTCACCAGGGGGCGCTTGAAAAGTTGGGATATTCAAGTTACTTTGCCAACCTGATAGTGTCCGATGCCGCAGTGGTTTCAGGGAAAATCCCTGCCGTGCCAGTTCAGGATTTATATCGGCTGGTTCGTCCCAGCGGTGGGATTATCTGTTTAGGCCAGCCGGTCGGTGTCCAGGTGGGCAAGCTCCGTGAAGCAGAATTGAAAGGCTATTTGGCCGACATCCTGACGCCGAAAAAAACGGGTGTATTCGAATGTAAAATAATTAAGCAAAACGGTCTTTGGGCCTTGGCCCGACGCGGCACGCTGCCCGGGTCCGGTAGCTGGACTCATCAGTATGCCAATGTGAGCAATACAACTTCGAGCATGGATATGAATATCAAAAAGGACCTTACTCTGCAATGGTTTGGTGAGCCGGGGCCGCGGAACATTGCGGATCGCCACAACCGCCCGATGGCGTCACTCTACATTAATGGTTATCTGGTGGTTCCCGGCAACAATGTGGTAATGGCAGTGGATGCCTATAACGGCAGCTCTCTCTGGCAACTTAAGGTAAACAACGCTCTGCGACTGGCGGTTTTTCGCGATTGCGGCTGGATGGCTTTAACCGCCGATTCGCTCTATATTGCTGAACCTGAACAATGTCTCAAAGTTAATCTGGCTGATGGACAAATTGTTGACAGGTTTCCCCTTCCGCAGATGGAAGGCAAGGGTCGGGAGTGGGGTTATCTCGCAGTTGATGATGACAATCTATTCGGATCGGGTCAAAAGACCGGCGCCTCCCGTCGGAACCACAGTCGCGAGGTTGTTATGGAAGGGGCTTATGGCGATGGACCACCCGTGGTTGTCAGTGATTATCTGTTTTGCCTGAATCCGGACTCCGGCAAGCAAAAGTGGCGATATAATAATGACAGTGCCATTATTAATTCAACCATAACCATCGGGCAGGATCACATTTATTTTCTGGAGAGTCGTAATCTCACAGCTCAAAATAACGCCGGCGGGCGGGCCCAGCTTAGCGATTTGCTAGCAAAACCATCCGCATTTCTGGTTAAAGTGGACAAGCACACCGGTTTTGCCGTCTGGCATAGGTCGGTGGATTTGCCCTTTCAACATGTTGCCTACTTGAGTTATTCTCAGGGTGTTCTGCTGGCTTTGGGATCGCGGAATGTTGCCGGCAAGACTCAATATGAACTGCGCGGTTTCGATGCCCACAGCGGAAGACTAAACTGGGAAAATAATTATGTATATGCCAATTTCGTAAACGGCAGCCACGGAGAACAGGACCAGCATCCGGTTATTGCCGGAGGAATAATTTATTCAAGACCTTACAATTTCGACCTGAAAACCGGCGAAAAAGGGAATTTCCAGTTAGAACGGGGCGGGCATGGCTGCGGAACCTTAACCAGCTCCGCCGGATTCATCTTCGATCGGGGTGCCAATCCCTGTATGTATGAGATGACCGATACCATTTCGCCCGCGATTCACCTGACCCGGGTTAGTCGGGTTGGTTGTTTTGTCAATATGATTCCCGCCGGTGGTCTGGTCCTGGCCCCCGAATCCAGTTCCGGATGCACCTGTGGTTATTCGCTGCAAACTTCGATGGCTTTTCTTCCGGTTGGTGCGTTAGAAAAATAACTGATTATGTTCCAACTAAATTGGCGAACTTTTTTTTAGGAGGCAAAAAACGACAATGACAGCAAAAGCAAACGCGATAGTAGCGCAATCCGGCGGTCCGACGACGGTGATTAATTCAAGTGTATGCGGCGTGGTTGCCCAGGCGATCAAATCCGGAAAAATTGATCGGGTCCTCGGTGCCCAAAACGGCATCCTTGGAGCATTGCGCGAGGAACTCTTCGACATCACCGCTGAATCCCCCGACAAAATCGAAGCACTCAAGCGAACACCCGCCGCCGCCGTGGGATCCTGTCGCTACAAACTCAAGTCGCTCGATGAGTCCCGGGCCGATTACGAGCGAATTCTGGAGGTCTTTCGGGCTCACGAGATTCGCTATTTCTTCTACGTCGGCGGCAATGATTCCATGGACACCGCCGACAAAGTGAACAAATTAGCCGCCGATAGCGGTTACGAACTGGTTTGCATGGGAGTGCCCAAGACCATCGACAATGACCTGGCTTTTACCGATCACTGCCCCGGTTACGGCAGCGTTGCCAAATACGTCGCCACTTGTGCCATGGAAGCCAGCAAAGATACCGAAGCCCTTTACACCACCGACACCTGCACCATCCTCGAAGTCATGGGCCGCAACGCCGGTTGGATTGCCGCCGCCACCGGCCTCGCCCGCCGCCAACCTCAGGACGGGCCCCACCTGATTTATCTCCCCGAAACCGCGTTTTCATTGGAAAAATTCGTCGCCGATGCTCGCGCCGTGCTCAAGGAGTTCGGATGCATTTTCATCGTTGCCGGCGAAGGACTCCGGGACAAAAACGGCGATTACATAACCGCCGACGCCGGATCGTTCGGGCGCGACAGCTTTGGCCATCAGCAACTGGGTGGCGTAGCCGAAATGCTCAAAGCCGTCATCGAAAAGGAAATCGGCGTTAAAGCCCGCTTTAACAAACTCGGCACCAATCAGCGCAGCGCCATGCACTTTGCCTCCCTCACCGACATTGAAGAAGCCTATCTCTGCGGATCAACCGCCGTTACCCAGGCCCTGCAAGGCCAAAACGGACAAATGGTTACCCTTCTCCGCGAACCCGGCCAGAATTACCGCTGCACCACCGGATTAGCCCCCCTGGCCGATGTCGCCAACGGCGAAAAATTAGTCCCTCGCGAATTCATCAACGATTCCGAAAACGGTATCACCCAAGCCATGAAAGATTACGTTACCCCCCTCGTCCAGGGCCAGGCCCCCGTCGAAATCGGCCCCGACGGCCTACCCGTCTTCATGCGCTTCGACAAAAAACTTATAAACAAAAAACTACCAAAATACATCTAATACAACAAAAAAGGGTGGCATGCTCAAGTACCCTTGAGCATGATTTACCTGAACTTTTCTTCAGTAGGGTGGGTAACTTGTTACCCACGCGGTTGACTTTTTTACAAATATTTCAATACTATAAATCCACCGACCAGCAAAACCATAAACAACAAACACAGCCAGTTGAAATATTTATCAATGAAGGGCTTGATGGTTGGGCCGAATTTCCAGAAAAGTCCGGCTACCAAAAAGAACCGTGCTGATCGGCTCACCGCTGAAGCGATAACGAATATGAAAAAGTTAATATTGCATGCCCCGGCGCTGATCGTGATTACCTTATAAGGCAACGGCGTAAATCCGGCGGCAAAAACCACCCAGAAGGACCACCGTTCGTACCACTGTTGGGCTTTTTCGAATTCCACCTGTCCGAAACCGGGTATGTGGGCGAAGCAAAACTCAGCCAATCCGCTGTATTGCTCGCCCGTGAACCAGAGCCAGTGACCGATGATATAGCCTAGGATGCCCCCGACGACACTGGCCAGCGAGCAGCTCAAAGCGAACTTGTGCCATTTGTTCCGATTGCCCAGCGTCAGCGGGGCCAGCAAAACGTCCGGCGGCACCGGGAAAAATGACGATTCCGCAAAAGCCAGAATAAACAATGCCGGGCCACCATAAGGCGTGTTGGCCCAGTGTAGCACCCAGTTATAAAGCCGCCTGTGCCAGTGCCATCTGCTTATGCCCGGCGATTTATCGGTTGCAGAATCGGTCACCACGCTGCTATCGGGGCAGACAGGTTGTTGTACCGGGGTGCTCTCCGGGACGCTAAGTTCATTATTTCTAGGCTTTTGCGCCGATTCAGGCTGACCGGGGGTTGGATTTTGATTGTCCATGAAGCAATTTCTCCGAAGAATCCATTTTCCATAACCAGTGATACCAAAATTAGTTGCTTGACAAGATGTAACAGTGTATTAAAATGGTCTTGCTAGGAAATCTTGTCAAGAAACGCATTTTTGCCCGATCAGGGCTGGTTTTTTCGAACCTAATTGGCAAGTAATATATAGGTCGGCAGTTATGACGAAACCTTTATCTCAGCAACCTAACGCTCATGCTTTTGTCCTGGATGATGCCGACTCTTCAGACAATGTCGGCGTAACTCTGCGGGCACCTGCAAAAATTAACCTTTCCCTGGTGGTTCTGGGCCCTCGGCCGGACGGTTTCCATGATTTGCACACCATCATGGCCACGGTCGATTTTTATGACGATCTAACCATCAAGCTCTCCGATAACGAGGGAATCCATCTGGTTTGTACGGGCATTTCCTGCCCAGCCGCCGGCGACAATCTGGTGCATAAGGCCGCTGCGCTACTCGCTCGGCAGGCGGGTATCACCCCGGCGGTCGAAATTCATTTGCACAAGCGCATCCCTTCCGGTGCCGGATTGGGTGGAGCCAGCAGCGACGCCGCGGCCTGCCTGTTGGGGCTGAATCGCATCTGGCAACTGGGTTATTCCCACCGGCGCTTGGCCCAGTTGGCAGGGAAGTTGGGTTCGGATGTTACCTTTTTCCTTCACGCCCCCGTGGCACTTTGCACTAAACGCGGCGAGGTGGTTAAGGCCTTGCCTCATCGATGTAACAGGTCAATATTGTTTATAATGCCGAAAATGCACGTGCCCACGCCGGAGGTCTTTAAAAATTATTGTCATGACGACGATCTCAGTCAGGATTATATGCGCCGGGTATCCTATTTCTTACGCAGCGGCGATCTTAATGGTTTGATTATTCAGCAAATCAACAGCCTTGCTCAGACTTGTATGCAGCTCTATGAACCTTTACGAAACTTTCGTGAAGAGTTATTAAAAGCCGGGATTTCACCATTGCAGTTTTCAGGCAGTGGGTCGAGTTTGTTTGCCTCGTCAGAGTTTCCGGAGCAGATAGATCAATGGCAAAAACAATTGGAAAAACATGATTTCGCTCAGGTCCGAGCAGTCAGTTTTCACAACCAGTCTGAACCTTTCCTGGAGGTGCACCATGCAGATTTCTGAAATCCGCATAAAACTTGTCGAAAATCGTAGTGATCGCCTGAAAGCTTTTTGTTCGGTTACGTTTGACAATTCGTTTGTCGTTCGTGACCTGAAGATTATTGAAGGGGCCGATGGCTATTTCGTGGCCATGCCCAGCCGAAAATTGACCGATCGCTGTCACGGCTGCGGTGCAAAAAATCATTTGCGCGCCAAATTCTGCAGCGAATGCGGTGCCCGGTTGGACGAAAATCGTTCCCGCCGCCGAAGCACCACTGGTCGAACCAAGCTCCACGCCGATGTCGCCCATCCGATCAATTCAGAAAGTCGCGATTACATCCAGTCCGAAGTGGTAAAGGCTTTCGAAAAAGAGGTCGAATTGTCCTTGCAGCCCGGTTACAAACCTGCCGATATGGATGATTATGGTGAGGATGATTATCACCACCATGTAGTTAACCACGCTTCCGGTGGGACCGGATCATCCGGACACACTACCAATTCCGCCTCAGCCGCCCCCGCAGAAACTACACCCGCGGAAACCGCTCCGGCAGATGCCGTTCCGGCTGAAGCAGATCCAAACCAGGACGCTTCCGAAGAAAACCGCCAGGATTCTCCTTCCAGCGGTTTCGGTGAGGGGCTTCATTGACCGAGCTTTAGCTGTGCAGGAAACGTTTTTTTGGTTTATTCCTGTTTTTTTAACACGTAAATCCGCGTCGACGAAAATGAGAACTTATCCCGGCTTCGCCGGGGGCTGTACCGCCGCCGTCCCGGCGGCAATTGTCCAACCAGCCGGCGAGACGCCGGCGATACAAATACAAATTCCTATACATTGAACTTATCCCGGCTTCGCCGGGGACTGTACCGCCGCCGTCCCGGCGGCAATTGTCCAACCAGCCGGCGAGACGCCGGCGATACA
>JAFGSR010000107.1 GCA_016934515.1 Sedimentisphaerales bacterium
GCAAAAAACCGCTAAGTTTCGTTAGATTTCGTTAAAAAACCCTCAAAAACCACCCAACTTTCACCCATGTTTTTTGACAAAATTTCACTTTTTCTCATTTTTGGCCCACTTTTTCTGTTTCATTTTCGGCCCCATAATGGATGTAGCATGTCCGCATATGCAGTAAAATGTATAAAAGAGCATCCCGACTGCTTTGAACCAATTCCGCGATACGTAAAATATGAATTTACGTTTCTCCCCCCAACTCCAGGTCTTTCTTCGTTATTCGGATTTCGTCATTGATTCTTCATTCTGGTTTCGTCATTCGTCATTATACCCTACACCCTGCCCCCTAAACCCTAATTTGACGACCGACACCCTTTGCCGATAAGATGTTATCCCTATGAAGGTTAAAGAATTCGATGTAATAGTAGTCGGCGGAGGCCACGCCGGCGCCGAAGCCGTCCACGCCGCCGCCAAACTGGGCGTCAAAGCCGCCCTGGTGACCATGGACCCCGCTCAGATCGCTCAGATGAGCTGTAATCCCGCTATCGGAGGCTTGGCCAAGGGCCAGATCGTCCGCGAAATAGACGCCTTAGGAGGCATCATGGCCCTTGCAACCGATCAGGCCGGTATCCAGTTCCGCATGTTAAACCGCAGCAAAGGCCCCGCCGTCTGGGGTCCGCGGGCTCAGGCGGACAAATGGCATTATCAGCAGGTCGTCCGCGAAATGCTGCAAAACACCCCCGGCGTTACAATTATCGCCGATACCGTCGAAGAACTGCTAATCCAAAATGGCCGAGCAGCCGGTGTTAAGTGCCTGTCCGGGCGGGAGTTATCCGCCCAGACGGTGGTGCTCACCACCGGCACTTTCCTCCGCGGCCTGATGCACCTCGGCCCCGAGCAGTTCCCCGGCGGTCGTTACGGCGAGGCTGCTGCTAAATCCCTTTCTGATAGCCTGTTACAGGCCGGGATAACGCTGCAAAGGCTAAAAACCGGTACTCCACCCCGATTAGACGCCGCCAGCATCGATTTCAGCAAATTACAACCTCAACCCGGCGACGAGCAGCCTGTGCCCTTTAGCTTTATGACCGACCGAATCACCCAACTGCAAATCGAGTGCTGGATTAGCTTTACGAACGAAAAAACCCATGAGATAATCCAGAAAAACCTCGATAGAGCTCCGCTGTACACCGGCCAGATCCAAAGCACCGGTCCACGCTATTGTCCGAGTATTGAAACCAAAATAGTGCGTTTTTCGGATAAAAACCGCCATCAGATCTTCCTCGAACCGGAAGGTAGGAACAGTAAGTGGATATATTGCAATGGGATAGCTACTTCACTGCCGAAGGATGTGCAGGTGCAGATGGTTCACAGTATTATCGGGCTGGAGCAGGCGAAGATTCTGCGGTTTGGTTACGCGATTGAATACGATTATGCTCCGCCGCTGCAGATTAGCGCGACGCTGGAAGCTAAGGCGATAAGTGGAGTATTTTTAGCTGGTCAGATTAACGGCACCAGCGGTTACGAGGAAGCCGCCGGCCAGGGTTTGCTCGCGGGAGTGAACGCTGCGCGGTTAGTCAAGCAGCAGCAACCAGTTACGTTAGGGCGGGATGAAGCTTATATTGGGGTGATGATTGATGATTTGGTAACGCGGGGCATCGAAGAGCCTTACAGGATGTTTACTTCGCGGGCGGAACATCGGCTGCTGCTACGCGGTGATAATGCTGATGAAAGATTGACGCCGGTGGGGAGGGATTGGGGATTGGTGAGTGATGAGCGGTGGAAGAGGTTTGAGCGCAAGCAGGGGCAGGCGGTGGAGTTGCGGGAATATCTGGATAGAAAAAGGGTAGATGGCAAGAGCTTAGCGCAATTGTTGCGGCAGCAGGGGCGGGATGAAGAATGGCTGATGGGGGAGTATGCGGAGTTAGCGGGGCGGGATTATGACCACTCAGCGGTGCAGCAGGTGGTGAATGATATTCGTTACAGTGGTTACGTGGAAAAGCAAAAGAAAATGATCGAGCGGTTCCGTCGAGCCGAGGTGATGAAGCTGCCGGTAGATTTTGATTATCATACTATCGAGCAATTACGCTATGAGGCGCGGGAACGGCTGAACGAGGTGCGGCCGATCAGTTTGGGCCAGGCGAGCAGGATTGGGGGGATTAATCCTGCGGATATTACGGTGTTGATGATTCACTTTCAGAAAAAGGCCGGTAGAAGAAAGCCTGAAGCCTGAAGCCTGAAGCCTGAAGGTAAGAAATAAGACTGCCACAGAGAGCTCAGAGAATTTAATTTTTTTGACAGGATTTACAGGATTGATAGGATATTATTTTAAGATATTTCACGCAAAGACGCCCTCGCTTGCCGTGCTGACGCCCGCCCGCCAAGACGGGCTTGTCGCGGCTGGCCGCAGCAGGTCGAGGCAGGCCCGCCGCAGCAAGAAGACGCAGAGAAGAAATTTTAACACGAAGATCATGAAGAAGAGATTGAGATTTTGCGAGTTAGATTTTGAATGAGTGTTTGTGGTGCTGCTGAGCAGTGGGTAGTTTTATAGTGAGAAGACCCCATGTTTCCACATGAGGCTCGGTTTTGGTATTATGGGCATCAATTTTTTCAGCGGTGTTCAGGGTGGTTTGACAAGTTATTCGTTTTATAAGTCTGTTCTATTGAACAGGGGGAATTAATAATACTGACGCTTCGGCGTTTCTGACGACAGAATGGCTGACACTGCCAAGAAAGAGCTCTTTGATGAATCCGCGGCCCTGGCTGCCCATGACAATCAAAGAAATAGCGTTTTTTTGAGTATATTCGATTATTTCCTGCTTTGGCAGTCCATAAGGGAGTGAGATATTTACATTTTTTGCGCCTTTTTTTTCCAGGTCTGTCTTTAGACGTTCCAGCCTTTCCGAGTCCATGCGTTTATGTTCCTGCAATTGAGGCTCTGGAAAGTCGTCCATTCTTGTTTTGTTCTGTACATGCATGAGAGTAATCTGATTAGCGCCGCAATCCGATAATTTCTGAATATATGCAAAGGCGTGTTCGGAATTTTCCGAAAAGTCAGTAGGGAATAAGATGTGTTCCAAAGGGTCGAAAGTACAGTCCTGACAGAATTTTTCTCCGCCTTTTTCATCAAATTTCAGCCTTAACACCAGCACGGGTTTAGTAGCATTGTGTATTATGCTATTAACAACGCCTCCAAATTTCGACATTCTTTTGCCGGCAGACCCTGCAATGATGATAGAACAGTTGTTGTCATCGGCTTGCCGGTTGATTGCCAGGTATGTTGAACATACGGTCATTATACCGGTTACAATGAATCCTTTTTCGGCTAGAAGTTTCTTTTGGCTATTAAACAATGGCCGGGCACTTTCCAGGAGTTTAAATGCAAGCCCGGTCTCATCACCAAAAGTGTCATTAAAACAATAGAGCAGGACAGCCTCTTTCATTCCCAGTTTCTTCAAGCTAGCTGCAGAACAGACAACCTGATGCGACGCCAACGACAAATCAGTAGCAATTAAAGCTTTTGAGAACATAATTATTCCTTTCCCTTAATTTGTAATTTAAACGTATAAGAATTTGTATTTGTATCGTCGGCGTCTCGCCGGCTAGTTGGGCAATTGCCGCCGGGACGGCGGCGATACCGCTCCCGTCGAAGCCGGGATAAGTTTTCGTTAAATTATCAGATAATACATTTTACTGTAGTATAGTTGCGATGTACCCCTAAATCAAGCGTGTTTAGCATTTTTTTATTTTTCGACTTGCGCGGCCAGGAGGATACATTCGTGTTCACAGGGTGCCGGTGGTACAAGAGGTCCAAACCGGTAAGATAGGTTGCATAATAAACCGGTTACCTGGGTAACACTTTTTATTGGTTACATAGATTCCCCTCTCTGCGAAGACGCAGAAAGGGGGCGCACCTGAGCGCCTGTCGCGGCAGGTTGGCGTAGGGGGGAAGGATGAAAGATGGCGGGCAGGGGGCGGGCGGCGTTACGCATACATTACGTGGCTGTGTTGGAGTGGTTGCGAAGACCACCCCCAAACAAGTTTGGCGGTGCCACCCGGCGGGTAGAAGCTGCCCGGCCTACGCAACTGATGTGGGTTATTTCGCCCCTTCAGGGCTTAGGAAATGTTTATGCTTATTAACCCGGGGCGATGCCCTGGGCTATAATATTTTGCCCCGTTGGGGTTTTAATGTGGAAGTTAGCGGTTGGTTGATAAAGCCCAAGAAATCCATCGAGAGGGCGGGGGTACGGAAGAATTAATTATGGGCAAGATGCCCATGGCACCTCGGAAGACCCCATGTTTCCACATGGGGTTCGGGTGGGGGCATAGGTCCTTCGACTGCGCTCAGGATGAACGGTTGAGATTGCCGCGTCGGTCCAGCGGACCTCCTCGCAATGACACTTTTTGAGTTTTGGGAAACCATGCTCAAGAGTACTTGAGCATGGCACCCGAACTGGATTCCCACTTGCGTGGGAATGACCACCCCCAAACAAGTTTGGCGGTGCCACCCTGTCGGGGATGAAAATGGCTGGTGGTTTGGGGGGGATTGTAGTAGGATTGATGCGTGTAAGAATGCCGGCGAGACGCCGGCGGTACAATGAATAAAAAATCCTAAATCCTATCCGCCGCGTCTGCGACGTCGCCCGCCGTGCTCGCGCCCGTCGCGGCAGGTCGCGACGGGAACAAATTCAAATTACCTAAGGTTCGAAATTCGAAATGGTTACGGGTGTCAGAGACCGCGCGTAGAAGAATGGAGGTGGTGGACGTAGTGGACATTAGTGGACGGGGAGGAAAGACCCCGCGTTACCGCGCGGGGCTCGTGTGGGGCAAATTTGTTTTGTGGTCTGGAACAATGTATTTAGTTGGGTTAACGCTTGATGAAGGGCAGTGTATGTATTATAACGGTATAAGAGTCATTTAAGTTGTAATCTGAAGTAATTCAAGCGTTAAGGTTATGTTATAGAGAGGTGGATGAGGAATGCGGAAGTTAGTGAATATATCTAATCGTCTTCCGGTAACGATAGGTAAGAAGATAGCAAAATCGTCGGGCGGATTGATTTCGGCGTTGGAAGGGCTGGAAGGTAAGCTGGATTTGAAGTGGGTGGGTTGGCCGGGCGGGGTGATTTCCAGTGATTCGAGGCAGGAAGAGTTGTCAGAGAAGTTAGCGAAGGAGTATCAATATTACCCGATATTTTTGAGTCGTACCCAGGTCAATGATTATTATAACGGTTTTTCGAATACCAGTTTATGGCCTTTGCTGCATTATATGGCGAATTACAGCCGACACGAAGAGCGTTGGTACGAAGCGTACCGGCAGGTGAATCGTCAATTTGCCGAAGCGGTGCTGGAGCTTATCGGCAGTGATGACATGGTGTGGGTTCATGATTATCATCTGATGTTGTTGCCGGCGATGTTGCGTGAGGCGCGGCCGGGTTTGTCGATCGGGTATTTTCTGCATACGCCATTTCCATCATATGAATTGTTTCGTTGTCATCCCAAGCGAGAGGAATTGCTAAGCGGGATATTGGGAGCGGATTTGATTGGGTTTCATACGTTCGGGTATTTAAGGCACTTTCGCAGTGCGGTTTTGCGGGTGTTGGGTATGGAATCGGAGATGAATAAGATACTGGTGGATAAACACCAGGCCAAGATAGGTGTTTATCCGATAGGAATCGATGCGGGCAAATTTTTGAGAGAGTTGGAAAGCGAAGCTTTTCGGAAGTATCGTGCGAAGTTTGATAAGGTTTACCAAGACAAAAAAGTGGTTTTGAGTGTAGAGCGTTTGGATTATACCAAAGGTATTCCTCGGCGGCTGGATGCGGCGGATCATTTTTTGAGTGGTTATCGTGACAAGGACAATATTGTATTTATTTTTATATGCGTACCGTCTCGAGGTGAGGTGCAGGAGTATCAGGATTTGGTCGAGAGGGTGGAGAAGCGTATCAGTGAGATTAATGGCAGGTATTCGACGCTAGGTAACGTGCCGATACATTTTATGCATAAGTCGATTCAATTCAGTCAGCTATGTGCGTTATATTCGCGGGCGGATGTGGCGATGGTGACGCCGTTGATAGATGGAATGAATTTGGTGGCGAAGGAATATGTGGCGTGTCAGCAGGATAAGAACGGGGTGTTGATATTGAGTGAGTTTGCGGGAGCGGCCCAGGAGTTGTTTAATTCGATGGTGGTGAATCCGTATGATATAAAACAGATGTCTGAGAGTATCGGTCAGGCGTTGGAGTTGCCGGAGCAGGAAAAGGCGGACCTGATGTTGCCGATGCGGGAGCGGGTTTTGACATATGATGCGGCGTACTGGGCTGATTCATTTCTGGGAGATTTAGCAGAGACGGTTAAGCATGTTGAGCAAAAGGGTTGGACCGAGCCGCTGGATGAGAAAGTGGTTCTGAGGATTTTGAGGTCGGAGAAGTTGGGATTGTTTTTGGATTATGACGGCACGTTATGCGAGATAAAGACCAAGCCTTCGGATGCATATCCTCATGCGGAGATTAAGGAATTGTATGAGGTGTTAATGGCCCGGCCTGAGATAGATGTGTATCTGATAAGTGGACGTAAGAGGGCGGATATGGATGCGTGGTTTTCCGATTATCCATTTACCTTGATAGCTGAACATGGATATTTTTACAAAATGCGGGGTTTTTCGGAATGGGTGATTTTGGATCCGCGTGCGGATTTGTCGTGGATGGATCAGATTATTGAAATATTCCGTCATTTTTCGGGTTCAACGCCTGGTAGTTCAATAGAGCAAAAGACGTCGTCTGTGGTGTGGCACTACCGGCGATCAGATCCTGAATTCGGCGAATGGAAGGCTTATCAGTTGATGGGCGAATTGATGGAGATGCTATCGAATCTTCCGGTGGAAATTCATCACGGCAAAAAAATTGTGGAGGTCAGTTCCACGCATATAAACAAAGGTATGGCGTTGGAACATTTTTTGCAGGCGCAGGGCTATAAAGCGGTTGTTTGTGCGGGTGATGACGAGACGGACGAAAGTATGTTTCGTCTTGACCATGAGCAGATAGTGAGTATAAAAGTGGGGGATGGTGAAACAGTTGCCCGGTATAAGGTGCCAAGTCCCAAGGAATTGCGGGATTTTTTGATTCGGGCGTTAGGTTAGCAGAGGCCGCGTGGGTTTTTGGGCAGAGCTCAGGATGAGCAGCTAGTCGAGCACCTCTCTGCGAAGACGCAGAAAGGTGGCACCCGAAATGGCTGAAGAAGGATTACAGCGGCAGCTTTTTTTGAAGGGTAAGAATGCGCCGATGTAGGTGGCTATTTGATGTTTGGCGGCTGTGTTGGTGTTTGTTGATTTTGGAGATTTGACGGGATGGATAATCTTAATTACGGAGTTATAGGTAATTGTCAGAGCGCGGCGTTAGTGTCCGAGGTGGGTTGCATAGAATGGTGTTGTTTGCCTTACCTGGATTCGCCATCGTTTTTTGCGAAGCTGCTGGACAGATCAAACGGGGGAGAGTTCGGGATATATGTGGATGAGGATTATGAAATCGATCAGCGTTATGTTGCCCGGACGAATGTTCTGGTTACTCGTTTTACCAAAGAGGATGCGAGTTTTGAGCTTTGTGATTTTATGCCTCGTTACAAGTATGAAGGGGGGCGGGTTCATTGTCCTCCGGATATAGTCCGGTATATCAAAGTGTTGTCGGGCGAGCCAGTGGTTCGTGTTAAGTATGATCCGCGGCCATATTATGCCCAGTACAAGACCAAGACAGAAGTCAGGCAGGAATATATTAAGGTAGGTACTTACGATGGGACGTATGAATCGATTTATTTGTATTCCGACCTGAACCTGGAAGATGTTGCTACCGGTGAGGAGATTTGTTTGCGTGGTGATTGTTATATGCTGGTTTCCTATAATCAGAAACTGGTGGATATTGATATTGACTGGATTCAACTGGAATATGAGAAGACGCGGGTGTACTGGCTGGACTGGTCGGCGAAGACCGAGCGGTTTGATGAGTATCGCCATGAAATTAATCGTTCGGCGTTGGTGCTCAAGCTGTTGTCTTGTCAAAGTTCCGGTGCGATATCGGCGGCGATTACGACATCATTACCGGAAGTGCTGGGGGAGGAGCGGAACTGGGATTATCGTTTTTGCTGGTTGCGGGACGCTTCGATGACCATTGGGGTAATGAGAAGATTGAATCATTTCAACGTTGCGCGGCGATTTATGAAATATATACTGAGCATAATTCCCTACAAGGACGAAAAGATACAGATTATGTATGGACTACGAGGTCAAAAAGAGCTGACGGAAAAGGTGATTAGTTCTCTGTGTGGCTATGAAAATTCGCGTCCGGTTCGGGTGGGTAATGAGGCTTTTGCGCAGAAACAGAATGATATATTTGGGGTTTTGCTGGATGTTATATATCAGTATCTTATGACCTACAAGCGAGGGATGGTGGATTACCAGGAGCAATTGTGGACTGTGGTGCGTACTTTGGCACGGAATGTTGAGAATAACTGGAGAAGTACGGATATGAGCATCTGGGAATTCCGTACTCGTAAACGGCATTTTACTTTTTCGAAGGTGTTAAGCTGGGTGGCGATGGATCGGGCGAAGAAGATTGCGGAGCTTTTTGGTATGGAGCCTTATGTTGAGGTGTGGTCGCGATTTGGTGACGATATTAAAGCAGACATTTTAGCGAAGGGGTGGAGTGACGAGATTGGAGCTTTTACCCAGGCGTACGGGGAGAAAGAATTAGATGCGGCTAATTTATTGATGGAACATTATGGTTTTATTGAGGCGGATGATCCCAAGTATGTTCAAACTGTAATGTTGACGGAAGAAAAGCTTTGCCGGGATGGGCTTATGTACCGTTATATTAATGAGGATGATTTTGGTAAGCCGAAGTCATCATTTACGGTTTGTACGTTTTGGTTGATAAAAAGCTTGTGTAAGATTGGAGAAAAGGAACAGGCTCGACAGATGTTTGAGCAGGTTTTGAGCTATCGCAATCATTTGGGGCTTTTGAGCGAAGATATTGATTTTGACACAAAGAGATTGCTGGGTAATTTTCCTCAAGGTTACAGTCATCTGGCTTTGATTGATACGGCAGTTACATTACAGGAGCGATAAATGGACGCAATGGACGAGGTTGACGAGGTGGACGGTGTGGGAAGAACCCGCGATTCTGCATGCGGGGCTCGGGATGGTTTTGTGGTTCGGTGTGTTGGTTAGAACTTAATTAAAACTGGATGCCCGATCCGCCGTGCTCGCGCCTGCTCGCCATGCTTCGCTAGTCGCAGCAGGTCGCGGCAGGTCAAGTTGGGCATGACCCACTGGCGTGGGGGCTAGATCTTTGGTCGGTTGGGTTGCGACGCTACGTACCTTCGCTGCATTAATGCAAGTTACTGCGGTTGAGATTGCCGCGTCGGCTAAGAAGCCTCCTCGCAATGACAATTGCTGGATGCCCGATCAGGTCGGGCATGACAAATGTGTTTGAAAGGATTAGTTATGAAGCGGTTTGGGTTGATGGTTGTTGGGTTTTGTTTGTTGGGGTTGTTTTCGGTGGGGTGCAGCAAAGAGTACAGGGTCAGTCACAGTTGGAGTGATTCGGAGGCGGTGGTGCGGATTGAAGGGTGGAAGGGGGATTTGAAGGTTCTGCATTTGAGTGATAGTCATATTACCTGTAGTAATGAGTCGGACATTCCGTTTCAGCAATACAGTAAAAGGATGGATGATGCGTACAAGGTGAATAAGCACTATAAGAGCGGAAAGGCTGTGACTTCTCTGGAAAATTTTCAGGAAGCGATGCAGTTGGCGCGAAAAGAAAAGGTAGATTTGATTGTTTTGACGGGTGATATCGTTAATAATCCGTCCATGACCAGTGTTACAGCGGTGGCGGATGAGCTGGATAAGGTCGGCATACCCTATTTGTATGTTGCCGGGAATCATGATTGGCATTACGAAGGGATGGAGGGGACGGCAGATGAGCTGCGAGAGGAATGGCGGGAAAAAGAGTTGCGGCGGTTGTATGGGGGGAAGTCGGCTTCGCATTATGCGGCGGTGAAGAACGGGGTGAATTTTATTGCTATCGATAATTCGACGTATCAGGTTAATGAGCAACAACTCAAGTTTTTTGAGAAACAAATAGCAAGAGGGCTGCCTTCGGTGTTGCTGATGCACATTCCTATCAGTCTCACCACGTTTGCGACTATGCAGTGCGGAAATCCGGATTGGGGAAGTGAGGTTGATAAGGGCTATAAGATTGAGCGGAGGCAGAGGTGGCCTAAGGAAGGGAATCTTAAGAGCACGATGGAATTTGTGAAAGCGGTGGCGTCGGCGGATAATCTGGTGGCGGTGCTTTGCGGTCATACGCACGCGGCCAGGGCGGATAAGGTTAATCCGTTGGCGTATCCGGAGATCAGCAGTGCCGGGGCGATGCAATATGTTGTTCGAGCCGGGGCGGTGGGGGGGTATCGGGTGGTTTATTTTGAAGGAGATTGATATAATGACGAATTAAGAAGCCCGAATTCCGAATCAATGACGAATTCCGAATGACGAAGGTGCAAAGTAGAAGGTGGAAACAATTAGAATGCCGGCAAGATGCCGGCGGTACTTTTTGCTGGGAAGGATGAGTGATGGGTGAGGAAATTAGAAGGGTTGTGAGTCGTCGAGAGTTTTTGAGAGTGGCGGCGGCAGGGGGGTTGGGAGTTTATGCGGGTGGGTGTGCGGGAGTAGGTGGTTTGAGGTGGGGGGGTAAGCGGCCGAACATTTTGTATTTGATGGCGGATCAGTTTCGGGGGGACTGTATGGGGTGTGCGGGTAATGAAGTGATTAAGACGCCACATCTGGATTCGATTGCGAAAGAAGGGGTGGTGTTCAGTAAGGCATATACTTCGACGCCGTCGTGTACGCCGGCGCGGAGTGGTATATTGACGGGGCTGTCGCCTTGGCATCATGGGATGCTGGGTTATGGTCGGGTGGCGCAGAAGTATCCGTTTGAGCTGGGTTATGCGATGCGGCAGGCGGGGTATTATCTGGGGGCGATCGGGAAGATGCACTGGTTTCCGCAGAAGTTGCATCGGGGTTATCATGAATTGCTGGTGGATGAATCGGGGCGGGTGGAGACGAAGGGGTTTGTGAGTGATTATCGGTTGTGGTTTCAGGAGCAGGCGGCGGATTTGAATCCGGACGCGACGGGGATCGGGTGGAACGATTACCGGGCGCGGGCTTATGCGCTGCCGGAGCGATTGCATCCGACGGTTTGGACGGGTCAGCAGGCGGTGAAGTTTATCGAGGAGTATCATCGGGAGGAGCCTTTTTTGTTGAAGGTTTCCTTTGCGCGGCCGCACAGTCCTTATGATCCGCCGCAGCGGTTTATGGATATGTATCGTGAGGAGGATATGCCGGAGCCGATGGTGGGGGAGTGGGCGGCGAAGCATGGGCCGCATAAGGAGCCGCCGCCGGCAGGATTGTGGCGGGGTGATTTGGGAATTGAGCAGGCGAAGCGGAGTCGGCGAGGTTATTATGGGTCGGTGAGTTTTATCGATGAGCAGATTGGGAAGATTCTGAAAGCGTTGAAGAAGCGGGGGATGATGGAGAATACGCTGATTGTGTTTTTTGCTGATCACGGTGATATGCTGGGGGATCATAATTTGTGGCGGAAGACTTATGCTTATGAGGGTTCGGCGCGGGTGCCGATGTTGTTGCGGTGGCCGAGGGGGATGGGGATGAAAGGTAAGCGGGGGAGCACGATTGATAAGCCGGTAGAACTGCGGGATATTTTGCCGACGTTTCTGGATGCGGCGGGGGCGGAGGTGCCGGGGCATTTGGATGGGGAGAGTATGCTGCGGCTGGTTCGCGGAGAGGGGGACTGGCGGGAGTATATTGATCTGGAGCATGATGTGTGTTACAGTCGGGAGAATCATTGGAACGGATTGACGGACGGGAAGTTTAAGTATATTTTTCATGCGTTTGACGGGAGTGAGCAGTTGTTCGATATGCGGAACGATCCGGATGAGTTGTGTGATCTGGCGGGTGTGAAGGAGCATGAAGCGGTGCTGGAGTTGTGGCGTGGTCGGATGGTTGAGCATTTGTCGGAGCGTGGTGAGGAGTATGTGCGGGAGGGTAAGTTGGTTGTACGTCCGAAGGGGCTGCTGTATTCGCCGTTGTTTCCGAAGGCGAAAGAAGCGAAGAAAATTTAAGTGAATCTGAAGGGATGTGATTATGGCAGGTAAAAGTCCGCGGGAGAGTTCGGTGGAAACGCGGTATTTGTTGATGCCGGGTCAGGCGAATCCGCATGGGACGGCGTTTGGGGGTGCGATTGTGGCGTGGATCGATATGACGGCGTCGATGGCGGCGCAGCGGCACTGTCAGTGCGAGGTGGTGACGGCGGGGATCGATTCGCTGGTGTTTAAGGAGCCGATATATGTGGGGGATCATGTGGTGCTCAAGGCGAGTGTTAATTATGCGGGTCGGACGAGTATGGAGGTGGGGGTGCAGGTGTGTCGGGAGAATCCGTTCAACGGTCAGAGCATTATCGCGACGAAGGCGCATTTGACGTTTGTGGCGTTGGATAAGGATAAGAAGCCGACGGTGGTTCCGGCGATTGAGCCGGAGACGGATGATGAAAAGCGGCGGTTTGAAAACGCCCAGATGCGGGTTAAGGCTCGGAAGGAATTACTCAATCAGATTAAAGGTTAGGTTATCATGTGGGTAGGAGTTTGTAGATTTTGTCGTTTTTGCGGAGGAGGTGGGGGCAGGGGAAGGTGGCTTTGGTTTTTTGGGCGGTGTTGAGGGGGTGCTGTTGGTCGTTAAGGAGTTGGGTGATTTTGAATTCGACGACGCCGGTGGTGGGTCCGTGGGCCTGGACGGTGTCGCCGATGGAGAGGGGGGCGGCTTGGATGCGGCAGTAAGCGACGCTGCTTTTTTTGAAGAAGTTGAGGACGGGGCCGACGTATTGTTTGCGTTGGGTGGCGGCGGAGCCTGGTCGGCTGGACCAATCCTGAGGGGCGGGTTCACCAAAGAGGAAGCCGGTGGAGAAGCCCCGGTTGTAAACGCGGGAGACGTCGGCGATGAGTTTTTGGACGAGTGGTTCATCGAAAGTTCCCTGGGCGACGGCGTCTATGGCTTGTCGATAGGCGGCAGTGACGGTGCTGATGTATTCGGGGGGGCGGCTGCGACCTTCGATTTTGAAGGAGTCGATGCCGGCGGCGATCAGCTTGTCGATGATGGGGAGGGTGCAGAGGTCTTTGGGGCTCATTACGTAGTGGTCGGACAGTTCGAGTTCGTGGTTGGTTTCGCGGTCGATGATGTGGTAGGCACGGCGGCAGGGCTGGAGGCAATCGCCGCGGTTGGCGGAGCGGTTGAAAAGGTGCTGGGACATGAAACAGCGGCCGGATACGGAGACGCAGAGGGCACCGTGGACGAAGACTTCGATTTGGAGGGTGGTGTTTTGTTTGATTTTTTTGATTTGGTCCAGGGTAAGTTCGCGGGCGAGCACGAGTCGTTGGGCGCCGAGGTTTTGGTAGAAAAGGGCGGTTTGGGTGTTGGCGGCGGAGGCCTGGGTGGAGATGTGGATGGGGATTTTGAGTTGTCGGGCTTTTTCGATGACGGCGAAGTCCCAGCAGATGACGGCGTCGGCGTGGGAAGCTTTGATGTGGTGGAGGATTTCGTCGAGTCGGTCGAGTTCGCTGTCGTAAACCAGGGAGTTGAGGGTGACATAGACGCGGGTGTTTTGGAGGTGGGCGGTTTTTACGAGTTGTGGTAGCTGGTCGAGGTTGAAGCCTCGGGAGTTGATGCGCATGTTGAGTTGTCCCAGGCCGAAATAAACAGCGTCGGCGCCGGCGTGCAGGGCGGCGGAGAAAGAAACATCATCGCGAACCGGGGCGAGCAATTCTGGCATGATTTGACCTCTTAGACATTAATTGACAAGGTTCAGGACATCGATAACCCGAAAAAGGGTCAGGACATCGATAACCCTTGTGTTTTGTTAGGTCAATTTATGCTGCAAC
>JAFGSR010000108.1 GCA_016934515.1 Sedimentisphaerales bacterium
CTACCATTGAGGTAAGTGTTTTTGATGATGAACAGATCTGCGGCGACTGGGGATATTACTCCACCGATTTAAACACAGATTGTTATGTTGACTTGAAGGATTTTGCTTTGTTCGCGCTTCGATGGCTTGATACCACTAATTAGAAAATAAGGAATTAATAAGCAGCAGCCGATTTATTAAAAAATGTTTTGATAACCCAATAATGAATATGCTGGTTTATTGCAGATCAGGATTTTGTAATCTTGAGGAGATATGTTATGGCCAATTTTGTAAACCGCTCAGCAACACTGGCACTGTTTTTAGGAACTTTGCTTCTGTCGGGAATCGCCCAGGGACAAACAAATGTCGAGGTCGGTCCCTACGTACAATTTTCCGGGCCGCATTCTGCGGTGGTACGTTGGGATACCGCTACCGCACGTGATTCCATTGTGGAGTACGGAACTTCCGACTCACTAGGCTTGCGGGTTTCCGATGCCTCACTCACTACCACTCATGAAATCACGCTTAACAACCTGCAAACCCGGACCAAGTATTATTATCGCGTGGGTTATACCGACGGCCCCACAGAAACCTTCACGGAAATTTATTGGCCCCAATCCCATCAATCCGGCAGAGAATGCGGGTTTGACAACTCAATCAATTATGCCCGTAAAGATTGCTCCAGTACACCTTCGCCATATCCCGTCGATTCCCTGACAACGCTTTACGAAGATGCCGCCGACCGCATCGTAGCACAGACCGGTATCACCAAGGGCTATTGCCTGGTTTATGGGTGCCGAGAGGGCCGATTGGCATTTGAAATTGCCAAACGAACCGACTTGATTGTCGTTGGTGTCGATACCGATGCCGCGAAAATCTATAACGCCGCCCAGAAACTCATGCAGGCTAACGTTTACGGTGCCCGGGTAACGGTACGTCAGGTCGATTCACTGGACAGTTTGCCTTTTACCAAGTATTTTGCAAATCTGATTGTCTCCGATTATATGATCTCCGACGGTCAGTGCGCCGGCTCGGCTGAGGAAATGTTTCGCTTACTTAGGCCCAGTGGCGGTATTGCATATCTGGGGCAACCGGATAACTGCCCCAGCGAGCTTACCTCATCCGAATTGACAACCTGGCTGAACATCCATTTCAGCCCCGGCGATTACACCCTGACCGATGACACCAACGGCGTATGGGCTAAGGTAACCCGCGATCCGGTTGTCGATTGCGGCTGGTGGTCACATCAGTACGGCGGCGCCCACAACAACGGCGGCAGTAACGACGGGCTGGAAGGTGCCCAGAGCGCCGGTGAAATGGACTTGCAATGGATCGGAATGCCCGGCTCGGACAGCGGCATCGACCGCAACCCACGTATGCCTCCGCCAATCTGTAATAACGGCCGATTATTCCATCAGGGGCTGAATCGGCTCATTTCCATAGATTCCTACAACGGGGCCATTTTATGGTCTCTGGAAATCCCGCAACTGCGACGAGTAAACCTGCCCCGAGACGCGGGCAATACCTGTGCCGATGACAATTATGTCTATGTAGCGGTCGATGACGACTGCTGGCGGCTGGATGGCGATACCGGTATTCGCTCACTTACCTACAAACTCGGTGAAACCGGACGAGATTGGGGGATCGTCTTCCGCGACGGCGACAACCTCTATGGCAGTTCTATGATTGACGGCGCGTCATACACCGAATACTTCGGTACGGCATACTGGTATGCCGGCAACCACGACAAGGTCTGCAGTAAATATATCTTTGCCAATAATGCCTCTACAAACACAAGACTTTGGGAATATCCCACAAACGAGACCGGCGCGATAATTAACACAGCGGTGGCGATCGGTGGCGGCAGAGTCTATCTGGTTGAATCACGCAACTCCACCGCCCAGAATTACACCTCCGGACGAATGAATTTTTCCGAGTTGTGGCAGAATCAATACCTGGTCGCGCTCAATCCCATTAACGGCAACATAATCTGGGAACGCCCTATCGACACCCTGGACGGTACCGCGGTCTTCTACTTGCTCTATGATCCGGTTAATGACATTGTCGTTATCCAGTCTTCCAACAGCGATCATTATCTCTACGCCTATGATGCCGCCAACAACGGCAATCCCCTCTGGAGCAAGGATGTTTCCAATCCGCCCGTCGGTCACACACCGGAATTGATGCGGGCCGTTATGAGTGAGGGTGTGGTTTTCCTGGCACCCAAAGGCTACAATGTTACCGACGGGACGGAAGCTTATTCCAGCGGGGTGCCCGCGGGGGAATGCGGGACTCCCTCGGCGGCAAAAAATGTGATTTTATATCGTCCTCATAGTGATATTTGGATGTGGAATAAAAATTCAACCTATAAAAGCTATTGGGGCGAAATCAGGCCCGGTTGCTGGCTTAATGTAATTGCCAGTGGCGGTATGGTGCTGGCCCCCGAAGGCGGCGGCGGTTGCAGTTGTAACGGCTGGTTCTATACCTCTGTCGCTTTTACAAAGTCTGAAAATTAATTTCGATATTGCTGCCGGATATGCATAAAACTCGAAGGAGATTTCGTAATGAATTTGGAAATATACAAGCTGGTCAAATTTCCCGCATTAGCTTCTTTTGCCGTATGTCTGTTTACGGCTTTTAGTATTAGCCTGCTTGATACGCATCCTGCCCGGGCCGAAGACTGGCCTACTTATATGCACGATAACGCCCGAAGCGGCATTACAACCGAATCCCTCGACTTGGAAAAATTAAACAACAGCGACTGGGTCTATACCTCTCCCATGCCCCCCCAGGTCGCCTGGGGTACCGGACAACCCTGGGATTCCTGGTATACGGTTAGTCAGGTACCTATGCGGGACTTTGATTTTGCCTTTTTCGTTACGGTGGTAGATGATCGGCTCTACTTCGGTTCTTCCGTTACCGATTCGGTTCATTGCCTGGACGTGCAAACCGGCGAACAACTCTGGTTCTACCGCACCAAAGGCCCTGTACGTTTCCCCCCTACGGTTTACGACGGAAAACTTTATTTCGGTTCCGACGACGGTTATGCGTATTGCATCGACGCTTCAAACCAAAACCTCATCTGGAAATTCCGACCGGTCCAGGATGATCGACTGCTATGCAACAACAGCAAGCTCATCCCCATGTATCCAATTCGCACCGGCACCGCCGTTATAGATGACAAAGTCTATTTTGCCGCCTCATTGGTTCCCTGGAAGAGTTCTTATCTGTGCTCGGTCGATGCCCTGACCGGCTCCAGCAGCGGCACCGGCTTATACGTCAGCTCCGGTGGGTCCACTCCCATGGCCGCGATTCTGGTTTCTCCAACGAAAATCTATCTTACTCAGGGCAACCGCTATCCCTATGTTTTTAACCGCAGTAACGGTTCCAGTGCCGGCACACTCGGAACCTATGGCGACGGGGGATGCTATGCTCTGTTGACCTCGGATACCGGCTATGCCTATGGGCATGGACAGCTCCACGCTTCGGGTTATGAATTAAGAGTGTTTAACGATACCATTGCCACTCAATCCGACGGCAGATACATGGTTGTATCGGGCGATAAGGCCTACGTTTTGTTCGGCAATAAACTCAAGGCTATCAATCGTTCCGGGGGTGCTACGGTTTGGGAAAACACCTCCTGCGACTGTCCTTATGCTCTCATTATGGCAGATAATATTTTGTTTGCCGGCGGAAACAATCAGGTCAAGGCTTATAGCGCCAGCAACGGCCAGGAACTGTGGAGCGGTACTGTTAACGGCCACGCACGAGGATTGGCCGTCGCTGACCAACGCTTGTTCGTCAGTACCGATGCCGGAAATATTCACATGTTCGGCGACTCCTTTTTACCCGAAGACTTTAATAAAAATGGAACCGTTGACTTGCCCGACCTTATGATGATTCTCAACACTTATCTTAACTGCACCAACCCCAATGACGAGGATTGCGACGACCTGTTGGGCAACTAACAGGCCATTTGGTCGAATAGACTATTAGTAAAAAAGCGGCTATTCACTTTCGAATAATCGCTTTTTTTTGACTAACGGTTCCTGCCTCGGCTTCACTTACCGGTTTCATTTGCTGCCTTGAAATTCAGCTATAAGTGCCGCTTCTGCTTTCTGGTTCCAGAGACCATTGTTCAAATGCGCTGCCACCGCCGGCATCACCTCCGCCAACTCCTCCAGCCTCGTCAAATCCAGCCCTTTACACGCCGGGTAAACAATTATCTTGCCGGAAATCTCATGATTCTCAACTGCTCGAATCCCAGCCACCGCCCCATCCAGCCCGCACACCGCTCCCACCGACAAATTCGTATCCAGCCGACCGCTTTCCACCTTGTTGAGCACCACTTTCATATCTTCCAGCACCGATCCACTGGTCCCGATGAAATAAAGCTGCTTTTCAATGTAACGGTTCATATCAATTTGGGCCGAAACACTGGCCGGTATCCCGGCAAAAATATTAATAATCCCACCTTGGGCCGCAGTCTGCACGGACGACGTAACCAACTGAGGTATCGGAGCCATCAACGCTACGTAATCAAACCCAACCTTCAGCTTATCGGTCTGCGGATTATAAGGGTGATACTCAATCCGATTCTGCTGGGCCAACGGCTTCGCTATCCGGTTAAGCTCGGCTATCCGTTCCGAACTGATCTCACCGGCATAAATACTCACCTTTTCCACCCCCTGGCAGATATTGCGAATCACATGCATCACCCCCATCGGCCCGCCGGCACCAATTACATTAACCTTATCGCCGGTGCGGATTTCACCCGAGGCCGGTATATATTCCATCGACTCAGCCGGATCACTGCCGGCCGTCCCCACAATGCGAATTCCACCATAATGAGTTCTGCCCACCTGGGTAACCACATCACTGCTGAATCGCTTACCTCCCAGGATAATATTCATCAAACCCTTCATTGCTATCCTGGGCATCAGCTTAGCAGCGGTCTCAGCATTCGAACCAAAATACAGCACATCATCAAAAACAGCATCCTCCGCCAGTTCGCCCAGACCGCCCTTAACATCCAATGCTGTTTCTTCAAATTTCGGCGCCGGCAAAGTCGATACCCAGCTAATGTTATCGCTCCGGCCAAACCTCTCCAGAAAACGTCCAAACACCTGCTCGTCAACTGTAACATCGGCCACCACCAGCATCTGCCCGCCCGCTTTGATTGTTTGACGTTCTTTCACGGCGTAAGCCTGCTCTACACACGCCCAGGGCTCCACCAGTCCAATTGCCGAAGCGGAAATATCCTCCGACGCCGGCAGTAAAAATGACTCCCCTTCCGGCGGGATTATCACCCGTTCATCCATTAATACATATTCTTGCAGGCCCCCCTCAAAATTGTACCCGAACGACGAGCTTGAATTAGCAGTCGGCATATGGCGATAATCCGTCTGCACCAGATAACGCTTGCCCAACTCCGCCTGACGCACCTTATCGCCCACCGCACAAATCCGCACCACCGTCTCATGGCCAGGCACTGTTGCTTGTTCTTCGGGAACATAACTGGGTATCTCTTCCAACACCGCTGGCTCAATCCCGCTCAAAACCCTGGACTTGCGGGCGTGCGCCGAAAACTGCTTCAGCAACTTCAGATCCGAAAAACACAATCCCACCGCCTCAATCCGACCGAGCACCTGATGCGGCCCAGGCTTGAACACGTCCTTAGCCTTATTCAACTGCAACTCATCCGGCCCAGTCAATTGAACCGCGTACTGCTTATCAGGAATCAAATTATTCATCAAACTATTTAACCTGTAACCTTTCCAATTATTGTTTCCGGCTGGTCTTCTGACGTTACTGATTTCAAAACACCCTTATTTCGCGGCTCAATAACGCTGCCAACCTTCTCGTAAAATTCATTTTTCGCCGCCGCTCCACTGAAATTCGCTTCCGCCCACGCACTGTAATAACCCATCTCACCGGCCCGCTGCAACAGGCAGTGGCCGTACAAAATCTCCGCACCTTGCTTGCATGCCGCCAGCAAAGGCTTAAGCTCATCCGAATCAAAATCATCGACAAATTTCTGCCCCGGACTATTCATCTCCGTCCCACTAACGATTATCAGGTCAAGCTTCTGAGACAGCTCAACCACTTCGTAAAGATTTTTCAACTTGTCCTCCCCATCACCACCCCCATAGTTCCGGTCCGGAATAATATTTATCGCCGCCGCCCCGCTGCTCATCGACACTTCCAGCAGCCTTTCCATATCCTGTTCCCCGTCCGAAAAACCGTTCAGCCACGTGTGCGTCGGTATACCACCTGCATTCCGAACAAACTGGTTCATCTGGGCCAATTTCGGAAAACTGCCCCGGTCGGGTTGCACATAACCCGCCCCGCCGCGTTTCATAGTTTTCGCCCGCAACAGGTTTAAAAATCCCGAATCCTCAGCCATCTGGGTACCCAACGCTTCTAAGCCCAGTTTTTCAACCCAGAACTTTTTTCGCTCGGCTTCGTTCGTAAATATCTCCCGCGCTTTCCGCGAATAAGCCACGCACAGATGCCTTTCCGTCGGATTGCCCGCCGGTGTCAGAGACAAAACATCTGCTTCATAGTCCAACTCGACCGGAGAAAGAAACCGATTCACCCGCCCGGTCAGCTCACGGTTCCGCTGTTGGGCCGTACGCTTCAAATCGGCCAGAAATTCACCTGTCTGCCCCGCCGGATCAGCCCGGCAAAACCCCACCCCCATCTGATAAGTAATTCCCGGCTCACCCGGCGAAGTCATTTCCTTATCGGCGAACTCCGGCACAAACACCCGACTTTCCAAACCTACACAACACTTCAAATTCAACAAATCACCCGCCGCGTAGAATTCCTCCAGCCCATCCAGCACATCAAAATCCACAATCCCCGCCACCGCCAATCCCTGCTTGCGCCCCAGCCAGGCAAACTTAGAAGGCGAATAACCGTAACTGTTATAAGAAAAAAAAGTGTGGCAGTGTATATTTACAAAATCCCCCGCCACCGGCAGTTCGATTTCCCCCTTACCCGCCAGTTCGCACAACCTTTCTAACGCCGCCCGTCGCTCATAAACATCAAAACTATCTAACTGGGCTTCCAGTTGCTCAAACACATTATTATCCATATTACTTTTCGTCTTCCTTTAGCCAACTCCATTAGAACCATAAAATCCTGTACGATGACAATTATGGCCGATTGATTCAGCCAAACATTCCCCTCATTGTAGCGTACCAGAAGCCTTCGCACAACTCACAAGAAGTGCCCATCAACCATAAAACACTATTTTTCGAAGTTTATGAAGTGGTAGCTAGATATTTTCCCCCGCCTGCTCTTCCCAGGCCTCAACATCCTGAGGCTTATAATTTTTCATATCGAAGGAATTCCGCACCATTTCCCGCCCCGAAGCCAAAGAATCAATTTGCCCCGCCGCCATCGCCTGAACCATCACATTACCCGTCGCGGTAGCTTCGATTGGACCGGCGACCACTTGCTTACCCGTCGCGTTGGCGGCAAACTGACATAGCAACTCGTTCTGAATACCGCCGCCCACAATGTGCAGCGTCTCAATTTCATCCTTCAACACCGCCTCCAAACGGCCAAGCACCGCCCGATACTCAAAAGCCAGACTTTCCAGAATTATCCTGACCAACTGCCCCTTATCGCTGGTTGAACTCTGTCCCGTTTCCTCCAGATGACGGTTGATCTTGGCGGGCATATCACCCGGCGATAAAAATGCCTGGTTATTAATGTTAATTCGCCCGGCAAATGGTTTTGCCTGGGATGCCAGGTCGGCTATCTCACCGTAACTTAATTCTTCGCCATTTTTCTGCCAATCTCGCCGACACTCCTGAACCGGCCACAGACCCATAATATTCTTCAACAACCGAATACTCTGGTTCACTCCGCCTTCATTGGTAAACTGATATTCATAAGTCAGATCATTAATAATCGGCTCAGAAATCTCCGCACCCAGCAGGCTCCACGTACCACTCGACAAATAAGCCCACTTCTGCCCCGCCGCCACCGGAACCGCTGCCACAGCACTGGCCGTGTCGTGCGATCCCGTAGCCATGATCGGAATAGTCCCGCACCCAAACTCCTTCGCCAACTCCGCTTTCAACTCGCCAACCACTGTCCCCGTCGAAACAATATCAGGAACAAGCTCCCGTCCAATCCCAAAACGATTAAAAAGTGCATCCGCCGGCTCCCCGCTGCGCATATCCAGAAAGTGACCCGTACTAGCCAGACTCCACTCACAATAAATCCGCCCGCAAAGGTAATAACCCACCAGATCCGCCATCATAATCAAATGCTTCGCCCGCTCCAGTACCGGCGAATTACCCAGCTTCATTGCCAACAATTGAAAAATCGTGTTGAACTGTAAGAACTGAATACCCGTCGCATCATAAATCTCCCGGCGCCCCATCAATTCATACGCTTTTTCCAAAATCCCGTCGGTCCTGCTGTCACGGTAATGATACGGATTTTCAATCAGCTCTCCTTCACCGTCAACCAAACCAAAATCCACCCCCCAACTGTCCACTCCAATCCCTGCTATATCCGGCCCCGCTTGCCTAATTGCCTGTTTCAATCCCGCCTTAATCTCACCAAACAAAGCAGAAAAATCCCAGCGTAAAGATCCACCCTCTTCGATCGGGCCATTGGCAAATCGATGCACCTCTTCCAACACAATTTTACCTTCGCCAACCCGCCCCAACATTACCCGACCGCTCTCAGCTCCCAAATCAACTGCCAAATAATTCTTAATCCGTGACATCTATGCCTCCATCAAATCTGCTTAACAAAATTCATCGTAGCAATAAATAATTTCTCTTCTAATAATTATTCAGGAATCGTTGGAATTGTCCCGTCTGTCAACCGATAAAGCTGCTCACCGGCGTGCTCAACTACCAGAATCCCTTCATCCTCACGATTTTCATAATCCTCAATCTTAATCTGCTGCGGATCAAGATATCCCAGGTTAATCCGCTTGCACTTCTGCTCACTGATCCCCGTGGCCAATACCACATTAATCCGCGGCCGCTCCAGGCCATCCACAAAACTCCCGATCCCCTTAACATGGGTGCTGTGCGCCAGAATCCCCCGCCCGACGCCTGCGAATTTCTCCATCTGAGCTAAAAAATAATCCCGCGTGTGATAGCCGATCTGCTCAATCGCCTTGCCGTGCGTGTAGGAAACCTCATCAATGTGCGGGGCGTAAATAATCAAAGTCCCGCCATCCGCCACCACCGGCTCCAACTTGTACATCACCTTGCCGGCCGTCCACAAATCATCATACATCTGCGGCGCCCTCCCCAACACCACCTTAAACGGCTTTTCCACATAACTGATGTGCACCCTGGCCGACAACTCCGCCGCCCGCTCCCAGGCTGCGCGAACCTCGCCAATAAAAAACCCCTTCCACTGCCCCCGCGCCGCCACCACCGCGAACAGTTTCCGCGGCAGATCAATCAAATCCGCCGCCTTCTCCACCACTTCCCGGGTAGCCGTCCAGATGGTGCCGTTAATCCGCGGATTAGTAACCACCGCACCCAGCCAGTGAAAAAAATGAATTATCTCCGCCGCCGCAATCCCCGGGAAAATATATTTGTGCCCGCCCGAAAATCCCACCACTTCATGCGGAAACACCGGCCCCACAATAAAAAACTCGTCATAATCGAACAACAGCTTATTGACCGACACATCAACTTCCTCATAGAACAAACCGCCACTGATCCGACCAATCTCCTCAGCAGAAATCTTCCCCACCGAAACACAACTGTCCGGATCGTCCCACTGATGATTGAAAAAGTTGACCTTGCGGTACTTACCCCGCCGCTCATCAGCCGTGATAGCCAACCGCTGACAAATCTGCTCCTCACTCAGCCCCTGATGTGTCCCCAACGCCACCAGAACATCAACCGCCGCCGCCTGCTCGCCAATCTCCTCAAAAATCATCTGAAAAACTTCACCGATCGGCCCCGACCGACTATTGTCCGGAACAATCAGCAAAATACGCCGGCCCCCATAGTCCTGCCGCGCAAAAAACTCCCCCACCGCCGACGCCGCCTGCTCCTCCGTAATGCCCCCTTCAATATCTTGTCGAAAAACCACCACTTAAGAATCCTTCTGCCACGGCGGCACTGACGGCAGATGCCGATTAAACTCCTCAATAAGTTTCGCTTCATAATCCCCGCCAAACCGACCCGACAAAAATCTCTCCAGCCCTTCCTCATAAAATTGCTGCCACGACCGCTCCTCTTGGCCCGGATTGATCGGGAAAAACAACGCCTCATTATCCCTGGCCGCCTTCATATCACCCGGCGCATCACCGATCATCAACACCCGCCCTGCCTCATACTTACCAGCCGTGGCAAAGCCAATGTGCTCGCTCTTGGTCCCCATCTCCTGGCCCGCGATAATCTCCACTTCCTTATCCACCCCATGTTCCTCCCATTCCCGAACCAACGCCTCCAACGGCGTCTGAGAAACCACCATCGCGTCTGCCACCGTCTTCAACTTCGCCAGACTCTCCCGCACATAAGGAAACGGCGGAATCCCTTCCACCATTCCCGCTATCGTCGCATTAATCTCCAGACTCCATGCCAGCGTTCGCTTGAGGTCTTCGTCACCGCTCTGCTCCACCGCAGCTTTTAACGCCGGATTACCCAGCTTGCTCTCGCAAGCTATCCAGTCCCGCAGCCCCTGCGCCCGCGGCACTTCCACGCCCCGCTGAAGAACTTCCTGCCGCTCACTCAAAAGATCAAACGTCTTCACCAACGCCGGGAAACGATTCACTCCCCTCCAGCAACTGTAAAGATTCACAAATTCCGCTGTCTCCCGCGCATACTTACTCACCGCCTGCAGCTTCCAGTGCTTAACCGTATTCGGCGTAAAACATTCCTTCTGCTTGATCTCCATCGTATCAAACACACACCCGTCCGAATCGATCCCAATAAAAAAATCGTACTTCGGCTTAAATTCCTTCAACGGCCTGGCTGCGTCCATCTCGCTCATTACCTTTCAACTCTCCTGATTTTATTAACTATTGCCTCAAACCCCGCTATACGCCGAAAAACCTCCGTCAATCGGCACCACAATCCCCGTCACAAACCGGGACGCATCACTCATCAACCACACTATCGTCCCAATCAACTCCTCCGGCTCTCCGAACCTGCCCATCGGCGTATGCTCGATAATCTGTCTGCCGCGAGCCGTCAACTCGCCCGATTGCTCGTCGATCAACAAAGCCCGATTCTGCCTGCCCAGAAAAAATCCCGGAGCAATAGCGTTCACCCGCATCTTGTCACCATGTCGCTGACACATGTAAGTGCTCAGCCATTGCGTAAAATTCGCAATCGCCGCCTTGGCCGCCGAGTACGCTGCAATATTCGTCAAAGGCCGAAACGCGTTCATCGACGCAATATTCAAAATCACTCCTTCGCCACGCTGGGCCATGTGCTCGCCAAAAACCTGGCTCGGCATTATAGCTCCCATGCAGTTCAAATCAAACACCTTGCGAATCGCATCCTCCGGCAACTCAAAAAACGTCCGAGGCGGTGCACAGGTAGCGTCCTTCTGATTGCCCCCAGCCCCGTTAATCAAAACATCAACCTGACCGAAACTCTCCACCGCACAAAAAAACGCCTCTTCTATCCCCTTACGCTCCAGCACATTCGCCTGCACCGGTAGCGCAAAACCACCTTTTGCTTCGATATCCTGACACAGTTCATTTGCCCGCATCACATCATAGTCAATCGCACAAATCTTCGCCCCCCGTCGCGCCAGCTCCCGCGCTATCACACCACACAACACCCCCGCCCCACCGGTTATCGCAACCACTTTACCCTTAACGCTAAACAATTCATCCATAGTTGTTCCTCAACCACAAAACTTTCGTGGTAATGTTAAAATCCAACTGTCATCTACTACGTGCCCTTCTGGGGGACAACATCAATAATCAACCGATACCATTTCATCAAAATCGCCAAATTTAATCCGGCAATTCTCCGGCCCTTCCAGCCAAATCAACTCCAGTTTCTTCAGCATCACCTTGAAAGTACACCGCTGCAGATCAATCTGCACCGTTCCGCTGAATTTGTCCGGCGGTGTCGGACGCTCACGATACATATAACCCGTTCCCTTACTGGTAAATTCACCTGCCACAATATCCAGATGCCCCTCCGGACTCTCACTCCAGTATAAATCAACCGGTATCGTACTCAAATCCACCATCTCGGCACTGGTAATCGCCCCCATCAAAGTCAGCACCGAAATATTGCCGTCCCGCCCCTCCCGACAGACAGCCTTGTCCACCCGCAAACGGTTCGCGTAACCCGCCAAAAACTGTATCGGCATCGCTGCTGCACCGTTGATCACATCATCGACCCCACTGTCCACCGCTGTACCGTAACCAAAGTAATCGCCCATCACTATCCCCACTTCAACCGGATCACTCATCCCCGTTAAATCTACATTCCGCGCCGACACATTAAATTCACCGCTGTCAAAATCCAACTGCGCCGATGAAATCCGCCCCGTACTGCCGCGATAACGATATTGCCCACCACTACCTCGCTGACTGAAATCATCTCTCGAAATTGCCTCACCATAAGGCCCTACCCGAATAGCAAACGACTCCGCCTGTGAAAAATCACTCTCCAACGCATCCATGACCCCCGTTATAGTAAATCTATCCGTCGAATTACGCGACCGGCCCGCCTTCAAGGTAAGCTGCTCCACACTTACTGTTCCGGTAACCACATTCTCATAAGCACCCATATCCACCACCCCATTTTCAATTCTGTTGTTCGACGCCAGATCAGTTTCACCCACTGCCACCGGCGTATTATCCCCCACGTCCAAGGCACCCGAACCCGGCATCAGATAATAACAGCCCTCCACCCAGTAATCATCACTGATATCCCCCGCCGAACCACCGTCGTCCCAGTAACCCGCCGCCACATACTCCGGATCCGTACTGATATTCCCGACATCCCAGGTTATAGCACTACTACCCGAATAATCAGATATCCCCGCCAGGCCCCCCTCAACATCACAATACGAAACATTGATTGCCGAAAAATTCGAACTGCCCCCCATAAAAATCCCCGCTCCCGTACCCGATTCATTGCCCCAGACAACATTGTTAACCATCATCACATCGCTGCTATCGTAACTGGCCAATGCACTTCCATACTGTTCCGAAATATTGTCACATATCGTACAATTACGCAGGTACAATGTCCCATCGGAAGTGTAAGCCCCGCCCCCGCCCCATGGACAATAGTTACCCGAAATCAAACTGTTCTCCACATTAACTTCCGCCGCATACATAACCGCAATTCCCCCGCCATAGCTTCCTTCGCACATGTTTCCGCTGATATCGCACCTTCTCATTGTCCCAAAACCTCCATTAAAACATATACCACCGCCGGAACTGTCCGAAATATTATCGATAAACTTACAGTCCGTAATCAGCAGATCGGCATCAGAACAATAAATCCCACCACCCCTGATTCTTGCTTCATTCCCGATAAACGTGCAATACTCAATCGTTGCGTCACTTTCTGTACAGTATAATCCCCCGCCATACTTACTTATATTTCCCTGAATCGTACAACCACTAACCACCGCACCATCACTGTTATTCAGATCGATCCCTCCTGCCGTATAACCTCCGGTGCCACTGATATCGGTTTCATTATCAATTACCGTACAGTTCTCAATCCTGATACTTCCGTTTCGGCAATATATCCCCCCTCCATAAATGGACCGGTTGTTTGTAAAAACGCAACCCAGAATCGTCGGGCTACTGTCCACACACCAGATACCTCCGCCTTGATAAGTGGTATAGGCGTTCCGAATCGTAAATCCCTGCACCACCGTATTCGGCTCCTCACCATTATTAATAATAAATCCCCGGTATTCATCCGTTGCACTACCCTGACAGTCAATAATACAACTCGCCGCCCCGTTCGCACTGCGCACCGTAATGACTTTACCATTCGTATATATATTCCGATTCCCGCCTCCCCTATAGGTCCCATCCGCCACTATCACAGTATCCCCCTCCTGTGCCGCGGCATTAATCGCCTCCTGAATCGTTCCGTACTGCGACGGCACCAGTCGATCTGCCGCCCCGACACCGCCGACAAAACCCAAAATCACCACCAAAATAATCGCATGATAAAATTTGCTACCCTGGAACATGATTTTCTCCTTTTCTTGTGTTTTGAGAAACTCCGTTCTAAATTACCGACCAACAGTTCAACCATTATAATCTATCAAAATCCCCTTGCAACTATCAAAATCCCCCCTCAATCCCCTCACAACAGCGGACTCAACAGCTTTGCAACATTCTGAACCACCTTCTGCATCATCGGGCGTGTGCTCCAGCGATGCTGCGTCACTTTCACCGACCGCGACAAATACTCCTGCTGCAACGCCTTCAACTGCCCCGTCACCTCGCTGCCGTAAAACAGCAGATTAACCTCAAAATTCAGCTCAAACGACCGAATATCAAAATTCCCCGATCCTATAAACGCAATCTTGTCATCGATACTCATCGTCTTGGCGTGCAGCAGCCCGTCATCATACAAAAAAATCCGCACCCCCGCTTCCAGCAAATCATCAAAATACGCCCGCGACGCCGCATTCACCAGCACCATATCGCTCTTCCGCGGCAAGATCAGCTCCACTTCCACTCCCCGCAGCACCGCCGTCTCCATCGCCTGCATAAATGACTCATCCGGCACAAAATATGGCGTCGTTATCACCACCCGCTCCGCCGCCGCATACAACGCCGCCACTACCATTCGCTGATAGTTCTCCGTCGGATAATTCGGACCGCTGGGCAGCGTCTGCGCCGAAACCTTACCCGCCACCTCCGGCTCCGGAAAAACCTCATCATCCTCCAACACCTGCTCTGCTTCAAAATACCAATCCCCCACAAAAACCGCCTGTAACTCCAGCACCACCGGCCCGCGCAACCGAACCATCAAATCATGCCACAACATATCCTTCCGCCCGTAACTGGCATCCACAATATTCTGCGAGCCCGCATAGCCAATCCGCCCGTCAATCACCGCCACCTTACGATGGTTCCGCAAATCTATCCTTGCCATCCGCCGCCGAAACAATCCCACCGGCAACGCCTCACGAACCTCCACTCCCACCTGCCGCATCCGCTCTCCCAACCCGCCAAACATCCCCCGTGACCCCACCGCATCCGCCAGCACCCGACACTTCACCCCCCGCTTGGCCGCCCGCATCAACGCCTCCGCCACCTTCCGCCCCGTCTCATCATCCGCAATAATATAAAACAACAGATGCACATGTTCCTGCGCCTCGTCGATATCCCTAACCAGACTCTCAACCACCTCCTCCGTCCGCCC
>JAFGSR010000109.1 GCA_016934515.1 Sedimentisphaerales bacterium
ATTTTGCGTTGTGGTGTCCAAAATTATACCCAAAAACAATTACATGAAATTTTGACTGCTAAAAACCCATTATTAGAGGTTCCCTTTTACAAAATTGGCCGAAAACCCCAGATGATGTCGTAAAGAGTTTTAAAGAAGACCGCCAGCGCAAAATCGATCATTAAAATGCTCAAGAAGCTGCTCACGAACGCTTCGGTGCAGGCTTTGCCCACGCCCTGGGCGCCCGGGGCACAGTTGAATCCTTTGAAACAGCTTATCAGGGCGATACTGGCCCCGAAGAAAACACCTTTGATTATGCCAACAGACACGTCCCATTTTTCCACGACATCGGCACTGAACCGCCAGTATGCTTCGCTGTTAACGCCGAAATGAACTACGGTAATCAGGTATCCGCCCAGCACGCCCATGAAATCGGCGTAAATGGTCAGGCAGGGTGTCAGCAGCACGCAAGCCAGGAAGCGGGGCACCACCAGGTGTCGGATGGGATCGGCCCCCATTACCCGCAGCGCATCGATCTGTTCGGTAACGTGCATGGTCCCCAGTTCAGCGGTCAGTGCTCCACCGACTCGCCCGGCGAGCATCATGGCCGCCAGCACCGGGCCGAGTTCTTTGACGACCGAAATGTTAATCAAGCTGCCCAGGCGTTCTTCCAGGCCCATGCCTCTGAGCTGGTTGAAACTCTGCACCGCCAGGGTCATCCCCACGAACGCCCCGGTAATCATTACCACCGGCACACTTTTGTTGCCGATTTCGTACATTTGTTCCCAGATCCGTCCGCGGGCGGCTGAAGCGCGTCCCGAAGGTTTACGAAATACCCCGCCAAAAATCACCTGCCAGACGAACAGCCAAAAACCGCCCAACTCGTCCAGCCATCTGATTATAAAATTGCTGTTGGTTTTTTCCATGATCGTGACCGGGTAACCGCCGACAGCACCTGCTGAAGCGATAAGTTTGAATTACGAACGCTCAGTTCAGTTTAACCGGGAAAAAAGTAGAAGGAAACAGAAAAACACCCCCGAAGTTAACGCATTCACCTGCCCGGCCATTTGTTTTTGACCTGATTAGCGCCATCTGAATGATCAACGGAATCATTTGATTGTGAAGTCAGCTTATTATCCGGTTATTACCATTCGAAACCCAGCGACCAGAACAGCCAATCAAATCGGAGGAAATCATCTCCGCCATAACCGAGGCGATTGGGGCAATCATGGCTGTGATTACCGTTGTAGGGGATGCCCCAGTTGCACCAGAAGCACTTCGAGACTTCCGGTGGACCGTAAAAATCATAATCGCTATCATAATCGAACCCGAAACTGTCCACCCAGCCGTCGCTGCTTAGCGGATCTTCCCAGCCGGTGTTAATGATGGAAATCTCCGGTTCGCCCGAGTAAATGTACAATCCGCCGGTTTCGTCGTAACCATAAACGGTGCCGTTGAGATTGTAAGGGTAGCTCTGCTCTAAATAATCTTCATCTTCATAATAATACTCGTCGGCATAAGATCCTTCGGTGTAAGTGTTGTCTGAATATGTTCCATTGGCGTAAGTATCGCTTGCGTAAGTACCGCTCGCGTAAGTATCGTCCGCGTAAGTATCGTTTGCGTAAGTCTCGTTGGGATAAGCGTCTTCCGCCGGGCCGGTAACTACCACCGGCACCGGGTAAGGATCATTTACCACAACCGGTTCGGTTATTACGGTGGGCTGGTAGATTACCGGCTGAGGGATAACCACCGGGCGGGGACGATGAGCCGGTTCGAATATGTTTACTGACCGATGAACTACGGTGGCAAGATTGCGAATTATACTGATGGGTTTGGGAACGATATAACGAGGATGATAGTAGCGATTCACCTCAACCCGAATGTTACTGGGCCGGTAGCTCGGACGAGAAGCCGGTCGCGGCGCGTTATGCAGGGTGATATTGCTGGAATGCACCGACGAAACACGGTGTGAATCTGCTCGCTTGGAGATTATTTTTGTGTTACTCCGGTTCGCGGGGCTATTTACCCTTATCTCCGGTTGTGCTCTGGAGATGCTTAGCTGGCGATCAATTCCGGCAGACGAGAGAGGTCGGGTTTTGATCACTCCCCGCGGCACGAGGCTAACGTTTTGGTTAGTGTTTGTTGTGGAAGAACTTACGATTCTTTGGGTAGTTTGTTGTCGGGTAGTTTGCCGGACAACAGTTTCCCGGATGGGTTGCTGTTGAGTCCGGTTTCGTTGAGCCGACAACTGAGCGGTGCGCTGCTGAGCCTGCTTTTGTTGAGCTGCCTGCTGGGCAGCCTGCTGGGCAGCCTGCTGGGCAGCCTGCTTTTGGGCAGCTTGTTGACGGGCGGCTTCTCGTGCAGCTTGTTGTTGAGCTGCTTTTTGAGCGGCTTGCTGTTGGCGGGCAGCCGCTGCATCGGAGGAACTTTTCCTGCTTTTCGCCTGGACCGGATTGGCGGGCCAAATGAATATAACCAGCAATAATGCCCCCAAAATCAGCCCCCACCTGAGCAACTTAGTGGTTTTTTTGTTTTTTGTAGTGTTCATGGCTGCCTCCAGTGCTGTTCGAAACTAAATTATCGTGTCTTAGTTCAGCTTGAGCTGCCGTTAATCCTTAAATCCTTATTTTTCCATTATTTCACTATATTAGACACCCGCCAGAGCAACCTGGTTAGCTCAAAGTTAGCTCAAAACCAGCAAAAATGCGTAAGTATGCCGAAAATCAAGCATTTACATTCGATAACCTTACTTAACTGGCACATTGGTCCAAAAAGGTTTATAATCGTGTTGAATAAAAATTTTCAACCGACTATTTATATTGAATATTAACCGGTAGATTAGCTCTGAACGGGAACGATAAGATGGCTGATAAAATAACCCTGGCGACCTTGAAAAAGCTAAAATCCCAAAAGCAGCCCATCACGATGGTGACCTGCTACGATTTTGCCTCTGCCGTTTTGGCTCAGCAGGGGGGTATTGACAGCGTGCTGATCGGTGATTCACTGGCCCAGTTGATGCTTGGCCACTCCAGCACTATCAATGCCACCATGGAAATCATGGTTGCCCTGTCCGCAGCTGTAAGACGTGGCGCCCCAGATGTTTACCTCATTGGCGACATGCCGTTCCTCAGCTATCAGGTCAGCATCGAAAAGGCCATCGTCAATGCCGGCGAGTTCCTGACCCAGGGTAGCTGCGATTGCGTTAAGGTCGAGGTTGACCACCGCCACCTGCCCACGGTTTCAGCCTTGGCAGCGGCGGGGATTCCGGTAATGGCTCATCTGGGATTGCGTCCCCAATCGATCGGGCAAATCGGTAAATACGCGGTACAAGGCAAAACCGCCGGTGCTGCAATGGAATTGGCGGAACTAGCTAAAAAAATGGAAGCCGCCGGGGCCTGCTCGATTTTACTCGAATGTGTTCTTGCCCAGGTGGCTGGGGCCATTGCCGAACGGACAGAGTTGCCGGTGATCAGTTGCGGCAGCGGCCCGGAGTGCGACGGCCAGGTGCTGGTTTGGCACGATCTGCTCGACCTGCCCGGGGCCGGAACCTCCAAATTCGCCAAAAAATACGCGAATATTGGCGCCCAGATTCAACAAGCCCTTGCTGAATACGTCGATGAAGTCCGCCAGAAGCGTTATCCCCAACCTGAGCACTGCTACAATATGAAGCCGGAGGAACTGCTAAAGTTCAAGGAGCAACTCCAGAAATCGGATTGCTGAATAGTTTTTCATCTGTGTATTGAATTTGTCTCGAAAAAATCTATATAATCGATCAGTGTAGATTGGGTTTTTACGAATTTCTGGGCCTTAACATGCGTTTATAAATATTGAAAAAATAAGGAAAAGCTATGAATATCTGGACCACCGACAAAAAAAGAAGTGTAAATTGTTTGTTTTTGATAACTGTTATGTTGTTGTTAGTAACTGTAATCGGCGGTACAGCAATCAGTTATGGCGCGGAAAATCCGGCTGAACCGCTTACGGAAAGCGAAAAAGCGGCGGTTTCGCAGATTAACAACGTGTTTCGCCGAGCGGTCGAACAGGTCAGCCCTGCGGTTGTCTCGATCCAGGTATCAAAAAATGGTACCGAAAACGGTATTATTCCTCAGGAGTTCAACTTCGGCCTGGGCAGCGGCTGCATCATCGATAAGCGAGGCTACATTATCACCAACAATCACGTCGTCGAAGATACCGATGAGGTTGAAGTCATTCTTGCCGACGGCAAACGCTTCAAAGCCATCGAAAAAATGTATGATCCTGCTACCGATCTGGCCATCATTAAAATTGATCCGGCAGGCGAGGAACTGCCCCAAGCCCGGTTTGGCGATTCGGACAAGCTCACGGTGGGCGATTTCGTCTTAGCCATTGGCAATCCTTTCGGGTTGGACCAGACCGTTACCGCCGGCATCGTTAGTTACAAAGGCCGCGAAACCCGCATCCTGGGCCAGTGGGGCATCGAGGACTTTATCCAGACTGACGCCGATATTAACAAGGGCAACAGCGGTGGGCCCCTGGTTAACCTCTATGGCGAAGTGGTGGGTGTGAATTCCAACATTCTGACCCCCACTGGGATATCGGCCGGCTACGGTTTTGCCGTGCCCAGCAAAATGGCCCAATATGTAGCTAATCAGCTCATCGAAAACAAAAAAGTCAAACGCGGCTGGCTGGGCGTCCGTATGATCGATCTGGGTGACATCAGAAAAATGCGCCCCGAACTGCTGAAATCCATCCTCACCCAAAAACAACTCGATGTCCTGGAAAAAATCGATGATGATACTCAAGGCGTTTTTGTTACAGAGGTAGTTAAAGATTCACCCGCTGATCGAGCCGGTTTCAAAGACAGCGATCTTATTATCGAAATCAACGATCAGAAAATGGAAACCTCGCGGAAATTGCGCGATTATATCGCTACGCTTGCCCCGGAGACCGTTATTCAGTGCAAAATCAGCCGGGATAACAAACCGGAACAAATAACTGTTACACTGGGCGATCGAGGCGTGGCCCGGGCGGAGCAGGAAAAGCAAACCATCGCCCGCAACGACATTCCCCTACCGGAAAACTGGCCTTTTGCACCGGGACAGTCCCAGAGGCAAAAAGCCAAACTTGGCATCGGCGTGGAACTGCTTAGCGAAGAATCAGCCCAGGATTTCGACTACGAAAACGACGCCCTCGGCATGGTGGTGATTCGTTACGTTGAGCCGGACTCGCTGGCAGATAAGTTCGGCCTTAGAGTCGGCGACCTCATCATCAGCATTAACGACCAGAACATCTCCTCGGTCGAACAATTAAAAAAGCTCGTTACCAAGGCCGATCTCGAAAATGAGGGCCTGACCATCAAAATTCGCAACCACCAGGGCACCCAGGAAAAAACCATCGTCAGCAGCGGCATCTGATCGGTAGATCCGTGGTTGACGCAAATCCTGGCCCGGATAGAGCGGTGCTAGCCCGGATAGAGCGGGGTTTATTTGACAGTTTTCAATTCTAACGGTAAGCTGGCCTGTTGGGTCAGGTTTTGTCTTGTTGTTCACACTGACAAAACGCTTCGGAAAAGACCGCGAAAATAGCTTTTTCGCTCTGACAAAATGAGTTATCGCAAGGCTATCAGGATATAAATCGTTGTCCTTGACGCATTTTGTCAGGGTATCATAGTGCGAATCGATCTGAACAAAACGGGCGAATATGAAAAAAGATAAAAAACCTGCTAAAGATCAAAGCAAAACTCCAACACAACCAGATAACCAGCCGTCAGTTACCGATTCGGACCAGCAACCGGGCCACTCCCCGAAAAACCAGCCCGTTCAACCCGAAAAATCCAATCAGCCTGACAGTTCCGAACAGCCATCGTGGCCCTTCAACGGCAGTGTCAGTCAGGTGGACACCGATGCGATTGATCCGGACCTGGTCGACGTTAATTCCAACCTGATCGATACGCACAAAACGGTTTCGGTCCAACGAGTTGTTCCGTCCAAAAAAACCGACACCCGACGCAATGCCAAAAGCAAAACTGATGTCGGCGGTTCGGGGCGCGCGGCCAAAGTCAAAAAAAAACCGCCTCAGCCCGTCCTCGACGACGACGTCGAACACCTGACCATCCCGGAAGAGCTGGGTATCCTGGCTTTGCGTAATGCCGTGGTCTTTCCCGGGACCGTAATCCCCCTGGCTATCGGTCGTCCCCGCAGCCAGCGCCTGCTCAGCGAGGTCATGGGTGAAGGACCTTCGCGACCCGGCGAAAAAATTCTTGGCGTTATCACCCAGAAAGATGCCACGGTCGATTACCCAGGCTACAACGATTTGTATAAAGTCGGCTCCGTCGTTACCGTACTCAAACAGATCAAACAGTCCGACGGGCAGAAAAGTTATGTTGTTCACGGATTGGTCCGCTTCCGGATTGTCGAATGGCTAAGCGACAAACCTTATCTCAAAGCGCGCATACAGGTCATCGCTTCCGAAACCCCAGCTACCAAAGCCACTTCCGCCTTGATGACCAGCGTCCGCCATGCCGCCATTCGCATGGTTGAGCTTTCGCCGAACATTCCCGAAGAAGTCATGGTCATCCTACAGAACATCGATGATCCCGGTGCCTTGGCCGACTTTTTGGCGGCCAACATCAACATTGCCGCCGAAAAAAAACAGGAACTGCTCGAAACCGCCGATATCCCCGAGCGGCTGCGAAAACTTTCCGTCGCCCTGGCCGAACAGATTGAACTGCTCGAAATGTCTGCTAAAATCCAGCATCAGGTCAGCAAATCCATCGACAAAACTCAACGCGAATATTTCCTCCAGGAACAGCTAAAAGCCATCCAGAGCGAACTGGGCCAGACCGATCAGAAATCCGCCGAAATCGCGGAACTCCTGGTAAAAATCGAAACCGCCAAGATGCCCGAAAGCATCCACGCCGAAGCCCTGCGCGAACTGGACCGTCTCAAACAAATCCCCACCATGAGCCCCGAATTTTCCGTTCTGCGTAATTACATTGAATGGCTTTGCGAACTGCCCTGGGCCGTCAGCACCCAGGACAAACTCAACATCAACAGCGCCCGCCGCATCCTTAACGCCGACCATTACGACTTAGTCAAAATCAAAAAACGAATTCTCGAATTTCTTGCTGTTCGCAAACTCAATCCTAAAGGCCGCAGTCCCATCCTCTGTTTCGCTGGTCCGCCCGGCGTCGGCAAAACCTCGCTGGGCCGCAGCATCGCCCGCAGCATGGGCCGAAAATTCATTCGTATCTCGCTGGGCGGCATCCGCGACGAAGCCGACATCCGAGGTCACCGCCGCACCTATATCGGCGCCCTGCCCGGCCGGGTTATGCAGGAACTCCGCAAGTGTGGCTCCAACAATCCCGTTTTCATGCTCGACGAACTCGACAAAATCGGCCAGGATTTCCGCGGCGATCCCGCTTCGGCGCTGCTGGAGGTACTCGACCCCGAACAGAACTACTCCTTTACCGACCATTTCATCGATCAGCCCTTCGATCTTTCCCGCGTCATGTTCATCGGCACCGCCAATTACATGGGTACCGTCCCGCCGGCCCTGCGCGACCGGATGGAAGTGCTGGAGTTGCCCGGTTACACCGCCGCCGAAAAATTTACCATCGCCGAAAAATATCTGGTTCCCCGCCAACTCACCGAAAACGGGTTGGCTCCCGACAAATTCAACATTAAACCGGACGCTCTTCAGGTGCTGATTGATTCCTACACCCGCGAAGCCGGCGTCCGCGAACTCGAACGACAAATCGCTGCTGTCTGTCGGGCTTATGCCGTTGAGATCGCTTCGAACAAACGAAAATCCGCCACCGTATCGGCTCGCCACCTGGAAAAAATTCTCGGCCCGGCCCGCTACGAATCCGAACTGGCCCTGCGCACCGCCACTCCCGGCGTGGCTACCGGCCTGGCTTACACTCCCGTCGGCGGCGAAATCCTCTTCGTCGAATCCACTTTAATGGCCGGCTCCGGCAAACTCATTCTCACCGGACAACTCGGCGACGTTATGAAAGAAAGTGCCCAGGCCGCCCTGAGCGTCATCAAGAGCGACGCCATCAGGAAAAAACGCACCACCAAATACCAGGCCGAACTGTCCCGCATCCTGGCAAATGACGAAATCATGAGCAAACAGGACATCCACATCCACGTCCCCGCCGGTGCCGTCCCCAAAGACGGACCCTCAGCCGGACTGGCGATTTATACTTCGCTGGCATCACTGTTTCTCGACAAATCGGTTCGACCCGAAATCGCCATGACCGGCGAAGTTACCCTCCGCGGACTGGTACTGCCTATCGGTGGCGTCAAAGAAAAGGTCCTCGCTGCCCGGCGTGCCGGCATCGAAACCGTCGTGCTGCCCGAAAGAAACCGCAAAGACCTGATCGACCTGCCTAAAGAGGTCCAGCGGCAAATGAAATTTGAGTTTGTTCGCAAGGTTGACAAAATACTCGAAATCGCGTTAAAATAGCAACCGAGCGGTTTATTGTCTCACAATGGGTTCTAAAATCCTCGCCTTCAGGCGAAAACTTGAAAACTCAACCGAAACAACCCCCTTTTGCGGGAGATAAAAAATGCCGGACGAGTCCAGCCTGAACATTACCGAACAAGACGGCATCAGCGTCATCGGTTTCGCCAACGCCGCAGCGCTCAATGCCTATTGTATCGCCGATACCGCTAAGGAACTTTACGCCCTGATCGACAAGTTCGGCCTTCGGCTGCTTCTGCTCGATCTTTCCACCGTTCAAATGCTCTCCAGCCAGTCGCTGGGGGTCTTCCTGACCATGAGAGAAAAACTCAAACCGGTCGATGGCAAATTGGCCATCAGCGGCATCGATCCCAAATTGTACCGCGTCTTCAAAATAACCAAATTACAGGAAGTTTTTGAATTCTTCGACAACGTTGAAACCGCCGTCAATCAATTGAAATAAATTAGCAACGTTTTTCTTGTCTTTGTAGAGTGGGTAACTTGTTACCCATGCGGTTATCTGACACGGAGTTGATAGCTAACGTGTCCTGTTATTTCTTAAAATGTCAATAATAACCTGAAGAATCAATTGACAAAAAAGCTGTCTTCAAAAACCTGATAAGTTAATCGATACCAAAAAATTAGTCACACGAGGACCGTCATGCATATCGAAACACAATTTTCCGTTTTCCTGATCAACAAGCCCGGCGTTTTGGCCCAGACTCTGAACGAATTAGCCAAAGAAAAGATCAATATCATTGCCATGACCATGATGGATTCGGTCGAACACGGCGTGTTGCGGCTGGTTACCGCCAGCTCAACCAAGACCCGCAAAGTGCTCCAGCAACTGGATAGTTCGGTCAACGAATCCGAAGTGCTCTGTGTCAACCTGTCCAATAACTCCGGTGCCTTGGCGGAGGTCGCCTCCAAATTATCCAAAGCTCACATCAACATCTCTTACGCTTACTGCACCGCCGGCGCCCGCGGCGGCCGCACCACCGGCGTGCTCAAAGTCGCCGACGTTAAAAAAGCTATGAAAGTGCTCCAGAAAAATACCCAAAAAAAGACCACTAAAAAAAACTCCTCCCGTCGAATCGACCGCGCCTCATCAGGCCGAAGAAAATAATCACCACTTAAAAACCGCACTTTTTAAGCTGGATGAAAATAAACTTTTTCACGAGTTGTTTTCGCGATGGTCAGTGCAGCTGCGATGTCACTGGCCCGGGCGGCTTTGATGCAGTCGAACCGATCTGCGCAGATCTCATTTTTATTGCAGGGGCAACATTTCATCCGGGCTTGAACCACTACCACTTTTTGTTCCGGCCGAACACGATAATCCGGATCGATCCCGCCAAAAACCGCCACCGTCGGTACTCCCAGCCCTGCCGCAATATGCAGCACCGCCGAATCCATGGTAATCACCGCCCCGGCTACCGAGAGCAATCCCAGCAGTTCATGCACCTGCAATCGCCCCCGGATGTCATAATCGCAACGGATTTCACCTTCCCGGCTGGTCCCGACCAGCACCAGCTTTTCATCAGCCAGATAATCTTTCAATTGTGACGCCTGCTCAATCGGCCAGGTACGCGACGAGTGGCCTCCTTCCGGCGCAAACACTACCGATCCCGCCAGCTTTTCAAACGGCACCCGCCAAACCGCCGGCACCTGCAGACGCAACGGTCCCAAAACCGAATCAATCCCCAGCAGCCGGCCAAACTCATCCACCCGATGCTCGCAGGGAACCAGATTTTCGGTCAATTCATCCAGATCGATCACTTTTTCCCCCTGGTTTTTCCCTTGGTCTTCCCCTTGGTTTTCCCCCCGGACCGTTTCATCTTCCGTATTCTCGACCGTCTCCTGATTCGCCGGCACCTGATCCGCCGACACCTGCCAGCTAATCCTCGGCCGCAATATCGAAAATGCGTGTGTCCATTCCGGCCGCGTTAACACCGTCAATTGATGCCCCTCCTCCAGCAACTCATCCAGAACCGGCAGCAAACAAAATACATTACCCAGCCCGTGCGTACGCTTAATCGTCAGGCACCGCTCAAGCTCGGTCCCCGCGGGTGTATCGCAAGCTGCCTCGATGGTATTTACGTAGCCGTTGCCCATGATTAATCGCCTTTGCGCCGAAATTGCCCGGCTGGTTCGGATTTTGATACCTTTTGCTGCTCCATTACCCTTGCATCGGCATTTGACAGGCAAAATGTTCAGCCGGTGCAAAGAAGCTTCTACAGCAAAGCCGAAGCTTAAAATTACTCCGATAACCAAATCAAGGGCCGATAACCTGAAAAATTAAGTTAAAACCTGATTTGTCCGATAAACTTCTTGGAAGACTGATTTTACGTTTATTTTTCGGCCAACGGTCAACCGGGAGCGCACCCAATGCAAAGAAGAAGGCTATTAATCATAAAGCACGGTTTTTCAGAGACTTGCGATCACAGAATCTCTCCGGTAGTCAGCCTGGGAGACGTTTTTCGCTGCACCTGCCTGCTGGAAAACTTCCGTGGCTGGCACGTCAGTTGGATCACCTCTCGCGGCGCCAAAGATCTGCTGGTCAAAAACCACCTTATCGACCGGCTGATTTTGGCTGACAATCCGGACGATCTATCGCCCAACGTTATTAGCGACCATTACGACTGGATAATCAACCTGGAAAAGCAGCAAAACTGGTGTAAATTTGCCGTCGGACTCGCTGCCGAGAAGCGTTTTGGTTTCAAGGACGGCATCAGTACCGGTGAGGACAGCTTCTACGCCGCTTCTGCCGAGGCGCTCTCCCTGGCCCTCAACGGCGAATGCATCAGTAAGGAACCCCTTCAGGAAACCCTCTACCGTACCATCGGCCAGGAATGGAAGGGACAGCGTTACGTTCTGGGCTATCGGCCCAAAGTCGCCGAAATTTACGACATCGGCTTGAACCATCACGCCGGGCCCAAGTGGCCTACAAAATTCTGGCCACGCACCTACTGGAACGATTTGCACGACCGGCTCACCGATCAACATTATGCCGTTTGCTGGCAGCAGTCGCTCAACAGCATCCGCCATTACATCGAATGGCTCAGTTCCTGTCGGGTCATCGTTACCAATGATTCGCTGGGGCTGCATCTGGCGCTGGCACTTGGTAAAAAAGTAATCGGCATGTTCGGACCAACTGCAGCTGAACAGGTTTACATGTACGGCCAGGGCGTTAAGCTCACACCTACCTGCGACCGCAACTGCATTCCCTGTTTCGGCTCGCGATGCATCTTTCCCGATGGGTGCATGGAATACATCAGCGTCGATCGGGTTATGGATGCGGTCGAAATGCTCGCCGGGGCCGCCAGGTTTGCACCTTCAACTACAACTGCCCCTTATCAAACCGAAAGACAACTGGAAGAAGTTAACGTTTAGCGAAACCAAAAAGCCTTAAATAAATCATTTTGACAGATTCGTCAGTTGAAAATTTCTTTAGAAGCCATTAACACGGAACAATTAATATGTCTGAGGCATCGCCGTTGCCAAAAGTATCTCTAACCGACGATTGCAATTATATCGCGGCTTTTCTTACCTTCGCCTGTAACTACAAATGCCACTATTGCATCAACTCGTTCGAAAGCAACATCTCCTGCCGGCACATAATCCTTAGAGCGGACCAGTGGATAACCGCTTTGCATCGGCTGGCCAATCTGGAGCACCCTGATGGCCTGGTGCCGGTTACACTTCAGGGCGGCGAACCCAGTTGCCATCCCGATTTTTACGAGATCATTAACAGCTTAGACGAACGCATCCGAATCGACATCCTGACCAACCTCAGTTTTGATCCCGAAGAAATGATTGCCCGCGTCCAGCCCGAACGCCTGCGCCGCGACGCACCTTACGCCTCCATCCGGGTAAGTTTCCATCCCGATCAGGTCACGCTCGATGAACTGCTGGAAAAAACTCTGCGCCTTCAGGATGCCGGGTTTTACATCGGTATCTGGGCCGTGCTCCATCCCGATCAGATCGATCTGGTCCTGGCAGCTCAGCAGCGAGCCAAACAAGCCGGTATCGATTTTCGCACCAAAGAATTTCTCGGCTTCCATAACGGCCGGCTCCATGGTCGATACCTTTACGACGACGCCTGCTCCATGGAAAATTCACAAACCGTTTCCTGCCGCACCACCGAACTGATCATCGGGCCCGACGGTGACGTCTATCGGTGTCACCACGATTTATACGAAAACTACCCGCCAATCGGCAATCTGCTCGACAGCAATTTTCGCATGGACGGGCGTTACCGCTCCTGCAACTGTTTCGGTCATTGCAATCCCTGCGACGTAAAAATCAAAACCAATCGTCACCAGCAATTCGGCCACACCTCGGTTTCCATTAAATTTCCCGAATCAACCCACCCGGATTCAACCAGCCGAATATTCCAGGCGGTCCGCTGATCAACCGGTTTGCAGCACTAACAAAAAAAAACAGAACATTTCATAAATGACTCCGCAAGCTTCAAAAAATAACGCCGGCCTCACCGAAATTCCCGACGAATTGGCCCGGGACCTTTTATCCCGCTGGCCGGGCGATCAGTTGCTCGCTGCGAATCTGACAGCTCTGGAATCTCGCGATCAACAATTGGCCCAAAACCTGCGCTCGGTTGAAATTCCCGATAGTGTTGAAATGGCTGTTACGCTCGACGGAACAGCAAGTTTTCGGTTTCGGCAAAACGATGGCCGCCGGACCTGGCTGGGCTTTACTTCGACGCCGATCATTACCGCCCAGGCTAGTGCCGATCGTGTCGAAGTCTCCAACGTCAACATGGCTGTCAACGGCATCGGCTCCGGCCGCGAAATTAAGGCGCTGCTAAACAAAATGTCACCCTTCCAGGCCTTGATCGTCGCTGAAAACGATCCCCTCAAATTGCTGCTGGTCCTGAAACTCATTGATTTTCAACCAGAACTGAAATCCGGAAAACTCGTGCTGCTGCTCGGCGATCAAAAACCCTCGCTCATCGAAAATTTCTGCGATACCAATCCCGGTTACAATTTGCCTACCCAGGCCGGCACCTGGCCCTGGCTCTCCGACAAAGAAAACCAAACCTTTGCCCGACAGATTTCCGACGCCATGAGCAGGTCCACTCCGAAAGTCATCCGGAAAATCAATGAGCTGTTGATCGAACAGCAGAAACTTGACCGTCAGTTCGATGTATCCAAACTGATTTCAAAACTTAATCAACCCACCCAGCTTTGCTGTACAAATTGCACCGGCACCTTAAGTCCGCTCGATCGCTGCACCAGTCGCGATGCGTTAGCCGGTCTGGCCCAGCTTGGCTGTCGCACCGAACATCTCGTCTTAAACCGGCCGGATCAGGTCTCCCATTACGGACAACTCGCCCGTCTTCAAAAATTGCAGCCCGATCTGGTCGTTCTCGTCGATCTGTTACGCAGCGATCTGAATCATTCCCTGCCCCAATCCACCGTCTGCGTCACTCTGCTGCGCCAGGGAATAACTCAATCCTCCAATAATAAATCTCTTACGGATAGAATCGGTCCGCACGACTTCGTTTGTCCCGCCTTTGATTACCAAACGGATTACTTCCTGCAGAACAATCTTTCGCCGGACCGTCTTATCAAACTGCCCCCGGCGGTTAACACCGAAATCTTCCAGCCGCTCGTACCAGCTTCTGTTGATAAGCCGTTGGAACCAACCTCTGCCGATCCGTCGAGCCACCAAAGTGATGTCGTCCTCGTCGCGGACCACTGCACTACGGATCCGCACGAATACCGTATCAAACATGACACCCACAAACAACTCTGGTACGCCATCGCCGATGAAATCCGACGATCCGTCGGAAAATATCAACCCGAATCCGCACCCAAATTCCTCGCCCAGGCTCAGCGTTGCGGCGTAACCTTGCAGGAAGACGACATCCGAAACTATTTCATTGAATTGATCCGCAATTTTCTGGGCGACGCCGTTGTTTATGACACTTATTGCAGCAAACTACTCAAGGAAAATCTCGATCTGAAAATTTTCTCCTGGGCACCAACCTCACAAACTCAGTCCAAAGCACCTTCACCCGGTTGGGCTGAATCACCCCTTAACCAACTTGTCGCCGGCACCGTCGCCAACGGACCCGACCTGAACACCTTGTACAACTCCGGCAAAATCTTCCTGCATCTCACCAGCCGCGGCTGCCCGGACAGTTACCTCCTCGACGGCATCGCCGCCGGTGCTTTCTTTTTGGTTCGGTCCCACCCACACGACACCCGAAAAGACGGACTCGGTGAAATGTTCGAACTGGGCCGTGAACTAATCACCTTCGATTCGGCCAACGACCTGGCCGGCAAAGTGCGTTATTATCTCAAACACCAGCACGAACGAAATTCCATCGCCCAGGCCGCCCGCAAAAAATTGCTCCAACACCACACCAGCAAAATCCGCATGGCCCATCTGCTAAAGGAACTACAAAAAAAATTGAGCACACCATCTTAAAGCCCGCTTGCCTGAATTAGGGTTCGACGATCAATCTTTGACGTCGATCAGCACCTTAATCTGACCGGGCTCCTGAGCCTTTTTCATGGCGTTTTCTCCCTCAGTTAGCTTGAACCGCGAAGTTATCAGCCCGTTCACCACCACCTGCTCCGCCGCCAAAGTGTTAATCGCATCAACAAATGTTCCGCACCGTGAACCGATCAGCTTGACCTCGTTAATAACCAGCGGCGACAAATCCACCACCGCACCAGCCGCCCAGGTGCTCTTCAAAACCAGCACCCCCCGCGGCCGAACCAGTTGACACGCCACCGCAAATCCCTCGGCACTGCCGGTGCAGTCCACCACCACATCCCACTGCGATTTCAGCACCATATCGTCCAGCAATATCCCCCGAATGCCCCGTTTCTCGGCAAAGGTCAACTTCTCCGCGTGTTTACCCAGCAGCACCACGTTGCTTTTGTTGCCCTGCTCAGCTAACACCTGCACCGCCAACAAACCCAACCTGCCGTCGCCGACCACAATTACCTTATCCCGGGCTTCGATGGGCACCTGGCGGATAATCTGCAACGCCGCCGCCAACGGCTCCACAAAAATCCCCTCGTCATTGCCCACCGCATCGGGCAGCACATGCACATTACGCCGGGGCAGCACCACATATTCAGCAAACACCCCATCATGCCCGGCTATTCCGATCACCTGCCGATCACGACAATGATTGCTCAGTCCCGACTGACACATGTCGCATTTTCCACAGACGCAATTGATTTCCCCCACCACCCGCTTATCCTTCAACTCCCGCGGCCCCTTAACCACCCGCCCCACAAACTCATGCCCCAGCACCCCTTCATATTCCAAATAGCCCTTGCAGATTTCAATGTCCGTCCCGCATATCCCCGCCGTCTCTACCTCAATCAGCACCTCGTCCGGCCCCGGCTTCGGATCCGGCCAATTACTATCCAACTGCAAATGCCCCCCTCGAAATACCAATGCCTTCATAAAGCTGTCCCTTAAATCCCCGACCTTTTCTGTAAATAAACTTTTTGTGAATTTTCGCTTACGCGGCTCTACGTGTGTTTTTTTTGCCTCTTAGTCCCGGTTTATCGGGATGGCTATCAAAAATCCGCGTTTATCGGCGTCCATCGGCGGTTTCATCTTGGTTACTGCTAGACCGCCCTGGATGTTTATCAGATTATTTTTCCGCAGCAGCTTTTGCAAAGGGCTCTTCCGTACCAACTAACCACTCGTTCCACAACCTGCCATCATCAGCAAAATCCTCGCCGGTAAGCTTCCGCAACGACTGCTCCGCCTGATAAATCACCCCAAAATCGTCATCGTCCAACGCCGCTATCAAAGCCTGCACCGCCCGGCGATTTTGATAATTCCCCAACGCCGCTGCCGCCCGGCCGCGAATTTCCGATTCCGTATCCCGATTCAGCATATTCACCAACAAATTCATACTGCCGTCATCGCCCCCGCTGCTCAGACCAGCCACGCTTTCCAACCGCACCAACGCGGACACATCTTGAGACGTCTTGGCCAAAACGTCGGGCAACCTTTCTTTATCGTCGATCCGAACCAGCACGCCCACCGCCGCCGCTCGCACCTGGGCTTCGGTGTCGCCAATAGCCATGATCGACAAAATCTCCGGCGTCGCCTTCCATCCCGCCGCTTCTCCTTCGCCCAGCATCAACACCCCTTCACGACGCAGGTCGGCGTCCGGAGAACCCAGCTTGGCCATCAGCTTCTGACGCTTCTGCTCTGGCGATTCCGGCAGCAACTTCTGTATTAGCGCCGCGATCGGGCTGGGTTCATCCTGATGAGCCACCTGACATCCAACGAAAAAAACCGCCGGCAACACCGGCAAAACCGCCACCAACATCAATAAAACAGCCTTAAGAGTTCCCTTAAACCGCCATCCGCAAAATTTCAACATAACTCGCTCCTGGTAAGTTGCACTCCGAAACCACCAGTCTAAGCCAATTCCCCCTCCTCCGCAACCCAGTTTTGCCAGGTGCTTGAGCATGGTTTCTCCGTAAACACTTAAAAAACAAATTCGATGGGTGGCACCCAACGCCGTGAACTTTACTTGATATGGTAGTGCAATAAGTGTTTAATATCAAAGAAAATAGAGCCTCCCTGCCGATG
>JAFGSR010000110.1 GCA_016934515.1 Sedimentisphaerales bacterium
CAACGGAACTTACACCGTTACAATGCAAACCGATCAGGTTAGCGATACCGCTGCGACAGCCAATTTTGTAGCAGGCGCCAGTCTGGGAACTTTCGAGGTGAATATTCCAATAGATACCGGCGACGATTTAACTCTTACCACAGCAGTCATCCGGGCGGGCAGAAGCAGGAATTCCACAGATTCCTTTGTGCTTTCCGGTGGTTCGCTGGATCTGGACGAGACTGACTTAGCTGGAGTAGATAAAATTACTGTGGGGCTCTACACCGATCTTAATGCCGACCCTAATTTCTACGGTGAAATTACATACAATCCAGCAAATCTAAAACGGCTGAAATATACCCATCGCGGTTCAACCGGAGAAATTTCCAAGTTGCAAATGGATTTGGTTAAAAAGATCTTTTCGATCATGGCTAAGAACGTAAACTTGTCCGGACTGGGCAGTCCCTTTACGCTACGGATGGTGATCGGATCAAAAGTCTTTACCGCTCAGGCGGACGAAACTGTCATTAATGGTCCCACAAAAAGCATACCATTGCAGCTAATGGCAGGCATGAAAGATGTGCTTCAGTTGAGCCGAACGCCGGTATTCAGATCCGGTACCAAGGGTGATAGCCTGATACTGATAGGCTCGATTCTGGTTAAGGATAGCTCGGTTAATTTGGCAAATGAGGACATTTTGCTGAGTTGGGGTGGTTTCAGCTATACCATGTCTGCCGGTGATACCATGCAAGTTGGCGACCAATCGAAGTTTATTTACAGGAAGATTGATCGAGATACTAAAGAATCAGCAATCGGTGCGTTTGATCTTGACAAAGGAACTTTCAAAATTACGCTAAAGAATTTTGCTATTGGTGACCAAGGTGATCCGGTGGATTTTGGTTTGGCTTTTGGTAGTTTTGACGAGGTGATTCAGGTTGACCTTCCCTGACCACGCCGGAATAAGGGTCGAATAAAGTTGAAGTGTCCTGGTGTAGCAACGTTGAAGCGAACGTCGGCGAATTGGCTTTTTAGCTTTCGGTGGAGTTTTGGTTTTCGTGGTGGCCTCTAAACAGCAGGCGAATCGGAACCTCAGAAAAAGGTAGCAGGTCCCGCAGGCGATTAACAAAAAAGCGTCGATAGTTTTCGTCGATGTTGTCGGGGTGATTTACAAACAGCAGCAAAGTGGGCGGAGCGATAGCAACCTGAGTGCCATAATAAATCTTGGGCAGGCCGACTTTGCGTCGGGCTGACGGGGTACGCTCGGAGGTAATGGCCTGGATGGCTTTATTGATCTGGGCGGTGGTTACTTCAGTACGGGATTGTTTGTGCAGTTGACGGGCCAGGTCCAGCAGGGATTTGACGTTTTTGCCCTCGGAGGCAGTGATGAAACTGATGGGTGCAAACGACAGACCGGTTAGCAGCTTGTCGATATAATCGGTGTATTGGTCGGTGTCGGAGCGATCCTTGGCCAGGTCCCATTTGTTTACCACGATAATGCAGGGTTTGTATTCTTCGGAAATAGTGTGGGCCAGTTTTTTGTCAACCTGGGAAATTTCGGCGATGGCATCCAGGAACAGAAAAATCACGTCCGCCCGGCGAATAGAACTCAGAGCACGGGTGTAGCTGTAAAATTCAATGGAGTTCTGGGACATTTTGCCTTTTTTGCGAACGCCGGCGGTGTCGATGGCGATGAAAGAATGGCCGTCCTTTTCAAAACGCACGTCAACCGCGTCACGGGTGGTTCCGGGCACTTCGCTGACAATTACCCGGTCTTCACCAGCCAGGCAATTGATAAAGGTGCTTTTGCCGGCGTTGCGTCGGCCAACCACCGCCAGTTTCATAACGGTCTCGGTGGGTTTATCGGTGTCCAGGTGGGAGATTTCCTGTAAAACTTTCTCAGCTAATCCCGCCCGATTGCGGCCGTGTAACGCTGAAACGCAAATCGGTTCGCCAAAACCCAGCGAAAATAATTCACCTGTGTGATTTTCCATTTTCGGAGAATCGGCTTTGTTGGCCACCAGCAGAACCTTTAGCTTTTCCTTACGTAGCAATTGAGCCACTTTCATGTCCAGCGGAGTGACTCCTTCGCGAATATCCACCACAAACAGCACGATCTGGGCACTGTTCAGGGCCATTTGGATCTGGCCCTCGACGTGTTCGGTAAGATTGTCATGATCTTCGATGCCATAACCGCCGGTATCGACCAGTTCGAAATACTTGTCATCCAGCTCCACGACCGCACTGATGCGGTCCCGGGTAACGCCGGCGGTGGGTTCGACGATACTGATTCTCCGCCCGCTCAGAGCATTAAACAAACTGCTCTTTCCGACGTTCGGTCGTCCAACAATAGCTGCGACAGGTAAAGCCATGAGAATCCTTCTATTGAATCGTTTCCCCTTTAATGACATCGGGCAATGATGTCAGTTGGGTGAATCTGGTTTGGTTAAGATAATCGGGAATTTAACCTTCAAATTTCAGCAGGTGATATTTTTTCTTGCCGCAACGTAATACCACCATGGTTTCCGAGGCCAGCGACTCCGGAGTTAATTTTTGATCCAGGCCGGTGGTTCTGTTATTATTGATGTAAACGCCGCCGGCTTTGATTAGCTTCTTGGCTTCACCGCGTGAGTTGCACATTTTGGTTTCGCACAGAGCGTCCAGCAAATCTATTCCTGCTGCCAAGCGGTCCCCGGCCATGGTACTGCTGGGGACGTCGGAAAAAATGTTGTTCAGGTCGCTGTCGGTCAGGCCACTGATGGCTTCGCCGAAGAGAACTGCGGAAGCTTTTTCCGCCAACTCAGCCGCCTCCGCGCCGCGAACCAGGGAGGTAACTTCCCGGGCGAGCACTTTTTGCGCCTGACGTTTTTCCGGTTCGTGGGCAACCAGTTTTCCCAGTTCGGCAATTTGATCCAAAGGCAAATAAGTAAAAAACTTCAGCAGCTTAATCACATCGCGATCATCGGATCGGATCCAGTATTGATAAAAGTCGTAATGGCTGGTCTTAGCGCTGCTGAGCCAGACAGTTCCGGCTTCGGTTTTGCCGAATTTCTGGCCGGTTGCGGTGGTAATTAACGGTGAGGTCATCCCGTAAACCGCACGCGAATCCAGTTTCCTGACCAGATCGATCCCCGCCGTGATATTGCCCCACTGGTCGTCCCCGCCCACCTGCATCACACAATCCATCTCCCGCGACAGATGCAGAAAATCATAAGACTGCAGCAACTGGTAGCTGAATTCCGTAAAACTCATCCCGGCTTCGCTATTCAGGCGTTTGCGAACCGAATCCTTGCCCATCATCTCGCCGATGCGGAAGTGCTTACCCACATCACGGAGAAACTCAATAAAGCTGAATTTGCCGATCCAGTCGGCATTATTGACCAGAACTGCGGAATTTTCGCCGCAGTCAAAATCCAGAAACTGCTGCAACTGAGCCTTGATGCCGATCAAGTTTTTTTCGATGGTTTCCGGCTCCAGCAGGTTTCGTTCCTCATTTTTGCCACTGGGATCGCCGATCATGGCCGTTGCCCCGCCCACCAACGGCAGAGGCCGGTGGCCGTGCCGTTGAAATTGTGATAAAAGCATTATTTGCAACAGGTTACCAATGTGCAAACTATCGGCGGTCGGGTCAAATCCAGCATATAAAGTTACGGATTTTTCCAGCTTATTTTCCAGTTCAGCGTCGGATTTCTGGCTGACAAAGCCTCTTTCCGACAATGTCGTCATTACGTTAACCACTACAGATAACCTTTCTATACAGTTCGCAAAAATTACAAGACAAGTATTTTAGGCGAAAATCATTAATTTTCAAGGTGCAAACTTGGCAGTTAGCGATGAGTTTCGGTATAATAAAGACTGGTTGTCGATTTTTGAACTCAATATCCGGTTTTAACAAAAAGTGCGACACGTAGAGCCGCGCCAGCAAAAACGCGTGAGGAGCTGAACTTATGAAAAGTCTGATTTCGATTTTTATAGTTGTTTTTGTAGTTGCGCTTTCGGGCTGCCAGGATACCGGCCGGTCCCAGGGCGATCAGTCGCTGATAATTGAAAGAGAGCTTAACAAATCTCGCGACCAGAACAAGAAAATGGCGGTGCTGGCCCAGAAGCAGTCAGCCCAGATTCGGCAACTTGAACAACAAATCTCAGCTTTGCAGCAGCAGGTTAAGGATGCCCAGGAGCAAACCGCTCTTCTGCAAAAGCAGCACGAAGCCCTGGCCGGCGATTATGCCGTTTCACAGGAACAGTTGATAAAGCAGCAAGAACAAACCGCTGCCGTGCAAAAGGCTCTGCAGGATTCCCAAACTACCGCCGCCGCCGCCCAAGCTGCTACCACCGCTACCCAGCAGGCTTTAGAAGCTTCCAAGGCCGAGACTGCCGCTGCCCAAGCCGCAACCGCCACTGCCCAAGCCGCGACCACCGCTGCCCAGCAGGCTTTAGAAGCTTCCAAAGCAGAGACTGCAAGCGCTCAAGCCGCAGCCACCGCAGCCCAGCAGGCGTTGGAAGCTTCCAAAGCAGAGACTGCAACCGCTCAACAAGCTACTACTGCTGCGAACGAAAAAGCCACACAATTGGAAGCTCAACTGGCCGCAGCAAACGATAGTCTCGCCAAAGCCAACCAGGCTTTGCAGGCGGCCCAAGCCGAGATTGAACAACTCAAAGCTAAAATCGCAGAATTGCAAAATCCACCCGCCCCGCCCCAGAATTGAAAAAAACTCTTTAATAGACTGCCCGGACAAACTTCAGGGGTGAATGAGTTGATTCTTCAAGCCGATCCTTTAACCAACTCACATACTCGTTTTTGGCCTGATTACGCGTAAAAACGTCCAGCTTGCCTTATCCCTGTCTGATTTGATATAATTATTGTTTAGGCTTCCTGAAATAGTCTTGGCAGATTGTTTCGGATGGTTGTTTAATCAGATGCAATAATAAATTTTTCGGTGCCTTTTTGGGATTATCAGGGGCAATTTAACCTTTTGCGGCGGGAGTGTCGATTTATAAGATTAGTATTGACAAAGATTTGAGTGTGTTTCATGAAGCGAACCTTTCATCATGACAATTTAGCCGAAACTGGACACCCTGCAGGTGCGGTTCGGCCACGCTCACTTGGTTCGTTTATATCGGTCCCGGTGATTTTTCTGATTTTAACGATTGTACTGACCGTTAATCAGCCGGCACAGGCCTATATCGGACCCGGAGCCGGTTTCGCCGTCTTGGGCAGTTTCCTGGTAATGCTTGGGGCCATGGCTGCTGCTGTGGTTACGATGTTTACCTGGCCGATCCGCTGGATATTCCGTTCGATCCGCGGCCGACGGGCCTTGGCCAGGAGCAAAGTTAAAAAGCTGGTAATTTTGGGACTCGACGGTCTGGATCCCGGCCTGGCTGGCAAATTCATGGCTGACGGAAAATTACCCAATTTCGCCCGGTTAAGAGATCAGGGTTATTTCGGTCGGCTTCAAACTACGGTTCCTTCGATTTCGCCGGTGGCTTGGTCATCTTTCCAGACCGGCAGCAATCCCGGCAAACACAATATTTTCGACTTTCTCACCCGCGACAAAAAAACCTATCTGCCCAAGCTTAGTTCGGTCAGCATCCATCCACCCCCGGGAAAACTGAAACTCGGGAAATACGAAATTCCGCTGGGTAAAGCCGATATTCGACTGCTCCGTAAGGGAAAACCGTTCTGGCATTATCTCGGTGAGCACGGGATATTCAGTAATGTTCTTAGAGTGCCCATCACTTTTCCGCCGGAAAAATTCAAAGGCGTAACCCTCTCAGCCATGTGTGTTCCGGATTTGCGCGGTTCCCAGGGAACCTTCTCGTTTTTCACCACTCGCAAGCTCGGCCACGGCGAATATATCGGCGGCGAACGCACCGAGGTAATCAGAGAAAAAAATTCCAATGGCACAGAAATCATTCGCTCCGAACTGATCGGGCCGAACAATCCTATCCTGGCTGAACATCCGGACATGAAATGTCCCTTTACGGTTACGCTAGCCAACGGTAAAACCGTTCGGAAAAACAGCAGTCAGAACAGCCATCAGAAAAATGTCGATTTGCCGGATGATGATCAGACGATCTCTGACACTCAAACGATCCCTGACACCCAGGCGGTTCTTAAGGTTAACGGCGAATCTTTTAATTTAGAAAAAGGCAGGTACACCGACTGGATTACCGTCGAATTCAAAGCCGGTCTCGGGATTAAGGTTCGTGGAATTTGCCAGTTTCTGCTGCTCAACACCGCCCCGGATTTCGAATTGTACGTTACACCGATCAACATCGATCCCGAAAAACCCGCCATGCCCATTGCTTATCCGATGGTTTATTCCACTTATTTCGCCAAACAGCAGGGTTCCTTTGCCACGTTGGGACTGGCCGAAGATACCTGGGCACTCAACAATAATATTCTCGACGATCAGACCTTCCTCCACCAGTGCATTCAGGGCGATCAGGAACGGGAAAAGATGTTCTTCGACGCCCTGGCCAAAGTCAAACGCGGCCTGGTAGTCTGCGTCTTTGACGGCACCGACCGCGTCCAGCACACCTACTGGCGCTACCTGGACGGCAAGCACCCAGCCCGGGATTTTCAAAAGCACAACCAGGAACGTGACGCGATTGAAAAATTGTACCAGCGAATGGATAAGCTGGTGGGTCAGACCATGAAAAAGTGCACCGGCGACGATACCGTTCTGATGATAATGTCTGATCACGGTTTCAACACTTTTCGTTACGGTGTTGACCTTAACCGATGGCTGGAGGAAAATGGTTATCTGGTGCTCAAGGAGAACGGCCGGGGCGAAAAATATCTGGCCGGTATCGACTGGTCTCAAACCCGCGCCTTTGCTGTGGGTCTTTCGGGGATGTTCCTGAACCTCAAAGGCCGTGAAGCCCAGGGCATCGTTGACCCCGGCACCGAGGCAACTCAACTACGCGAGGAAATCGCCCAGAAACTAACCAATCTCGTGGACCCCCAGCGCAACACCGAGGCGGTTAAGCAGGTTTACAACGCTCAAAAAATCTACACCGGCCCTTACAAAAATGAAGCTCCCGACCTGCTCGTGGGCTACCAGGTCGGCTACCGGGCTTCCTGGGAAACCGCGGTAGGGCAGGTAACCGAAAAAATCTTTCACGACAATACCAAAGCCTGGAGTGGCGACCATTGCATTGATCGGTCCCTCGTGCCGGGCGTGCTGTTCTGCAATCGCAAAATTAACACCGAACAACCTCGAATTATCGACCTTGGCCCCACCGTGCTGGATATGTTTGGCGTGGATGTCCCTCAACACATGGACGGCAAACCCCTGGAAATCGTAACCAATGGTGAAAAAGTTGATTCGCCATCTTTACCAAAAGCAACAAAACAGAAAAACAATGACAACTAACCTCGGCGAGCCGATCTAAAAAAGTCGCAGGTGTCAAAATGAACAATAACAACAAAAATCTAAATCGACGGGATTTCCTCAAAGCCACCACCGCTACCGCGGCCGGCTTAACCTGGGCTACTGCTCTAAATCCCGTCTGGGGCGGCGCGACAAATTCGGCCCGGCGAAAAAAAGTGGTCATCATCGGCATCGACGGCATGGACCCTAACCTGGCCCAATCCATGATGGACGCCGGTAAACTGCCTACCTTCGACAAACTCCGCCGCGAGGGCGGCTACAGCAAACTGGGAACCTCCATCCCACCTCAAAGCCCGGTCGCCTGGGCCAGCTTCATCAACGGTGCCGGTCCCGGCAGCCATGGCATCTTCGATTTCATCCATCGCAATCCCGCTCAACAATGCACACCTTTCTACTCCGCCGCCGAAACCGTCGCCGGTTCCGGTTTCTGGCAAGTCGGCGATCACCGCTTGCAACTTCCCTTTTGGCCATTCAATCACACACCCTCTAAAACAGTTCTCAAACGTGGAGGAACACCCTTTTGGGATTACCTCGATGCCGCCGGAATCGAATCCACCTTTTACGATCTGCCCAGCAATTATCCCCCCAGCAAATCCAAACACGGCCACCATCGCTGCCTCTCCGGAATGGGCACCCCCGACCTGCTCGGCTCCTACGGAACCTACCAGCATTTCGCCGAAGACGGCCCCCTCCGTCCCAAAGACGAAGGCGGCGGTTATCGCAGCATGCTCTTTTTCGAATCCGAAACTACCGAAGCGGAATTGATCGGTCCCTATAACGAATTCCTGACCAATCCCAAACCGGTAAAGGTAAAATTCCTGGTCCATCGCGATCTCACCTCCGATGCAGCTGCCATTGACATTCAAGACCACAAAATCCTCCTCAAAAAAGGACAGTGGTCCGACTGGCTGAAAATCGATTTCGAAATGGTCATGCCCTCTTTTTTGCCCAACGAACACGTCGGTGGAATCTGTCGTTTTTATCTGCAGGAAGTCTCGCCCAATTTTCGCCTCTATGTAACCCCCATCAACATCGATCCATCAGATCCAGCAGTGCGGATCACCGAACCCGAAAAATTCATCAAGGAAATTTCCAAAGACCTCAACCTCTTCTACACCACCGGCTTCCAGGAAGACCACAAAGCCCTTACCAACGGCGTCTTCTCCGACGATGAATATGTTGCTCAAACCGCAGACGTCCTCGACGAGCGTTTTAATCTGCTAAACTACGCCACAAAAAATTACGATGACGGGCTGCTCTTCTTCTACTTCTCCAGCACCGATTTGCAGTCCCACATGTTCTGGTGGGACTCCGACGAAAAGCATCCCTTACGCTCGCCGGCTGGAGCAAAACATTATTTCGAACATCTCCAGTCCGTTTACAGCCGAATGGACAAAATGATCGCCGACATCCTCAAGCGTTACGGCAACGACGCCCTGGTAATGGTCCTCAGCGACCACGGCTTCGCCAATTTCAAACGACAGTTCGGCGTCAACACCTGGCTGCGCGAAAACGGCTATCTCTACCCGAGCAACTGCAACTCAATTTTAAGAGATGCCGACTGGCCCCGAACCCGCGCTTACGGACTGGGCATCAACGGTATTTATCTCAATCTCAAAGGCCGCGAACGCGACGGTGTCGTCCAGCCCGGCCCCCAAAGTGAACAGTTGCTCGACGAAATCACCGACAAACTCATGGCTCTTCGCGACACCAACGGACAACCCGTAATCCGCAACGTTTATCGCTCCTCCCGCGTTTACCAGGGATCCGAAACCGCCCTGGCGCCGGATTTGGTGCTCGGTTATTATCGTGGCTACCGCGCGTCATGGACCACCTGCCTGGGCGATACCGAACCGGAAATTCTTTCCGACAACAAATCCGCCTGGAGTGCCGACCATTGCAGCGACGCCCTGGAAGTGCCGGGCGTGCTATTCAGTAACCGACCAATTAAACACCCCTCACCCGCTCTGATGGACCTGGCCCCGACGGTTCTGGCCGAGTACCAATTGCCCCGTCCCGACACCATGACCGGCACCAATATCTTTGAAACTTAATCCGGTACGGTGGGTAACTTGCTGCCCACGCGGCTATCGGTTATAAAAAAATGCATAATACCAGCCGACAACGAAATCACAGGAGTTCATAAATGGCAAAAATCAAACTCGATTCATCCCTTTACGACCGTGCTAAACGCGTTGCCCAAATCGGCGGCTACAGCGGCGTCGATGAATTCGTCGTCCACGTCATCGAAAAAGAACTGGACCAACTCGAAGCCGGTTCCGACCAACCCGATAAGGAAGTGCAGGACCGTCTGCGCGGACTGGGGTATATTGAGTAATGGCATTCATTAACAACATCCTGTCAACTGCTCTGGCCGCGTTGAACATTGCAGTTAACGCCTTGGCCAACATAATCTTTGCTCCAATAGGATTTTTGCCCGGCTGGCTTTCCAACACCATCATCTCCGCCGTAATGGGCGTGCTGCTGCTGATCCTGTTCAAATACACCTCCAACCAAAAAGCCATCGGCCGCACCCGCGACTACATCAAAGCCAATATGCTCGCCCTGAAACTCTTCAAGGATGAACTGTCCATTACTTTTGTCAGCCAGGGGAAAGTGTTCTTAGGAGCCTTTCGATTGCTGTTCCATTCGCTCCGCCCGTTGCTGGTAATGATGGTCCCGGCCGTGATGATCCTGGCCCAGATGGCCGGCTGGTACCAGTTCCGCCCCCTCAAAACCGGTGAGACTGCCCTGGTCACCATCAAACTCAACAACGCCGACCCCAAAAACAACAACAATCCGAATGGCAACACCAACCGCATCTTGCCGGAAGTAAGTCTCGCTCCTTCACCCGCCGCCGAAATGACCATCGGTCCCGTTCGCATCGCCCAGCTCAACGAAATCCGCTGGCAGATCCAGGCCCGGCAAATCGGTCAACACAACCTGACCTTCAACGTCGCCGGACAGGATTACCACAAACAACTGCACGTCGGGCCGGGCCTGCAAAAAATCAGCCCCCTCCGCCCCGGCTGGAAATGGTACGACATCATCCTTTACCCCCTCGAAAAACCCTTCCCCGCCGATTCACCCATCCAGGAAATCAGCATCGATTACCCCAATCGACCCGGCTGGGCCGACGGCTCCAACAACTGGATGATTTATTTCTTCCTGGTATCCATGGCCTTCGCGTTGCTATTCAAATCCGCCTTAAAAGTCAAAATCTGATTCTCAACGAAACAACTTATCCAGCCCACTAATCCTTTTTTGTTGCCGCCGTGCTGTTTTTCCGTTAAAACCAATCACAACATGAAGGCGATTTTTTATTCGGTTAATCCGCTGGGTTGGGCTACCAGTAAATGGCTAAGTTATTTCTGGCCGGGCTGTCGATATTCCGCACTCAACGGCATTCAATTTAAACAAGTCGATCCGCCGACACTGCCCGCCGACGACTGGGTACTCCTCCGGACGCTGCTGGGCGGCATCTGCGGAACCGATCTGGCCATCATCGCTCAAAAGCAACTCCCCAATTCCATCCTGCAGGCCTTTGGCTCGATGCCCATGGCGCTCGGCCATGAAAATGTCGCCGTCGTCGAAAAAACCGGACCCGCCGTCGATCCCTCCTGGCTCGGCACCCGCGTTTGTGTCGAACCAACCCTTTCGTGTCTGCCCCGCGGAATCGAACCGCTCTGCCCACGCTGCCGCGCCGGCGAGTTCGGCGCTTGCGAAAACTTCGCCGACAATGCCTCCGGTTCAGCTCATCTGCCCCCCGGAACCAGCATCGGCTACAACTCCCGCACCGGTGGCTCTTACGGCGAATTCTTCGTCGCCCATCAAAGCCAGTTAATTCCCCTGCCCGAGACCATCCCCGACGAAACCGCCATCCTGACCGACCCACTGGCTTGCAGCTTGCACGCGATTTTACGTAGCGATTATCAACACGCTCAAAAAATCCTCGTTTACGGCGCCGGCACACTGGGCCTGGCAATCATCGCCCTGCTGCGCAGCCTGGACTATTCCGGACAAATCGACACCATTGACCGGCACGACTATCTGAAAAAAATCGCCACCGATTTTGGCGCTGATAATTTTCTGGAATTACCCGAATCCAATCAACACCGTTTCGAAATCATCGCCGCCCAAACCGACGCAACCGTCCAGTACGCCCGGTTCGGCAATTACATGTTGTCCGGCGGTTACGACATCGTCTTCGATTGTGTCGGCGCGACCAGTTCCATCAACGAATCTCTCAAATGGACCCGCGCCCGCGGACAGATGATTATGGTAGGCACCGGCCACGGTGGCAAACTCGACCTCACACCACTGTGGTTCCGCGAACTGGATATCAAAGGCGCTTATGGCCGCCAGTTGGAACATTACCAAAACCGCCGGATCGGAACCTATCAACTAATCCACGAACTAATCGCCGGCGGCAAACTCAACGCCGCTAACCTGCTTACCCACAAATTCCCCCTGAACCAATACCGCCGCGCCTTCGATACCGCCATCAACAAACCTCTACACTCAGCCATAAAAGTCGCCTTCGATTTCCGCTAAGGCGGGCCCAATGCTGATTTTACTGCTTATTGGTATTTTTCCCAAAATTCCACCTATCCTTCACGCCCCGGATGGGTCTAATCATACGGAAACCGAAAATTGAGCAAACGACAAGCCCTCGGAGGTCATCATGAAAGCCTCGACAAAAAAACACAATCTCTTTCTCGAATCCCTCGAACCGCGACGCTTACTGTCCGGAATCTGGCAGGGATTTGATGTCGATGGCGACGAGGTCACTATAACGCTGTCCGGCCCTGGTGATTTTCTGGTTTATACCGAAGACGAAGACCTGGGCCAGCGAATCGACACCATCGAATTGTACGACACCAGCCCCGCCAGCAGACTCATGGTAACCGCCCGATACAACGGCGGCGATGGTTATGTCGATGTCGATGCCATTGACGCCGCCGGCCTGGACCTAAGACAGATTGTGGTCGATGGCAATCTGGGCGACCTGATAGTTAATTCCGTCCGGAAAGTAGTCGTCTTCCATGCCGCTCGCTCCGACGGCTCCGAAGCCCAATGGCTTATCAACAATTCCGTTCGCCAAATCAGAACCAACGGCTCCCTCGATTTTGTGAATATGGAAATCGCCGGCAACCTTAACACCCTTATTGTACAGGGCGATATAGCTGCGGCCACCTTAACCATTGACGGCCGGTTGCGTAAGCTGATGGTTTATGGTGATATCGCCGACCAGTCCGACATCTATACCACCGACAATCTGAGAATCGTTAATGTCTTCGGCTATCTGGATAACTCCGTCATTGAAACCGAAGGACTGCTGCAGGTTCTCTACGTCGGACTGGACGTCTTCGATTCTTCCGTTTACGCCGACTACGGCATCAACAAAGTGATCATCGACGGCGGCATGGAAAATTCCTTCATCGGCACCGCCGGGAAACTCCGCATCTTCGATGCCTGGAACTGGGTAATTTCCAGCGAAATCGTCGCCGGCCCCCAGGGTATCAACAGATTCCTCGCTTACGATCTTTCCGATACCGCCGTAAGCACCCCCGGCTACATAAATTTTTTCTATCTGGACGCCCAGGCTCGTTACGACCGTTGGGATAACATAATCGTTGAAGTGGACGATGGCTGGTATTGGCCTATTTACGACGTCGAGTATCTGGATTATGTCTATGTGGACAACTATTACGATTACTACTACGTCGAAGATTACTACGACATCTATTACTACGACGCCTATTACGACGATTATTACTACGGCGATTACTACTACGAAGACGCCTATTATGATGACTATATCACCGTAATAGATTCCTACCCAACTTACGGCAGCTGGTACATCGATGTGTACTGGTAAAAACCACCTTATTTTTCACCACTGAAAATCATTACTCGTCGCGTTTTATTCTCCAAAAATAGTCCCCACCGCCCGGGCCGCATCGACTAACTGATGATCCGCCGGTACCGTGCGAATCTTCCCTGCTATTTCCGATAACGCCACCGTCGCCAACTCACCATGACGCCGAACCACCAGTCGGTTCTTCTTGCCCGCCATGAGCTGCTCGATCGCAAAATTACCAAAACTCGTCGCCAGCGTGCGGTCGAAAGCACTCGGTGTCCCGCCCCGCTGGATATGGCCCAGAACAACCGACCGGCACTCCAGCTTGGTCTCCTTTTCAATCTCATAGGCCAGCTTGTTGGCAATGCCCCCCAGTCGAATCGGATCCGGCGAATTCTTGATGGTCTTGCTGACCACCATCTTACCGCCTTTTTCTCGGGCTCCTTCAGCAACCGTAATGATACTGAAACGCTTTCCATGCCGGCTGCGATTTATCACAAACTCACAGATGCTGTTGAGATTGTAAGGAATTTCCGGTATCAATATTACATCACTGCCCGATGCCACTCCCGCATGCAGAGCAATCCACCCCGCATAGCGCCCCATCACTTCGACAATCATCACCCGGTGATGACTCGATGCCGTGCTGTGAATCTTATCCAACGCATCGGTAGCCGTTACCACCGCCGTGTTAAATCCGAATGTCACTTCCGTACCCGGCAGATCGTTGTCGATGGTCTTGGGCACTCCCATAAATATCATTCCCTTTTTCGCCAGATCAGCCGCTCCGCACATCGTCCCGTCTCCGCCAATAGCAACTATCGCGTCGATCCCCATCTCTTCCGCGTTGCGAATGCAGTTGTCCCGCACGTCCCGCAGACAGGTCTTGCCGTCCAGCGTTACCGGAAATTTTGTCGGATTCGCTTTGTTGGAAGTGCCCAGAATCGTCCCGCCTTGGGTCAGTATATTACTGGTGTCATTGTAGCTCAGTATCTTCATACGCTTTTCAATCAGTCCCAGAAAACCGTCGTAGATCCCGATCACCGTCAGATTATAACGATTGATGGCGGTTTTGGTTACCGCGCGAACCACCGCGTTCAGCCCCGGGCAATCCCCGCCTCCGGTCAGTACGCCGATAGTCTTGATCTTTTTCTGCTGGGTCTTCTTAGCCATAACGGAACCTTTCCTTAACTTTATTATGCACGTTTATTTTCTTGGTTTTCGTTCAAAATCTCATCGGCCCGGTCTGGGCACTTTTCCTCCACCTGCAAAAACCGATTACACAATATCCTTATCGGCACTGGCGACGCTTATCTCAACAGGTTTTAACCGGACTTTTTCCTCTGCTGCACTCGCCTTAGCTTCATAAAATAACCGATTACCGGACCTTGCTCAGCCGGCTGATTTTCACTGGCAATCAATTCCCTCCCCACTATAATAGCAGGCTCTGAACGTGATTATGGTTTTGTGAGCCTGCGACCGTTGGTTTGCTCACGACTCCTTTCCCTGACGGATCGATTGTAAGTGATAAGAAATCAGCTATCTATACTAAAAAACCTCATTAACCGTCCCCAAGGTGGCCCAGGCGGTTTTTGCCAACACACGGTCTGGCTCACACTGTGCATTACATTCCTTGCCATGCCCTGCTGGGCTTTTGACGATCAGGACAATTCCCTCGAAACCGCTGACGTGCGAATTCAAAGCGATTTTGCCCAGACTTTCTTGTGCCCCGACGGACGAAACTGCGTCATTTTGCAGGGAAATATCAAAATTAACAGCGGCCGCCGTATCATAACTTCCGATAACGCAGTGATTTGGATCGGTCAATTGCCCGAGCCGGCTTCAACCCTCCAAACTTATCACCTCAATATTTTCCTGCAAGGCCACCCACGCTCTTTGCCAAAAAATGAGCCGACTATTTCTCCCGAGGACCATCCGCAAGCTCTCCTGTTGGAATTTTCCACCACCGGAAAAATCTATCTCACCGCCGAAACCCGAATTCAAAAACCCGGCTTCGATCAGGAAATTTATCAACTCGCCTCCGCCCTGACCGACAAATATCTAAAACCCCAAGCCTACCGATCCCTCCCCCCTGCTCAAAAACAACCAGCCGTAGAAAAGCCCGCCCCTGTTGAACAAAAACCCTCACCCGTCAAAAAACTTCCACCGGAAAAAACTAAGCCGGAAAAAACTAAGCCGGCTCCCGTTCCGCCCGCCCAAAAAACTGCTCCTCCAAAATCCATCCCCGACAGCAAAGAAAAATTACCCCAACCCACTCCCCCTCAGAAAAAACTTCCTTCCCCGCCTGCCCAAAAAGCCAAAGCGGATTCGAGTTCCAGACCTTTCGAGGACGTTGCCCAATATCCCGTCCACATCCCCCAACTCGGCGGCACTCGGCTGATCTCGCATCCGCAACCCGACGGCACTGACATCATCACTTACACCGGCGGTTTTTACGCTTATCAATATCGACCCGACAAACAAGAGACTCTCGAATTAAGAGCTCAAAACGCCGTCGTCTTTTATTCCCAGGGAAAAATCGAACAGTTCGCCGCCGCCAGACAGGACCCCAATCAGCCAAATTCTCAGATTCTCGGCCAGGTCGTAACCGGCGTCTATCTCGAAGACGATGTGGTTTTTGAAGCCGGTTCCAATCGCATTACCGCCGACAAATTCTATTATGATTTCGCCCGCGATCAGGCCCTGGTCCTCGACGGCACCTTGCGCTTCACCCTGCCCGAAACCCAACAACCCATGTACGTCCGGGCTGAAAAAATTCGCCGTTTGAACGAAAATCGTTTCGTCGCCGAAAACGTCCAGGTCAGCAATGACGAATTTTATCTGCCCCACGTTTGGCTCGGCGCCCGCTCGGCTGATGTCCTCCAGATCGATCAGCCCGGCACTGCCGACCAAACTGCTTCAAACAAAAGTTACCAGCTTGACCTGCGCGATGTAACCGGCAACCTGAGTAGCCTGCCAATTTTCTACTGGCCCCGAATAACCGCCTCCGGCCAGGCAACCACCAAGGCCCCCATCAAAGCCATACACGCCAGCTACAATTCTGATTTCGGCGCCTCGATCGAATCCGAATGGGACCTGCTCTCCCTGTTGGGCATGATCCAGCCCCCAGGCGTCGATGCCACCTTAAAATTGGACGAATTCAGCAAACGCGGCACCGCCGGAGGAATCGATCTCGATTATTCCCAGCAAAACTATTTCGGTAATTTGCGAACTTACCTTATCGGCGACCGCGGCGAAGACGATCTGGGCCACTTTGACAGCCGCGATAACATCAAACCTCCCCACGACACCCGCGGCCGAGCACGCTGGCAGCACCGACACTTTCTGCCTTATGATTGGCAGGTCACCTTTGAAGTCGGTTATTTCAGCGACCCCTTCTTCCTCGAAAGCTGGGAAGAAAAAGAATTCGATACCGATATGCCTCAGGAAACTCTCGTTTATTTCAAACAGCAACGCGACAACTGGGCTTTCGATTTCCTCGCCAAGTGGCAGCTTAACGATTTCGAATACACCCAGACCGAACTGCCCCGTGCCGGGTTCCACCTCGCCGGGCAGGACCTTTTCGAACTGCTCACCTATCAGCAAGATAGCTACGTAACCCGAATCAACGAACGTGCCGGCGACCGCGACGTCTCCGGCCTCAACGGAACTCTCGAACCCTGGAACTTGCCCGGAACCCTCGACCAGGAAGATTTCGCCTTCGCCCAGTCTCGCCATGAACTTTACCTCCCCCTGCACATCGGCGATATCCACCTTGCCCCCACCGTGATCGGCACTTACGTTTACGACGATGCCAATCCCGCCGATAGCAGCTTCGTCCAGGGGGCCGCCGGCATCCGCGCCGCCACCCAGCTCTGGCACATCGACAAAAACGTTCACTCCGAACTGTTCGATCTCGATCAGATCCGACACATCATCATCCCCGAGGCCTCCGCCTTCTGGATCGATTCCGACCTCACCGAAGAACGACATCCCAACATCTACAACTTCGCTCTCCTCCAACGCTGGCAGACCAAACGAGGCCCCCAAGGCAACAAACACAGCGTAGATTTCCTCCGCTTCGACAGCTCCGTTACCCTCGTTCGCCCCGATATCGAACAGGGCGACCTTCCCAACAAATTCTTCTTCGCCACTCCCGAACCGCAGTTTGACAAAATGCCTCTCATCTATCCCGACTTCTCCAACCTCGGACTCTCCCGCAGAGAACAAATCAACCAGGCCCTTCGCGACAGCGTCCGCGGCGACTGGACCTGGTTAATTTCCGACACCACCGCTGTCATCGGCAACATAAATTACGACATGCACAGAGGCGTTATCAGTCAGGCCGGCTCCGCTCTCGCCGTACAACGCACTCCCAGAACCAGTTACTACATCGGCAACCTCTTCCTCAACGATGCCGACACTTTCGGCGACGGCAACCCGCCCCGCGTCCTAAACACCCATTTCATCACCGCCGGCTTCAGCTACAAACTCAACCGCAAATACACCTTCGGCTTCGCCCACCAATTCGACGTCGTCCGAACTGCCGACACTTACAATCAAGCCGTCATCATCCGAAAATTCTCCCACTGGTACACAGCCTTAGTCCTCAGTCACGACTCCGCCCGCAATAACCTCGGCCTGTCCTTCTCCGTCTGGCCCGAAAATTACGACAAAATCACCATCGGCTCCCGACGCTTCTCCCGCCTCACCAGATAAGTTGTACCGATTCTAACGGTCAGGCAGATTCTTCCCCGCCCGATAAATAAAATTACCCTCAAAAATCCCCAAAAAAAATACCTCTCGCCCTGCTGTATTGTAAAATATAACTGAACCGCCCTTAGCCGGGGTCCGTTTCCGCTGCACCAGCAGCTCGAAAGAGCATGAATCGCAGCCGAATCAAACTCCTGACGCTGGCGACCCGGACAACTCGGCAACCACAGCAATAATATCGTTGCCGATAACAATCTCATGTACAGTGAAAGTCAAAGCTATGATAATCGACGCTCCTATCGTCGTCAAACCTGCTCCGCTGCCGCCGCCGCGCTAGCTCTGGCTGACCCCTCCGGCCGAACCACTCTGTTGCGAATCGCAAATCTCCTTTTCAATAAAGACCCCAAAATCCGACTCGATGCCATAAATAATTTACTCCAGATCGGCACCCGCCAGGTCATCCCCTATTTGTCCCAGACCCTCAATGACTGCGATCCCCAGGTCCGCGCCGAAACGGCTTTAGCTCTGGGCCGCCTGCGTGCCTTAACCGCCAAAGAAAAACTTTACGACTTGCTCACCGACCGCAACCACCTGGTCCGCTGCGCCGCTGCCCGCGCCTTGTTCGACATGGGCGACAAGTTCGGCCTCCCTCACGTCATCAAACTCGTCTGCACCAAAGGCGACCATCAACTCCACGCCCTCCGCACCTTACGCTACCTCACCAAACAAAAATTCCCCATCACCCCCAGAGGCCTTAAAGAAGCTCTCCGCTGGCTTAAACATCAACACCTTAAATAAATCCGCCTCCTTATCACCCCCGTACTCCACAAACCACACCCCTTGTCATTGCGAGGAGGCGCAGCCGACGCGGCAATCTCAACCACACAATTCCCCTGTGTAAACTCCTCACCACAAACCCGCCCGAGTCCCATGTGGAAACATGGGGTCTTCCTGAACCTTGTAGATGGGTAACTTTTTACCCACGCGGTTCTATTTTCCCGATTTAATCCAAATTGTATTTGTAACCGAAAGCTGCTGCTGATATAATAATGAAATCGAAAAACCCGGTTGCTGATCCTCGCTTCTAACAAAGGAGATGTCAGATCATGAAAACCACCAGGTCAATTTTGTCGTGTTTGTGTACAGCTCTGGCTGTCGGAACAACTTTTTGTTCTGCTCAGCCAATCATCGTCGACCATTATTCCGCAGCTAATTTTCACAATATTCCCAACTATTGGATCGAACGGGCCAAAGCTGATTTACACATTGCTTATCAGCACACCTCTCATGGCAGCCAACTCGTTACCGGAATGACCGCTTTAGAAAACTATCCCCCCTTTGCCCTGAAATACGAATGGAGCGACAACGGCTCCAGCGGCCTGGATCTGGATGATTATGGCATCCCCGGTATCGGCGATCTAAGCCAGGGCGATTATATCGATACCAACGGCGTTACTCCCTGGGTCACCTCTACTCGAACCCTTCTGGACAATCCCGCTAACTATCACGTTAACATTATCGTGTGGTCCTGGTGCAGCATCAACGGCCACGATATTCAACGCTATCTCGACAATATGGAAATTCTGGTCTCCGAGTACAGCTCCGGCGGCTCCAGTTTCCGCGCCGCCGATTACCCTGTTCTGTTCGTCTTTATGACCGGCCACGCCGAAGGCCAGGGCGAAGGCGGCTTCATCCACACCGCTAACGAGCAAATTAGATCGCACTGCATCGCCAACGACCGAATCTTGTTTGATTTCGCCGACATCGAAAACTACGATCCCAACAATGTCTATTACTACGACCGGCCGATGTGGGACGATCTCGACTATGAACCCGACCGTTCCAAAAACTGGGGCTACGAGTGGTGTGACAACCACGTCGGCTCCGAACTGGAGCAACTAACCACCGGCAATGGCGTCCCCGATTATAGCGGTTGCCCCAGCTGCGCCCATTGCGGTGCCGCCGCCGAAAGCAACACCATAAATTGCGTCCTCAAGGGACAAGCCTGCTGGTGGATGTGGGCCAGACTCACTGGCTGGGATGGAACAACTTACGCCGAATGCCCGAACTTAGCTGACCCCAGCATCGTAAACCTCGCCGATTTCGCCGTCCTCGCTAACAATTGGCTCGGCGATTCCAGCCAACCCGGCGACCTTAACAGCGACAACCTCGTTGACCTCAAAGACGTAGCCATCATCTCCGCTTATTGGCTGATCGATTGCGCCATCGAATAACCTCTAAACATTTCACCTTTTTTCGTCAAACCCCTCAACCCAACTGCCAAAAACGCTGGATTTGCCGCTCAAACCAACTGGTAACTGCCAACATTCAAAGCAAAATTCTCTCAGAAAAGGAATATTTTGACAGTTCACCTAAATTTTCGTAAAACCATTGACTTCGAAAAAGACTGAATTATATTATATAAGCGTTTAATTGAAAAATGTCAGATCATTAAATTCGCATGGAGAAAATTATGCTTTTAAACCGGTTAATTTCGAAATACCACATAATAACTATTGTTTGCGTTATGATTTATCCAGGGTTTTTTGTTTCTCACCTGTCCGCCCAGCAGGAAAACAATGAACCATTTAACCTGGCTTTACATTTCCCGGATCGATTGCACACCTTCGTCTGGCGGAACTGGGAATCGGTATCCGTTGACACCATGGCCAGGATCCTCGATACTTCTCCGCAAGCAGTTCGTGAAATTGCCCAGGCGATGGGGCTGCCAAAACAATCCACCATTTCTGACCAGTTTCTCAAACGTGGGTATATTTCCCTGATTCGAAGAAACTGGCATCTTATCTCACGTGAGCAGATGCTGAAATTGCTGGGCTGGTCCGCGGAAAAACTAGCTTTTACGCTTCGCGAAGATGATTTTCTCTGGGTCAAACTGGGAGGCGAAAACAGCGGCACTGAAACCCTGCAATATACTCCCCCTTCCGAAAATGCCAAGGAACGTTGTAAACAAATCAGGAATGTCGTAGAAAAATATTTTGGGACCCAACTAACCCGCCCCGCCGCGGAAGAACCTTTCCAGTTTGTTGAGGAACTATCCAAAACGAACAGTTCTGAAAAAATCGCAATACCGCAGCCCAACGAGCAAGATAAGATTCGTTTTATTTATTCGTATTTCGCCTCCTTTGGTGATCCGCTACTGCACCCGGAGCTGAACCCTTATCCCGACGGTATGCTGGAACGGCTTAGCCGCGTCGGGGTCAATGGCGTCTGGATGCACGTCGTACTTCGTCAGTTGGCACCGGATAATGTCTTTGGCGAGTTCGGAAAAGATCACGAAAAACGATTAGCAACCTTACGAAATATGGTAAACCAGGCAAATCGCTATGGGATCAAAATTTATCTCTATATGAACGAACCGCGGGCCATGCCCCTGACTTTTTTCGAAAAGGACAACCGCCTGGAAATCAAGGGAGTTCATGAAGAGACCCATGCCGCACTTTGCACCTCCTCTCCTTTGGTGCGAAAATATATTAAGGACTCCTTAACCTACGTTTTCAAAAATGTACCCGGCCTGGGAGGGGTTTTCACTATCTCCGCTTCTGAAAATCTTACCAATTGCTGGTCTCATTTTAGGGGCGGAATGTGCCCCCGCTGTTCCAAACGTACACCCGCTGAAGTCGTGGCCGAGATCAATTCCACTATCGCCCAAGGCGTCTGGGCAGGTAATCCCGATGCCAAGGTTATCTTCTGGGATTGGGGATGGCAGAATGATTGGGTGGAACCGCTGGTAAATCTCCTGCCGCAGCAAGCTTACCTGATGAGTGTCAGTGAATGGGACCTCGTCGTCGAACATAGCGGAATCAAAAGCAACATCGGAGAGTACAGCATTAGTGCGGTCGGCCCCGGCCCACGCGCCTCTCGCCACTGGAAAATCGCCAAAAAACATGGCATGAAGACGATCGCTAAAGTAGCACCAAACTGCACCTGGGAAATCTCCGCCGTGCCTTTCGTTCCCGCGATGAACCTTGTCGCTCAACATTGCCGCAACCTTACCCAGGTAGGAATTGATGGTTACATGCTCAGTTGGTCTCTGGGAGGTTACCCCTCACCTAATCTTCAGATTACCCGTGAATTCAGCGCTCATCCGGACATTTCCATCGACCAGGCTCTCAAAAACGTCGCTCAGGACAACTATGGACCCGCCGCTGTAACGGACGTACTACAGGCCTGGACACAATTTAGCAATGCTTATAGCGAACATCCCTACGTCGGTTTATACACGGCACCTTACCAAAAAGGCCCTGCCAACCTGCTCTACCCCGTCCCTACCTCGCGCAAAGCTACGATGGTTGGTTTCCCGTTTGACAATATCGACACCTGGCGCGGGCAATTCCCCGCGGATATCTACGCTGAACAATTCGAAAAAATGGCTACGCTCTGGGAACCGGGCTTGGCCGATCTCCAAAAAGCCTTGAATAAACAAACCGATCCTCTTTATCACAGCCAACTGCAAAAAGATTTTGGCATCGCTCAAACCTGTTGCCGGTTTTTCCAGAGCATTGCTAATCAAACTCGCTTTACCACAGCCCGCAACGCTCTAACCTCTGAAACAGTTGAGGACAAGGATATCAAAAAAAACCGGGAAATTATCAAAGCGACCGCTACAGATGAAATAAAAATCGCCCAACAGCTTTTCCGTTTGACCCGCAGCGATTCCCGCATCGGCTTTGAAGCGTCGAACCATTATTATTTCTTCCCCTTCGATTTCGTCGAAAAAGTAATCAACTGCGACTACATCCTTAATAACTGGCTGCCTCAACAAAAGAAATAACTATCCGTAAAGCAACACGATTAGATTCATGAAACTTGCAAAAGCTCTTATATGCGCAGAAAATCAGAATATCTCTTTGGCCCAAGTCACTCTGCCTGATTTGAGGCCTAACGATATTCTGGTAAAAAATCTTTATACCGGAGTCAGCATTGGTACCGAACTCCTGCTTATTCGCAACCAGGCTTCATGGGGGCCTTTTCCAATTTGGCTGGGCTATCAGGCCGTTGGCATTGTTGAACAAATCGGTAGTGCTGTCCGTCAATTCAAAAAAGGCGACAAAGTTTACCATCGGGGTAGTTCTGTTCCTGCCTTATTGGGTAATCAGCAGGCTTCTCCCACCTCCGGAGCCCACGGCACCCATTCGATTGTAGATACTACCAGCCAAACTCATAGTGCCGCTCTGGCTCCTGATAATCTCGATGACGCCGCCGGTTCGCTTTTTGTCATGCTTTCCGTAGGCTTACACGGCGTCGATAAAAGTAGAGTAAAAACCGGCGATATGGTAGTCGTATTTGGAACAGGATTGATCGGCTTAGCAAATGTAGTGGCCGCTAAACAGCGCGGGGCAGTAGTGGTCGCCATCGATCTGAAACCGATACGTTTACATGCTGCTAAACGCTTTGGCGCCGATTTTATAATTGAAGCAGAAAAAGAGGATATCCAAAAACGTCTCGCCCAAATCGCTCCCCATGGACCTGATGTTGTTTTTGAGTCATCAGGTAATCCCGCCTGTATCGACAAGGCTCTTTCACTTTGTAAGCAGCAGGGTAAGTTTGTTTTTCAGGGTGATTATGGGGAATGCCCTCTCACCTTCACCTGGATGACCGCTCACGAAAAACAGCTAACCGCCTACTTCCCCTCCGAAGATGGCTATCAACCTTGCCGCGAAACCGTAATGGGCTGGATAGCCCGGCAGAACGTAAAATGGGATCAGGCTATTACCCACCGTCTTTCACCCCACGAAGCACCGGAATTCTACCTGGCTATCAATCAAGGCCAGGTTGATAACCTATTAGGGGTAGTTATCAAATGGTGCTGACTTTGCATTTATCTTTAAAAGCACCCTCAAGTACTATTCTGCCAGCGCCCCTGCAGCCAACCCGATTGCTCCGCAAATCCCCGACTTCTCGCCCAATCCCGGACTTACAATATAATTATCAATTTCTTCCTGAATCGCCGGTATTAAAATATATCCATTTAACTTTTCCTGCACCTTTTTGCGTATCATGGGGAAAAGTTGTTTTTTATGCATCAAGCCTCCGCCCAAAATTATTCTCTCCGGCGAGACCGTCAATATATAATTAATCAAACCCTGGGCCAGATAATCCGCCTCCAGTTCCCACGCCGCATGATCCTCCGCCAACTCCGCCGCATGACAATCCCACCGCAAATCCACTGCCCGCCCCGATGCCAATCCCTCCAGACAACCGCCATGATACGGACAGCACCCCTCGAACGGATCTTTATTTTTATCCTGCCGCACTATCACATGCCCCATCTCCGGATGTATCAGGCCATGCACAGGCTTCCCGTGCACATACAACCCTCCGCCAATTCCCGTTCCCACCGTCAGATAGATAACCACCTCCAGCCCCGTCCCGGCACCCCATAAATACTCGCCATACGCTGCCGCATTTACGTCGGTATCAAACCCCACCGGAACCTTTAACTCCCTTTCGAAAAATCCCGCAACCTCCGTGTCCTGCCAGCCTTCCTTGGGCGTCGAAGTGATATAACCGTAAGTTCCGCTCTCTTTACGCAAATCCACCGGCCCAAAACATCCGATCCCCACTGCATTTATCTGCTCGCCGCTTTTTTCCTGATAATCTTTGAAATAACCAACCACCTCTTTCAGTGTTTCTGCAGGACCCTTGGTAGCAATAGTAACTTCCGACAAAATATCGTCCGGACCGCTCGCCACCGCACAAACAAATTTCGTCCCCCCCGCTTCTATCGCACCATATAAAACCATATTACTTTCCTCTCAAAATCTTATCCCGAAATTCATGTACGAATCTTCAACCGTTCCGCCATTTCTTCCAGCGAAACGTTCTTGGTCTCTGGCACCATAAATTTCACCCAAACCAGTTGCAGGCACATCATGAAGCAGAAAAATCCGAAGATCACCGACGGGTTCAGCAACTCTGCCATCTTCGGAAAGACCAGCGTCAGCGATGCAGCAAAGAACCAGTGGGTAAAGCTCCCCATCGCCTGACCAGCCGCCCGGTTCCGGTTCGGAAAAATCTCGCTGATGAACACCCAGATCACCGCTCCCTGACCGATGGCGTGCGCGGCAATAAAGGCAAAAATACACACCGGCACAATCTTAAAACTTTCCGTGCTAAAGGCCCAGCTACAAATGCCCAGCGATGCGATATAGCCGAACGATCCAATGTAAAGCAGGGAACGTCGCCCCAGTTTGTCGATCAGCCAGAGTCCCACGAAGGTAAAGATCAGGTTGGTAACCCCGATGCCCACGGACTGCAGCAAAGCCGCACTCTTTTCTAGTCCGGTCCATTCGAAAATTCGAGGCGCAAAGTACAAAATCGCATTGACTCCGGATAGTTGGTTGAAAAAAGCAATCAGAAAAGCCAGCATGATCGGCACTTTCAGACGCTTCGTGAAAAACTTCGCGGATGTTTCCTTATCGCCCACGCTCCCCGCAACCGAGTCAGCCAAAGTTGTGATTTCCGATTCCGAAAGCTCCGGGTGGATACTGCGGAAAACTTCAATCCCGGCTTCACGCTGCCCACCGTGCACGATCAACCAGCGGGGACTCTCCGGAATGGTCAAACACATAACGCTATATACCAAGGCCGGCAACGCCTCCACCCCCAGCATCCACCGCCAGGCGATTCCCTCGTTAACGTACTTGCCGATAACGTAGTTGGATGCAAAGGCAATCAGGATGCCGAAAACGATGTTGAACTGAAACATACCCGCCAGCCGTCCACGCAATCTGGCCGGCGAAATCTCCGAAATGTACAACGGCGACGCCACCGTTGCGATCCCCACACCCAAACCACCGATGAAACGGGCAATCATAAAAAAGTACTTTTCCGGCGCAATTCCGGATCCAACCGCAGAAACAAAATACAAAATACCGATACAGAGCAGCGTTTTCCGTCGGCCAAATCGCTCCGTCGGCCAACCGCCCAGCAACGCACCAAGCACCGTACCCCACAACGCCGCGCTCGTACACAGGCCATGTAGAGTGCTGCTGAGCCCCCAGATAGACTGGATTTTTTGCTCGGCACCCGAAATCACCACCGTGTCGAATCCAAACAAAAAACCTGCCAACGCCGCCGAAAGCGACCACAAAAAAAGACGTCTCTTCATCGCTAACTTCCCTTTCTCTTGCAAAATTGCTCGTCAATTTAAACACATTCCCCAGAAAATTACCAACAAAAAGGAAGCTTACACCACAGATACCCCCCAAAATTCTTCAGCAAAGGGGCTAACACAGGTTAATTGTTAAATGTTTTTTTTGAGGCTATTTGTTTTTGGGGCCATTTGCCATTAAATACGTGATGTTACATATTTTATAGCAGGAATTTTTATTGTTTGCACGCCCCCTTTGCCGTTGTTATAATTAGGTTTTTATTGTTACTTCCTTTCTAGGAACAGAGAAGGGTTTTTGCCATGGATAGGAGTTCGTATAAAATTTACTGTGCAGGACCGCTGTTTAATCCAAAAGAACAAGAAGATATGTCTGACATAGCAAATGTTCTTGAGAATGTTGGATATAATGTGTTTTTACCGCACAGAGATGGCTTAGAGTATGCCAACATCCTACCTCTTTTGCTAGAACATGGTATTGCGCAAGATCATGCTAGGTATATTCTCAATAAAGCCATTTTTTCTCTTGACGTATATCAAATATTACATGGTGACGGACTTGTTCTGAATGTAAATGGTCGTGTTCCAGACGAAGGGGCTATGGTAGAAGCTGGAATTGCTTGGGCGCATGATAAACCAATTGTAATATTTAATACTGATACAAGATCTTTGGTTCAAGGCAGCCAAAATCCACTTGTAATGGGATTGTCAGATTTTGAATATGTCAGTGATTACGAGATGATACCTGATGCGTTTGATTTGAAATTCCAAAAATCAGTCCAGAAAAAAGATGCCCTAAAAGAACCCTTCGAAGTTGCTGTCAAAAAAGGTAAAACAATTAGCGAGTGCCTATATAGTCGTAGGTCGTACATGGAAATTACAGATTTATTAATATCTCTATTTGGGGAGGCAACATGTCAGTTCATAAAGAATACGAAAAAAGAGTATACAAAAGTAAATATGCAACAATAGGCACCAGGCGTCCACGAACGAGAAAATTGCCAGCTGATGATTATCGTACAGATTTCCAAAGGGATGCGCATAGAATAATATACTCCCAGCCTTTTCGTAGATTAAGACACAAAACACAAGTCTTTTATTTCCCAAAAAACGATCATGTGTCAACACGACTGGATCATGTGCTGTTTGTTGCTGCTGCATCTAAAACAGTCGCACGTTGCTTAGGTTTAAACGAGGATCTGGCCGAAGCAATTGGCCTGGCACACGATATTGGCCACGCGCCTTACGGTCATCAGGGAGAAAAAATACTGTCCGGCATTATTAATAACAATGGATGTGCCTTAAGGAAAATAATCCCAAAATTCCAACATGAAATCTATGGCCTCAGGGTTGTAGATTTACTGGCAAAACGTGATGGCGAAAAGCCCGGCTTGGACCTGACTTGGGAAGTTCGAGATGGCATCATTTCCCATTGTGGCGAAGATTTTAAAACTTGCAAACTAAAACCATTTTCGGGCAATAAAAATCTCAATAAAATAAAAGATCGAAAAAAAGATGCAAAAACCCCGGCTACTCTGGAGGGATGTATTGTTCGGTTGGTTGACAAAATTGTATATGCCGGGAAAGATGTAGAAGATGCAATTGCGTCCAATATAATTAAAAGAAAAGATGTTCCTACTAAAATAAGGGAACCTCTAATAATGGGTTTTTAGCAGTCAAAATTTCATGTAATTGTTTTTGGGTATAATTTTGGACACCACAACGCAAAA
>JAFGSR010000007.1 GCA_016934515.1 Sedimentisphaerales bacterium
ATTTACGCTGATTTTAGCTGAATGAAACAAATTATGGATTATGGATGATAGCTATCGTGTTTATGGATCGGGGGGATTTTTCGGGGATAATTTATGTAAATCCTTATTAGACACAGATTTACACTGATCCGGCTTCGCTTAAGCTCCGCCGTGACAAGTTTACGCGAATTTTGTAGGGTTCCGGGTTCCCCGCTACGCCAAAGCGCTTCGCGGCGGCGAGCAGGGGCCAGGGTTCAGGGTAAAGAGGGAGATTTTGGGTGTTGGATTTTGGATTTTGGATGGAAGAGTAAGAATTTTCGCGCAAAGACGCAAAGACGCTAAGACGCCCGGAAGAAATTTAACCACGAAGTTCTTAGGGCGGTCTAGCCGCAACCAAAACAAGAAATTTAACTATGAAGCTCATGAAGTTCATGAAGTTCATGAAGTTCATGAAGTTCATGAAGAGGTCAAAAATTCATAAGACGTTAATTATTAACATATTATGATGATCTAAAATAAAAATCGTGCATAAAAAACAAGAAGTTGTGGGATAGTATTACGAAGAAAAGAAGAAAATTAGGTGCTGATATTTTACCGATAAAAGGGGCGGGAAAAGCATAGCAAAAATGTAGGGTATGGGTGAAATTATTGGATTGACAGGGTGGGCATTGGTATGTTAAAATAACAAACATATAATCAAGACGGGAAATCCGATTAAGCATTTTTTTTCTTTTCAAGAACAGGAGTAAAAAGTACAAATTATATACAAAAGGCAATATATAATAAATGTAAGCGTTCACGGTTTAGTTTAATTATGAAGTTAATGACGAATGTCGAAGCCCGAATGACGAATCAATGACGAATAGCGAATGACGATCCGGAGCAACGAGTCAGGCATGGAAATCCGAAACAAATTCAAATTCCCGATCAGAGCTTGGTCTCGACTTGATCGGGAGTCGCGGTCAAGATTCCTTAGCCCATTCAGGGCTGTTTTGAGGGAATGTGCCCTTGGCGGAAACGATTTTTCTGTGAACGGTTACAAATAAATATGATTTACAGGATATGGCAGGAGTCCATATATAGATTTTGTAGTCAATCTTCCGGTCGGGGCTTGGTGTTGCTCGAATGGGAGATAAAGGGAATTTTGGCAGGAGATTTCAAACGATGCGAGCTAAATATTATATTTTCATGATGGTTGTAATTTTGAGCATGATTACCGTGGTTTCGGCAGAGCCGACAGTGCCGCAAGGTTACGGGGTCGAAGCATATGTAACAGAATTTCAAAACGTAAATGCTCTAGCATTCAGCCCTGGTGGAAATTTTGGGTATGAAGGACAACTATTTGTAGGTGATTCCAGACCAGATTCCGGAACGATATATCGAGTGCCCAGTAAAAATAACAAGATATTTTTCGCATCAACAGCGTCGGATGAACCCCGATCATTTGAATTTTCACCAAATGGTTCTGCTTTTGGAAGCTTTTTATTTGTAAGTGGTGCTTATGATATTAATAAATATGATTCTAATGGTAATCGATTTCACTTTGCAGACATTAATGCTTTTGGTTGGGATTTAGCATTTGCGCCAGATGAAAGATTTCGTAATAAATTGTATCATGCAGATGGCTGGGAACCTGCCGCTGATGGTGAAGCAATTCGGGAATGGTCTTCGGACGGAACGGTAGAGTTGTTGATAGGAAACTTGCCGGAAGAAACAACCGGTTTAGCGTTCGGTCCGGGTGGGCAATTTGGAAATGATTTATATGTAGCCTTTTCTGTACAACGAGGCTCCACGCCAGCAATTCGAAAAGTAACACCAGAAGGCAATATAACAGACTTTGTTCTTTCTGCCGAATTTGGCCAGACAAACCAATTAGCTTTCGATCCAACAGGTATATTCCATGGTAACTTATTTGTGAGCGATTTTGAAAATGATGTGATTTTTGAGATTGATCCCCTGGGAAATGTTACCACGTTTGCAACTGATTTTTCTTTCTCAAGTACCCCTTATCATAAATACGATGGTGGAGATATTGTTTTTGGGCCGGATGGGGCGATGTATATTGCGGATGGTGGGGCAGGTACCGTCTGGCGAATATACTGCATCGAAAGTGATGAGTATCATGTGGATGCGGTTAATGGTGATGACGATAATATCGGTATTACACGGCAAACGGCGTTTGCTACTATTGGTAAGGGTGTGGAGGTAGCTGAGGATGGGGATGTGGTGCTGGTATGGCCGGGGGTGTATGGAGAGTCGGTGAATTTTGTTGGTAAGGCGATAACGGTTAGAAGTGCGGCGGAGGCGGCGGTGATTGATACGGGGATTGGGGTGTGGGCGGACAGTGGGGAAGAGCCCAGCAGTGTGCTAGCTAACTTTATCATTAAGAACTGTGCGATGGGGGCGTTCTGCGTGGACAGTTCGCCGACGCTGCGGAATTTGACGGTGGTTAATAACGATTACGGAATTGTATCGTACGGCAGCGGTGGGCCTGATGTTGTAAACTGTATTTTCTGGAACAATTCGGAAGAGGATTTGTATGGCTGCGATTCGCGGTACAGCTTTTTGCCGGAGACCATGCCAGATAATCTGATAGAAGGTGTGGTTGCTTATTGGAATTTTGACGACGGGGCGGGAAGCACGGCACTTGATTCGGTGGGAAGCAATCACGGTACGGTAAGCGGTGCCCAGTGGGTAAGCGGGCATACGAATGGGGCGTTGAATTTTGATGGTTCGAATGATTATGTGGAGGTTAACGAAGACAGTACATTGCAAGGTTTGGGAGCTTCGATTTTTAGTATGTCGGCCTGGATTTACCCTACAGCGGTTAATTCCACATATTCAATTGTTCGTAACGATCAGGATTACATTATGTTTATTCTTAATGGGAAACTGCGGGGGGAGGCCTTCAAATCGAATACATTATATCATGAAGAAACGGGTAGCAACACTATTGCTTCTAATACATGGTGTCATGTGGCAGTGGTTTGGGATGGAGCAGATTTTCAAATGTACATCAATGGGACATTACATCCCAGCACTACTTCACATTATTCTTATACAATGCATCCTCATCCCTTATGGATTGGCAGGAGCAGTGAGTATAATGAACCTTTTCCGGGTAGTATTGATGAGGTGGTTATTTTTAACAGGGTTCTATCTGCGGGCGAGGTTACACAGATTTATCAGAATGGTTTAACAGTTCCCAATGAGAACACAACAGAACCATTATTTGCCAACGCTGAAACAGGGGATTATCATTTGCGGTCGGAGCGGGGGCGGTATGATCCGGGATTGGATATGTGGGTGCTGGATGAAGTGAGCAGTCCGGCGGTGGATGGTGGTGATCCGACGGAGAATCCGATGGGTGAGCGGATGCCGAACGGGGCGCGGTTTAACATGGGTGCGTACGGGGGTACGGCCTGGGCGAGTATGAGTGAATGGCCGACGGCGGCGGATGTGAACCGGGACGGGGTGGTGAATCTGGTGGATTATGCGCTCTGGGCAGAGAAGTGGCTGTGGGCGGCGGAGTGGGTGGAATAGGTGAGAGTGAGCTTTTTGTTGGTGTTAAGATCGTACAAAGGAGTCGTGCGGTTGAGATTATCGCGTCGGCTGCAGTGCAGGTTCCGCGCAATGACACGGGGGTGGGCAAGGGGAAAATTTTCGTTATTAGTTATCAGTTATTAGTTATCAGTTATTAGTTATCAGTTATTAGTTATCAGTTATTAGTTATCAGTTATTAGTTATCAGTTATTAGTTATCAGGTAGCAAGTAGCAGGTGGCAGGTGGCAGATGTCAGAAGGGTGAAGACAGGATGCCGGAGGTACGGGAGAAGACAGCATGGGCTGAAGACCCTCCTACAATCTGGATTCGGCGCTTTGGTGGGAAAGACAAAGGGGAGGGGGGTTTTTAATTGTTGTTTTGCCAGGGGGGGATAAGTGTGGCGGCTTCGTTGCCGCACAGTTGTGAAGCCTGGAGGCCGCCGCCGTTGTCGGTGTAGAAGATTCTACCGTTGGAGACGAAGGAGCCGACGCAAAGCAGGACATCAATGGCAGGGCCGGTGGAGATGAGATTTTCGCTGTCAGATAGATCAATAATATCCAGGTTCGGTCCGAGCAGATAGGAATCGGATAAGGTGAAGCGGGTGCAGCGGTAGCCTTTGGTGAGAGTGGTGAGAATTTTTCCGTTTTCTTTGTCAAGTAGGTAGCCGTTGTAGTACTGGGCGTGGGTAAAGAGAAATTTTTGGCCAATGGTGAGAACGTGAATAGCTCTTCTGAGTGGTTCCGATTTCCAGAGTAAAGAACCGTCGTTGGCGTTGAGGCAGTAAACGCGATTAACTTTATTTTCCTTGGTGGTTCCTTCGGTAGCAGCGTAGCCGCCCAGATAAATGCGGCCGTCCTGCCCGGAGACGGTGCAGCCGGAATGTACGGCGTAATCGGTGTTGAGCCAAAGGGTTTGGCCGGTTTGGGGATTCATAGCGGCGGTTATACCGGCGATTTTTTTCTGTCCGAAAAAGCAGGAGTAGTAAAGTGTGTCGTTCATAAGGCACAGTCCGGCGTCGTCGCCACCGAAGCCGAACTCGGAGAAATCTTTGGTCCAGACTTCTTTGCCGGTGTCTTTGTTCCAGGCACGGACCAGGGGTTTTTGGTCTTCGGGGAAGCCGGGGGTGTTCTGATGTTCAAAGAGCCAGGTATCGGGTTTGTATTTGCCGGTGCTGAACTGGTAGATTATGAGATTTTTATAAATGATGGGGGGCAGTTGTCGGTTCCAACTGGGTGAGCCGGAGAAATCGGTTTCCCAGATTAAATCTCCGGTGGCGGCGTTGAGGCAGCGTAAGCGACATTGCTTGAGTCCGGCCTGGGGGATGTAAATTCGGCCCTGATAATAAAGGGGTGAGGTGAAGGAGACGTGCACGCCGGGATAATAGCGTTTCCACAGTTGTCGTCCGGTTTCCTGTTCGACGGCGAAAATTTGTCCTTCGGCGGTGTGGGTGTACATACGTCCGCCGCCGCAAGTGGAGAAATGCTTGACGGTGCCTTCGAAGCGTCGTAGCCATTTCAGCTTAAAGGGGGGTTTGATGTTCTGCTGGTTCATGTTGGTGTTGGCGAAATTGCCGAAATTGGTAAACCAATCGAACTTGCTATCGGCGAGTTTGCTTTTTAGAGGAGAGCGAATTTTGTGAATGTCGAGGTTTTTTTTTGGCAGTTTGGCATTTCCGTTGGGGCCGAGGATGTAGAGGTAGCCGTCTTCGCAGCCGAAATAAATTTTGCCATTGTTTGCCGCTGCGGGTGCGGAAATGGGATTTCCGAAAGCGGTTTTGAACGACCACACCGGGCCTTTGCCTGATAGTGGTACCACGTAAAGGCTGCCGTCCAAGCCGCCATACACTGCGTTGTTACGGAGCAGGATGGGAGAGGCGATGGAGGGGTAACCGCCCAGGTATTGGGTTTCGTTATCGGGTGAATGTTTACAAAAGCCGAAATTTTCCTGTGGGCGACAGCGGAAGACGTCCCGGCCTCGAATGCTGACCGAGCAAAAGCTGATCAATCCTGGTTTATCCCAACTGGTGTCCGTGCCGCGGACCCAGTCGGCCTGGACTTTTCCGTCAACGAGCTTTAGTTTGTCGACCCAGCCGCCGTTGTCGCGTCTGGTCCATTGTCGATAAACGGTGCCATCGTCGGCGATGCTTAAGCCCAGGGTAGCCGGGCTTTCGCGTTCGGCCAAATAAACGCCACGAAATTCCGCATTTTTACCAGTGTCTTCCAGCCAGAGCAGCGACCCACCGGCGGGGACGACCAACATTTTGCCGTCCAGGGCCAGATTCCGACTGCAACAAAACTGCTCCTGCCAGGTAACGCGTTTTCCATTTGTGTATGCAAGCCAATCCTGTCCGCTCCAGCGGTTGCCGGTGAAGGGCGGGCGGTTTTGGTTGAAATCCCATTTAGCGAGGAAGTCCCAAACCCAGCAAATGTCGCCGACAAAGGTTAGTGCATGAATTTTCGAGCCCAGGGTGGCGAAATAAACCCGATCTTTGCCAACTACGGGTGTGCTAAAGATGGGATCACCGCAGGCGATTTTTTTGACCAGTTTTCCGTTGGTTCGATCGAGGACGAAATAGTTGCCGGTCATGGTGCCGAAGTGAATGAATTTTCCTGAGATAGCGGGCGAAGAGACATTGTTGCAATTAGCTTTTCCGCCCGGGGTTGCGTATTTCCAAACCACTTTGAGGGTTTCAGAGTCGATGCAAAACAGTACACCCGAGCCGTCCAGGACATAAACTTTGTTATCGGCTACGACCGGAGCGGTAAAAACGGCGTCGGTTAGCGGGAGTGCTCCCATCAAAGTCAGGGGAGTGGTTACGGTATGGGATTCTGCGTTTCCCGAATGTCGGCTGTCGAATTTGAACTGGGTCCAGTTGCCATTTGCTGAGGCGAAGGATGTAAAAGCCGATACAAGAATTAACAACAGGGTCTTATTGCTTTGTAGTTTATTCATGCGGCCATTATAACTTTAGCGTTGTCCTTAGCCAGCTTTATTTTCAGATTCTTGATTGGCGGGAATGAGACCCTGGGGCAGGCAACCTTGGAAAAAACCGAGGGCGTGGCGAATATCCGTTTCCATATTTTGTATTTTAGACTCCATCATCAGATCGGGCAGGGACGCTAATAATGGAATTTGATACTGAAGCTGATTTGGGACATGTTCCACCGAGTCCATCGTTACAATTTGATTGGGATTGTCAGGTTCAGGCGAGAACAGGCTGAATAAACCGAAGGCGATAATGATTATCGCGGCCGCGGCGGTAATTGCATATTTGGCGTGCCAGGGATAAACCCTTTTGTGGCTGGTTGAAGCAAAACGGACAGGTTTTGAGTGAGACAGATGACGGTGGACCGCGGTATGGATTTGCCGGAGGTGAGAATCCGTGGGGTTTGGATTAGCGGATTTCAGATGTCGTTCAACCTGAGCAAGGGAGGTGAGCCAATTTTGGCAGGCTGAACAATTTTCCAGATGCCTCAACAGCTTGGCATTTTTAATCCGGCCGAAGTCATCTCTTTCTTTTTCAATTCGCCATTGATATATATGACAAAACATCATTTTGCCCTTTCAAGGATAGCTGTCCGGTTTCGTATCCATTGTGCATGTTCAGGAATATCGGGCTGTTCGGCAATTTTTTTAGCAAGCTGTTTGCGGCTGCGATGCAGCAGAACCCGGACCATTATTTTTGTTTTTTTCATGACCGCGGCAATTTCAGAGGTATTCATTTCCTGTTTGTATCGTAGCCACAAAGCAGTGAAAGCTTCTGTTCCGAGTTCACGAGCGGTTTGCCAGATCCATTGGCTTTGCTGAGTGCCGGATTCGTCGGTAGCTAATTGAGCGGCGGTTTCGGCTGAAAGTCGCTGAGGTTTTCTTTTTCGATAGTTCGATACGATAAGCCGATAGGCGATGGTAAAGAGCCAGCTTTTTAAAGAATAGAGGCTGTTAAAGGAATTTATATTTTGTAGCGCGCGGAGAAAAGTTTCCTGAACGATGTCTTCGGCATCCTGAACGGTATCGGTTTTGGCGGCGGCGAAGACGGTGAGGGGTTGGCAGTATCGTCGCACGATTTCATCAAAGACGACCCGGTCGCCGCAAGCGGCGGTCCGGGCCAGTTCTTTGTCGGTCATTTGGAGAAGTTGATTTCCCATTTTTTACCCAATGGGTTTATTAATTGCGTGATATTTTTCTTTGAGAATTTCAAAAAGTTCAGCGGACGGATATTTTGTGGTCAAGAATAACAGATTTTCGTTTTGCTTTATAGTTACGGCCTGAAGCAGAGAGATGATTTTGGGATTTTCTGAATTTTCCAAAGCGATAAAGGCTTTCATGCCGTTGACGGCCTGTTCGATTTGCAAGGCGGTTTCTGGTGAGTCAGTAGTCAGACTTGCAGTTAAGAACAATTCGCCTTCAGTTTCACCGGCAAACAACATAATCGTTTTAGAGTTTTGCAGAAACACGTTCTGTTCATCATTCCGTCGAAACTTAGACAATCCGTTAGCGGCCAATACCACTATGGCATCTTTGGGTGCTTTAGCCAGAGAGGAGGTAAGCGGAGTCGGCTCAGAGGATTGGGAATCAGCCGGTCCGGCAAGCAGGTCAACCATTGCCTGGACGGGTGTTTCGGTCTGCGAGATAACGATAAGGGTTTCGGTAGCAAAGAATCCCACCTTTGCTTTATTATCCTTTTCATCCACCCAATGGTAAAGAGTTTGGCCATGGTATTTCGATTCGTCATAAGCATCATTCAGGACAAGCAGGGACAGTAATTTTTCCCGGTTGAACCGTCCGTTAATAATTGCCACGGCGTTTTTTTCATTTGCGTCCGGGCCGAAGAGGGTAACGCCGAAAAGATCTTTGGTAGGATCGCTGCCCAAAAGAGTTGCAACGGCATCAATTTTTTTCCGATCTTTTTCAGAAATTTCCTGGTTTATCAGGGCCCATATTTCACTTTGGGCAAACTTGTTAAAATCTACATGGACCAGCCATTTGGCGTCAGCGGGGATCAGTTGGGGATTGAGGGGTTCTGCTCTGACCGAAGCGGCGAGTAATAAAACCGCACTTAACAGCAAAAAAATCGTCTTTTTCATGGCAATCAACCTTTCTGTTTAGTAAAAACACATTTGAGTAATTATAAGCACAATCTGCCGGGGAGCCAATATTATAACCTGCCTGTATATACGTATAGCCGATGCCAAATGTTACAGAAGAGCGAAAAAATTCGGGGATTTTACCTATACCTATATTGTGTGCAGAGTGCAGTTTTTTAACCTAATCAAGGGCGAGATGCCCATGCTATCTGGTTAATTTTACGCCAGGCGGCGGGAGGGTTGGTTTGTTTTTTGGGGGTGCGAGGGATTGTGGGGTAAATTGCGTATGGGAGGTTGACATTTGGGGGGCTGGTAATTAAGATTGCGTCGTAAACGATTTCCGGCTGATTAGAGCGACGATGAAGATCGTTAAGCTGAAGGGGCTTGAGAAGGTCCTGGAAGCGGAAGAATTCGGGCGGAGATGATGTAAAGCCTTGTGATATAGGTAGTTGCCGAAGTGGCGGAATTGGCAGACGCGCGGGATTCAAAATCCCGTCCTGGCAACAGGGTGAGGGTTCGATTCCCTCCTTCGGCATTAAATTCAAAGTTCAGGATTTCAGAAATTTCCTTTTTTTTGTAACTTCAGGGCTGATTTTGCGTCATTAAATGAAACGGTAGAAAGGTATGTTGTCAGAAATTTTCATTTTCCACTTAATAGTGGCGGTGGTCGTTATTATTTATGGGTCTGGTGCATATTCAGAGTAAAGAGGTTATGTAGTGAAGAAAATCATATCGATCCTTGCGATAATAGTGGTGGTATGTCTGGTGCTGGCGGGATTGGGACGCGTGGCGCTAAAGAAAATCAAGAATCCTGGTGATAAAGAGGTGCTGGTTCGTCTGGAGAATCCGGAAGAGGGGGTGCTGGTGGAGTTTGTTACGGCGCCGGGTTATCTGGCACCGAAAGAGAAGGTGGATTTGAGTGCGCGGATAGCGGCCCGGATTACGGAGTTGCCGTATGAGGAAGGCGAGCGGGTGACCAAAGGGGATCCGAATGCAAAACCACCGGTGCCGGCGTCGGTGCTGGTGCGGCTGGACGCGCAGGACCTGGAGGCGATGTTACGTTCGGCGGAGGCGCGTTATTCGGCGCAGGAGGCGCAGATCGAGGTTCAGAAGGCCCAGATAGCGGTGTCTCAAGCGAATCTGGAACAGATTGCGGTTTCGCTGGAGCAGACGACCAAAGATTTGAAGCGGCAGAAAGAGCTTTTTGAATCGCGGGATGTGAGTGAGTCATCGGTGGATCAGTTGCAGAGTCAGTTGGATCAGTTGAAGGCTCAATACGCGGCGAGTATGCATTCGCTGGAATCGTCGAAGCTGAATCAGAAGGTTGGGCAATTTAATTTGGAGGCGGCGGATGCGGAGATTTTCCGGGCGCGTGATGCACTGAGCTATACGGTGATTACGTCCCCGATAGACGGGATTGTTACACGAATCAATGCCGAGGTGGGGGAGTTGGTGATGACGGGGACGATGAATAATCCGGGCACGGTGATAATGCAGGTGGCGGATTTGTCGCAGATGCTGATTATTGCCCAGGTGGACGAGTCGAACATTGGCAGCGTTAAGGTTGGGCAGCAGGTGGAGGCGAAAATCCAGGCGTATCCGGATGAGATTTTTTATGGGACGGTGGATGATATAGCTTTGACATCGAGTACGGGGCCGAACGGTAAATATTACGAGACGGAGATTTTGCTGGATACGGCGGGTAAGCAGGTTTATTCCGGGCTGACAGCGGATGTTGATATTCATACGTTCAAGCATGAGGGGGTGCTGAGGGTACCCAGTCAGGCGATTATGTCGAGGCCGGTGGATGAACTGCCGTTTTCGATTCGCGACGAGAATCCCAATATTGATAAGGACAAGACCGACGCGGCGGTAGTGTACTGTTTTCGTGATAACAAAGCAATAGTAACGCCGGTGAAGCTGGGTCCCAGCGACGCGACGCATACGGTGATTACGGCTGGGCTGACGGTTGAAGACCGGGTGATAGTCGGGCCTTACAAAGTTCTGGAAAAACTGGCTCACGACCAGGAAGTTAAGGATGAGCGTCTGGCGGAGAAGGAGAAGAAGGAGAAGGAGAAGGAGAAAGAGAAAGAGAAAGAGAAAGAGAAGTAAGTGTTCACCGTTTAGTATAATTTATTAAGCTAATGACGAATGTATAAGAAATCCTAAATCCTAAGCCAGATAAACTGGAAATCCTAAGCCCAAAATCCGAAATCCTAAACAATATCAAATTACCAAAATGCTAATCCCCGATCAGGTCGAGGACAAGCTTTCAAAACGAAACTAAAGCCTTGATTAGCATTTTATTGCCATTTTGCGTTCAATTTCATTTGTAAGAGACTAAACAAATTCAAATGTTCAAAAATTAGAATATCAAAACAGAAGGCTTCCCTCCTGGCGGAGGTGGCTATTTGGTGGAAGTTTTTTGAGCGTTTCCCATTTGCGAAAGTTCAGATAGATAACACATGCCGATTTTATTATCCAGGGTAACGAAAGTTTATAAGGTGGGTGTTGAGCGGATTCATGCGTTGGCCGGTGTGGATTTTGAGGTGGGGGAGAATGAATATGTGGCGGTGATGGGGCCATCGGGATCGGGCAAGAGCACGCTGATGAATGTTTTGGGGTGTCTGGATCGGCCCAGCGGGGGTACATATGAACTGGATGGGCAAGACATTACCCGTTTAGGATCTTCGTCGTTGGCGCGGATTCGTAACGAGAGGATTGGATTTGTTTTTCAGTCATTTGAGCTTTTGCCGCGGCTCAATGCGATGAAGAATGTTGAGCTGCCGTTGATTTATTCGCGGGACAGTTGGCTGTTGCGGAGGAAACGGTGTCGCAAAGTTCTGGAGCGGGTGGAGTTGGGCCATCGGGGTCGGCATCGTCCCAATCAGATGTCGGGCGGAGAAAAGCAGCGGGTGGCAATTGCGCGGGCGTTGATTTGCAATCCCTCGATTCTGCTGGCGGACGAGCCGACGGGCAATCTGGACAGCAAGACGAGCGAGAGTATTCTGCAGTTGTTCGATCAACTGCACCGCGAAGGTCAGACGATTATTCTGGTTACTCACGAGGAATCGGTGGCGGAGCACGCTCAGAGGGTGATTCGGATGAAAGACGGGCTGATTATTTCTGATGAGTTGACTGAGAGAAAATCAGATCGACAAAACAGCAACCGCGAGGAGAACAGCGGCGGAGGTGGTCAATGCTAATTTTTCGTCCGTTGTTAGGATTGTTGCGGCTGTTGATTCAGGGAGTGTATCTGGCATTGAGTCAGATCTGGGCGAACAAAGCCCGGTCGGTTTTGACAACCATAGGTATTATTATCGGGGTTGCTTCGGTGACGGCGGTGATAGCGGCCTTGACGGGATTGAAGGCGAATGTGCTGAGCGAATTTGAATCATTTGGCACCAACAAGATATTTATTGCGCCGGAGCGTCCGCGAGAAGGTCCGCTGCGGCACATTTCCTGGCATAAGTTGCGATTTACGCCGGAGCTTTTCGAGGGTCTGCATCAGCATTGTCCGTCTGTTGATCAGTTTACCCTGATGGCGCCGACCGGTGGTGCTGCGCATGCGGGTGATTACTCGATTGAATCGGTTCAGATAACGGGGATCAATCCGTCTTGGCACAATATAGAGAACCGTCCTTTGGTGGAGGGTCGTCCCTTTTCGGTGATTGATGAGCAGCAGGGTTGGCAGGTGTGCATTATAACGCCGGAAGTACGTGATAAGCTTCGTTTGGATCGGGAATGTGTCGGGCAGAATATTTACGTTTCCGACCGTAGTTTTCGGATTGTGGGGGTGATCGAGCCTCAGGCCAGTTCGGCGATGTTCGGCGGGGGTGGGGCGAATTCGGAAATTATGGTGCCGTTCAACACGGCGTGGAAGATCTGGAAGCCTTATGTTTTTGCTATCGCGACCAGTAAATCTCCTGAAGTATCCGACGAAGCCCAGGCGGAATTGATGTTTTTTTTGCGTCAGGCCCGCCGACTGAAGCCCGGTCAGCCAAATACCTTTGTAATGCACGTGATGGAGCAATATCTTAAGCAATTCAACCAGTTGGCCATGGCGATAACCCTGATAGCCGGCGGGATTGTGAGTATTTCATTGCTGGTAGGTGGGGTGGGCATCATGAATATCATGCTGGTGAGTGTTTCGGAGCGAACGCGTGAGATTGGTCTGCGTAAGGCGGTGGGTGCGAGGCCTTTTGCGATAATGCTGCAGTTTTTAATCGAGGCGGTAATGTTGTGCTTTTTCGGCGGATTATTGGGATTGTTCTTTGGTGAGATGCTGACATCTTTAATGGCGAGCATTCCCCAAGCCAAGCTGGAGAAGGCATTCATTCCCGGATGGGCGGTGGGCTTGTCATTTGGATTTGCCGCTTTGGTAGGTGTGTTTTTTGGTATGTTTCCTGCGATCAAGGCGGCTCGTCTTGATCCGATTGAGGCTTTGCGACATGAATAAAACAAAAGTGTCGGATTTATTTTTTGTAGTTTTCTGGTTGATGATTTTGTTGATGGTGTTTTTCAGTGGGTGCAATGAGGATCGTTATATCACTTTTAAGCCCACGGAGGAACAGCTTCGTAAGATTGAGCCGCTGGATTTGCAGCAGAACGCGATTCCGGAAGGAGTTGATGCCGAGAAATCCTCATCTGAAGAAGCCAAGGCGCCACCAGCCGAGATGGTGCTGTCGCTGCAGGAGAGTCGCAAGATCGCCCTGGAGCACAATCTGCGTTTGCGGGTGGAGCTTATCAATCCGACAATCGCCCGTGAAAAAATTACCCAGGAACAGGCCCGCTTCGAAGCCCTGTTTTTGGGGAGCGCTAATTTAAGCAAGACCGATCAGCCGACGTCGCTGGCTTTGGATGCTTCGCAGTCTGAATATTTCAGTTCCAATGCCGGGGTGAGCGTTCCCCTGCGAACTGGTGGAACAATCAACCTGGAAATGCCGATGACTCGATCTGAAACCAACAACATTTTTTCGACGCTTAATCCGGTTTATACGACGGATGCGCGGGTGTCGATTAGTCATCCGCTGCTGCGTAATGCCGGATTACGGACCAATACGCACGGCATTCGAGTGGCGCGGTATCAGAACCAGATTGTCGAAGCGCAGACCAAGCTGCAGATTATTTCGGTGCTTTACGCGGTGGACGTGGTTTATTGGCGTTTGTATGCGCACCGCAAGGCGTTGGAAGTGGTTCGCCAGGATTACGATTTGGCGGTGGCGTTGCTGGAGCAGTCCCGGCGTCTGGTTGGAGCCGGTACCGCAGCTGAGGTGGAGATTATTCGAGCCGAAGCCGGTGTTGCGGAACGGCTGGAGGGCATTATCATTGCGGAGAACAATTTGCGTGACCGTCAGCGTGAACTGAAAAGAGTGCTGAATTTGCCGGGGTTGGAGATGGGTTCGTCAACGGTAATGATACCGGAGAGTGTTCCTAATCCGTTACATTATAAAATAGAAGTTGACAGTCTGGTTGAAATTGCCCGTGAAAATCGGATGGAGTTGCTGGAGTTGGAACTGCAATTGGCCCAGGATGTCAGTTCGATAGATTTTTACCGCAACCAGACTTTGCCGCAGTTGATGTTCTCTTACACCTATAATATCAACGGTTTGGGTCCTGAATTTAACGATTCGTGGCATGTGCTGCGGGACAAGAATTTTGAGGATCATTATCTGGGTTTGCGACTGGAGGTTCCGTTGGGCAACCAGGCCGCGAAAAGTCGGCTGCGTGAGTCGGTCTATTCGCGCAGTCGTCGGCTGGCATCGCGAGATTTGCAGGAGACGCTGATAGATCAGGAAGTCTATAACAGTGCAGACAAGCTGGAATCTACCTGGCAGAGGGTATTGGCCAGTCGGCAAAGCTCGATCTTAGCTGGTCGCACTCTCGAGGCGGAACAACGGCAGTTTGAACAGGGATTGCGTACCAGCACCGACGTGCTCAATTCTCAAAGTGCGCTAGCTAACGCCCAACTGGCAGAGATTCGCGCTTTATCGGAATATGAGATTGCCAAAAACGATCTGGCCCTGGCGGTGGGGATGTATCTCGGTGCCGCCGGTATTCAGTGGGAACCAGTGGTTCCCGACGAATAGGCGAAACGGATTCCTAAGCAAAAAGGGACCATAAAATTAGTGTGCTGCAGGTGAGAGGGAACCGAACTTGGCTTGAAGTTATCGGAAGTTAGCCAAGTACAACAGCATAAATTACCAAGATGTTTAATCGGCAAATTCAGCGGTATTGGTTTAGTTACTGCTGCAGGGGTAATAGTGTAGCAAGTCGGTTTATTCCGGGGGCAAAGCCACCCAGTCTTACGAGTTATGCTAAACTGCAAGTGTAGTCCGGACGATGAAATTGGATAGACGCCGGTGTTTTGCCGGAAGGTATTAGAATTAGCATTTATCGTTACGTCAATGGGTGCCATATCCGTGATTTATATAGACATAGGGGAAAAATTTCGAAAAAATTCATTTTATTACATTGCAACCAATTTAAAAATGGCAACGGCAATCCAGCGGCGTTAAAGCGGTTAAACCGGCGGTTATTGCGGAATGTATTATTTGTGGCGATTGTAGCGGTTATTTGCAAGAATGCTTCGCAAATAATTGATAATAAATAATTTATGGTTTTGTCCCAGATAATAATTGGGATTTGTGGATTTTTGCTAAAACATTCTTGACACTAAGGCCTGAAACATGTATAAATGAGGAAAGAGGAGTAAACTTATTAGCAAGAAGGAAGGAAAGAGTTCGATGGCGGGAGTATTGAACGTTCGGCCCTTTTTAGCAGTTGTTGGTCGAAGTGGGGGATCCTCTAAGTCTTTATTTTTATGTAAAACATTTTTTGTTTGATATTCACGGTCTGTTCAAGGCCCGTTCGCATAGTATAGTCTGAATATATTGTTAAAGTCGCCGGATAATTATAAAAATTCGGCCTAAAAAATTATAGAAGTTGCGGAGAAAATACGTCTTTTCCGTATTTGTTTAGTTAAGCGCGTAGTGTCTTATAGGGTAAGAAATAATGACTGAAATACCTGGTGCTTTGGTGGTCAAGGCACTGAAGGAAGGGTAGCATTACAAAAAGGAGTAAGAGCAATGAGAACGAGCAAGAAAGTTTTAGCGGGAGTGGGCATGATGGTGCTGGCTATCTGCTGCATCATGAGCACAACCGCAGGGATAGCTCAGGCGCAAACTGTCATCTTTTTCGAGGATTTTGAAGGTTCACCACCTCATCCGCTGCAGGATACGGTGGACGAAAACCCAGCAACGGAAGTATGGAGTCCTACTCCACCTGAGGGTTGGACCGTCGATAACAGCAATATGGGTGTTGGTGGGGTAACTGAGTTTTATGGTTTTACCTTCGTGGATGACGATTGGTGGACTACCACTGCAGGCGATCAGGGCCGCGTAAATTTCCTTTTGGCCAATGGTAGTACTATTTGCGTTGGTGAAAGTGATGAGTGGGATGATATTAGTCATACCGGATTCTTCGAGTCTTATCTGAGTACTAAAGAGATTGATATCAGTGGCTACACTCAACTTACTCTGGTCTTCGATTCCAGTTGGGATTATGAGGATAACCAATGGGCCAATATTACCGTCTCCTATGACGGCGACACCCCGGTTGAAGTGCTCCGCTGGCAGTCTGAGTCAACAAGTGAGTACTACAAGGGCCAGGCCTACAATGAAACCGTTTCTGTTCCTCTGCCTATTGCTCCCCCTTCGGCCCAAAACTTAGTCATAACTTTTGGCTACGGTGATGAAGGTGTAGGAAACGACTGGTGGTGGGCTTTTGATAATATTAAAGTTACAGGTCAACCGGCAGGGCTTATTATTGACCCAGTCGAACTTTTCCTTATGGAAGAAGGTTCTACTTCAGATACCTATACGGTAGCTTTACTCAAGGACCCCAATGACGGGAGTACGGAGAACAGCTATGGCACGGCGACAGTAACAATTACACCTGACAATGATGTTACTGTCGATAACGGTGGGGGCCCCACCAGCAACCCGATCACGGTAACCTTTGATGATGGTAACTGGAATATTCCTCAAACGATTACGGTGACGGCGGTGGATGACCTTGATATCGAGGGTCCTCATGTTTCTGTGGTTTCTAATGTAATTACCGCAACCACAGACCTTGCTTTGCTGAATGCGGTGGGTGCAGTGCAGGTGTACATTGAGGACAATGACGTTCCGGGCATTACTCTGACGGAGACCGACGACTGGACCTATGTGGATGAGGCTGGGACTGTTATTGAATCTTATACTGTGGTGCTTGATTCTAAGATGATATCTGACAATAATCCGCCGGCGGCTGAACCTAATGATGTTAATATTATCGTGGAGCCCAACCAGTTTGGCGGCACTCCGCAGGCGGACATTCAGATCAGTAAAGTTTCGGGTTCCGGTTACACTACGGGTACTATTACATTGACCTTTACCAAAGACAACTTTGCTACGCCGCAGACAATTTATGTCAAGGGTGTGCAGGATGCTTATGTGGAGCCCTTTGATTCCCAGGTTATCCGTCACACGGTGGTTGATAATGGTACCAGTTATGATGCGAGTATTTTCACCACGGGCGTTTCGGATGTCATAGTATATATTGCTGACGACGACGGAGCGGTATTTGCTATAAATGACGGCATTCGTTTGTTGCTGGATTTTGAAGATGCCCAACTCGGGTTGGATACTTCCGGCAGCGGTGCTAACGGTCGTCCGTTTGGCGATCCGGTTGCAGGCACGGGTAAGATGGGTAGCGGTCTGGTTCTCGACGGTGATGATTATCTTAGTTGCAGTGATCCGAATGTGCTGCGGCCGACCAGTGAGATTACCGTGGCGAGCTGGATAAAAGTCGACAGCTTTAACCCTTACGCAGCAATCGTTGGTAATCTCTACGATTCGGGTGCTGATGAATCCGGATATTTACTGGGTATGTGGACAGGCGATAGATTTACTTTCGGATTGGTTTTAGATGATACCGGCCGGTTGACCCACATTGAGGTGCCATCGGGATCTCAGAACGTCGCTCAGTGGTATCATTTGGTAGGAACTTATAACGGTGCCAATATGGTATTCTACATCGACGGTGTGCCCGTGGGAGTTGTTCCTCGAAGTGGTAATATTGATTATACCGATCCGTACAATCCCGATGGTACTTTTATAGGAAGATTTAAAGATAACAACGAAGATGAACGTCTTGCCGGCACGGTTGACCAGACGGCAATCTGGGATCGTGCTTTGAGTATTGCCGAAGTTCAGACACTTTATGGTGCCGGAAACGGTTATGATTTGTCCGCTCTGGCGGCGAAGCCTGGTATTATTATCAGGGAATCCGGAGGAACGACAGATGTAAGCGAAAACAGCGCCGGGGACGATGACAGTTACACGGTTGAGTTGACCACCACTCCGAGTGCTACCGTAACCGTTACGTTGGAACCTGCTGCTGGACTCGATGTTGGCAACGGTGACGGTGTGGCGAAGGATTTGAGTTTCAGTGCAGCTGCTGCACCTCAGACGGTTACTGTGGTTTCTACGGTTGATGATGAAAC
>JAFGSR010000111.1 GCA_016934515.1 Sedimentisphaerales bacterium
GTCAACCCTAAAATTGCCATAAATACCTTAATTTACAATATATTATAATGGTTTTTGTGGCGAACGACTTTTGACGCAGGCGTCAAGGTTAGCGAAGAATTATGTGGGTCTCAACAAATTAATTTTGGCTGCGAGCGGGTGCAGACGGACGGTTAGAAAAACTTTTTTTGCTGGAACTGCATCGCGAAAAACCGGTTATAACCACCAATAAACCCGATTTTTCGCTTGAGGTGCTGCATATCTGGCGGACAGTGGGTAAGCGGAAAAATTCTGTGCTCGCGGTATAAAAGCAATTATTAGAGATAACTTTAACGATTAGAAATCCATCGAAGAGTACCTTGATACTTTTTTTGAGTTGGATTTTCGTATGGTTAAAACCAAGCAGAAAGGCTAGAACAGGAAGGCAGGACTGCAAAAGGCAGCGATATTCCTAAGGTTTACATCTCCGGGGGTATCAGTTCTTGGTGAAGCCGGAATCAGTAGTAAGGGGGATGGCCATTTTTAGAGGTTAACCCCTGCAAACAAGCTTACGAAGAAGCGGTTGGGCACAGGATATCAATAGGTATTCCGATGGTGAATTTTGAACCTTTTCCGGGTTCGCTATCCAGCGAAATAGAACCACCGAGCAGCTCGGCAAGGTGGCTAGTGATGGTCAGGCCCAGTCCGGTGCCGCCGAATTTCCTGGATATACTGTTGTCAGCCTGGGTGAAAGAGGAGAATATCGCTGTTTGTTTGTCAATTGGGATACCGATTCCGATATCTTCCACCTGGCAGATCAGGATGTTTTCTTTATTTCTTTGCAGGATAGAAACATTCAAATAGACATGGCCATGTTCGGTAAATTTTATGGCGTTGCTTAACAAGTTAATTAAACATTGGCGTAATCTAACCGGGTCGGTACGGATGTGATTATTGTCAATATTGTTGTAGTTTACTTTGAAATCGAGTTGTTTTTTTGTTGCTTCGTGTAGCATGAGGGATTTAATTTCCTGGATAAATTCCAGCAGAGAAAATTCACAATGTTCGATATTGAATTTTCCTGCTTCGATTTTAGAGAAATCCAGAAGATCGTTGATGAGCGTGAGCAGATTTTCGGCGGTGTTGCGAATGACGCTGACGTGCTGCCGCTGGTCGAGGGTGAGTTTTTCGTCGTATAAAATATCGCTGAAGCCTAAAATGGCGTTCATGGGCGTGCGAATTTCATGGCTGATATTAGCCAGGAAGGTGCTTTTGGTTTTGTTGGCTTGCTCAGCTTCGCGGGCCATTAGGTTGGCTTGTTCCATGGAGGTTTTCAGGTGAAGGTTGACCTGTTCGATTTCCAGCCGGGACAAATCCGCCTCCTTTTCAGACCGTTTGCGTTCGGAAATTTCGTGTTGTAATTCGCGATTAGCTTTTTCCAGTTCGTGAGTGCGTTCGGTTACCAGTTCTTCAAGATTAATCCGATGTTTCTTAACTTCCTCCTCGGCTTGCTTAAGTTTACTTATGTCGGTAATCACATTTGCCAGGCAGATGGGTTGATCCTGTTCGTCTCGGATGACAAATATTGATTGCATAGTTGGAATAGATGGACCTTTGAGGCGTCGCAAGGAGATTTCAGCCGTAAAGTGTCCTTGTTTTATTACCTGAGGCAGCACTTCATTTCTGAGCCATTCCCGGTCCTGATCATCATAGAATTTGCTGACATGCTGCCCGATCGAATTACCTGGATCGGATTCCTGATGAAGTCGGCAAAGAGCAGGATTGGCGTAAGTAAGGTACCCGGAAAGATCGGCCATCCCGAAACCTTGTTCGGTGTGTTCGGCAAATTTTTTGAATATTACCAGTTCTTCCTGAGCCTGTTTTGTTTCGGATATCTGAGTTGAAAGAGCCTGATTGAAGCTTTCAAGTTTTTTGGTGCGTTCTCTGGCAATATTTTCAGGTTGGAACAGTCGGTTGACAAGGTAACCCAACAGATAAACCGCAACTCCAATTGCCAGCAAGATTGAAGTTGAATCCAATCCAGCGTGAATAATTATGACGACAGATAAGCTTGCGATCAAAGCCAAAAATATGGCTATAAGCAATATGATTTTGGCGCGTCTTTTTATGTTTCTAAAAATCTTCACTCGGCAACCACCCCGTAGTCTATTTAGCTTTAGCAAAAAAAAGGTCAACCGGCATAAGCTCCGAGGCTTGGAGCCAAACAAGGTGAAAGGATGAGTTAATCAATGATGATTCAAAATAACAATGAATCTGACCCGGTAGCTCATGCCCAACATTGAGTTTTTCGGCAAAATATGTGGGATAATGGAAAAGAAACTGTTCCGATTTTCGTTGAGCCATGAAGGAGAGGGTAAAAGTCGGCGGGGCCAATTTTCGAGGTTAAAAACCGTGGTTTTGGAGAAAGCCGGCTGCCGGGAAAGTTACCGGAACCAGCCTGATTAAATTTTTCCCAACTTATGCCCGATAACCAATAAAATCCGGTGCGGTTTGAGGTGTTGCTCAAGATGCTATTTTGAGCAGTAATTTCTGCTCAGAAGAACTGGCGGATGAGGCTTGGCAGTTTTTTTCACAACAATTACACGTCGCCGGGGATTAGGAGTTTCGTCTGGGGGAAAAGGGGCAGCGGCTACAACCATACAGTTTGACGGTAGTGATCCCGCCAAAAATGACTTTGGTTGGGTGAATAAACCTGAATCAGGTTAATTTTCAGTTTCTGCTTGCCTGAATGAACCGGGGGGTCTATAAATACCGTAATTGATGAATATTTAATTAATTTGCTGTGGCATTTTGCCACCTGACAGAAAGGATTCCTGTTGTGGCCGACCATTTTGCTGATAGACTTTCGCAGGCCGTCAAAGATAAAGGTGTGCCGATTTGTGTAGGTATTGATCCGGTATATTCCCGGTTGCCCAAGCAGATTACCGAACATAAGGATTTGAATGATGAGATGGATATCGAGGCATCAATCGATGCCATTTTCGATTTTTCTGTTAAAGTGCTGAGGGTAGTGGCCCCACACGTCCCGGCGGTCAAGTTTAATTCCGCCTTCTTCGAACGTTATCTGTGGGAAGGTGTCGAAAGTTATTATTCACTAATTCAGGAAGCTAACGAGTTGGGATTGGAAGTCATTGGGGACGTCAAGCGTGGCGATATTGGCAGTACGGCCCAGGCCTACGCGGAAGCCCATTTGAAGAATCCGGAATTCATCGACATGGACGACATTGTGGCGCCGGACGCTATTACGGTTAACGGTTTTGCCGGCATTGACGGGATTAAACCTTTTGCGGATATGGCGATCGAGCAGGGTAAAGGTTTGTTCGTATGGATTCGAGCTTCGAATCCGTCGGCGGGAATATTGCAGGATTTTGCGGACGAATCGGGACGAAGGTTCTTTGAAGTTCTGGCTGAGCAGGTTGCTACGCTGGCAGTCGAACCACAATACATGGGCAGTTGCGGCTTGAGCAATATTGGTATGGTAGTGGGTGGAACCGCCGCGGAGCAGGCTAGTGCGCTTCGGCAGCAGTATCCGCACATTATTTTCCTGGTGCCCGGCTATGGGACGCAAGGGGCCTCCGCCGCCGATTGTCTGCAATTTAACCGTGCTGATAACAGCGGATGTTTGATAAACGCCTCTAGATCGATAAACTACGCCTACGAGAAGCCGGAATATATTGAGAAATTCGGTGATAACTGGGAAAAGTGTATTGAACAGGCCTGCCTGGACATGAAAGCCGATCTGATTACGGTAATGCGCGGCCAGCAGCCTGCGAAAAAATGAACTGTTTAAATATTCGCGACAGATTTGCCGGCCGACGGGTAGTGGTGATGGGGCTGGGCAGTTTTGGTGGTGGGATTGGGGTCAGTCGTTTCCTGGCCAGGGCCGGCGCTCAGGTCCTGGTAACCGACTTGCGTTCCAGGGAGCAGTTGAGCGACTCTCTTGCACAACTTTCAGATCTGCAGATCGAATATCACCTGGGCGGGCACTGTTCGGAAGATTTCACTGCCGAAAAAACCGATCTGGTGGTGGTGAACCCGGCGGTCAAAAAAAACTCAGCTTATTTGGGGATTGCCCGCGATAACGGTCTGGAATTGACCAGCGAGATGAATCTGTTTTTCGAGCTCTGCACGGGTAGAATCGTGGCGGTTACCGGCAGCAACGGCAAGAGCACCACCACCGCCATGATCCAGGCTATTCTTCAGCAGGGGAAAAGCGATCCGGCTGCTCTGTTTGGCAGGGTGTGGATCGGCGGTAACCTGGGATCGGAAAACCTGCTTTGCCGTCTGGAGGAAATCAGTGCCGATGATGTTGTGGTGCTGGAGTTGAGCAGTTTTCAGCTTCATGATCTGGCAATGATAAAACGCAGCCCTGAGGTTGCGGTACTGACCAACATTGCCCCAAACCATCTGGATTGGCACGAGAGTATGGAGAAATACATCCGCGCCAAGCAAAACATTTTGCGTTTTCAAAAGTCCGATGGTGTTGCGGTTTTGAATCGGCTGGATAGTGAAATCGTTTCCTGGTCCGATTTAGCGCCGGGTCGGGTGGTATGGTATCCGGACGAATCTGGACAGCAGATTGAATTGCAGATACCCGGTTCGCATAACCAGTTAAACGCCTCGGCGGCGATAGCGACGGCGGGATTATTTGGCGTGCAAAGCGAATCGGCACGCCAGGCGTTAAGAAATTTTACGGGGCTGCCCCATCGCCTGGAGTTGATAAGAGAATTTCAGGGAGTGCGCTACTACAACGATTCCATTGCGACTACTCCAGAAAGTGTTATTGCGGCATTGAATGCCTTTGGGGAGGATAAGGCGATAATTCTGGGCGGTTACGATAAAAAAATATCCTTCGAAGGACTCATCGAGCGGTTGGTTGGCACGGGTGATGTCCGATTTGTTGCCCTGCTCGGCCAAATGCGCCATTTGCTGGCTGAGCAGATTGAGTCGCGAAAACAAGCACTGGGGCTTCCCGGACCGGATTACCTGATGGTTGATTCACTCGAACAGGCGGTGAGGGAAGTTCGTTCGCATAGCCAAGAGGGAATGGTTGCGCTGTTGTCACCTGGTTGTGCCAGTTACGATATGTTTGAAAATTTCCAGGATAGAGGGCGCCAATTCTGCAAAATCGTGGAAAATCTGGAATAAAATTCCACTTATATGCCGATGCTACAGAAAAGCAAAAAAAACCCTTGGGAAAGTTAACTGGCTTTTTATAAAGGCTTTACGGCGGTTTTCGTAATACGTCCCCACTTCTGCCGACCTGGAATCATGGGGAAATATTATAGAAATCTGTGGACTTTCCACGTTTATTGTGATAAACGTGATTATGATGTTACTGTTTTTATGGCGTATGGGAAGTTATTTGGGGGTCGAGGTTTTTTAGAGTCCGCAGGGGACTGACAGTTTTGAGCCTTTCGCCTTTTTGTCCCTGGTATTATTAAGCGACTCTTTCAAATTTGCTGGTTGTTCGGCACGTATCTTGTCGCGATTCCATTCCGTTTCTCGGGTGAATTTTCCGATGGGGTCCTTTCCGACTTTTAATTCTTTTTTCTTTTTTTTCGGGAGATGTTTTAGATGAATATTTATGTTGGCAATTTGTCGTATGGTACCACTGATGACAGCCTGCGTGAGGCTTTTGTAGAGTTTGGTCAGGTGGAAAGCGCTTCGGTTATCCAGGATCGTATGACCGGTCGTTCCCGAGGCTTTGGCTTTGTAATCATGCCCGATGACGCTGAAGCTCAAAAAGCCATCGAAGCAATGAATGGGCAGGAGCTTGACGGTCGCTCTCTCAAAGTCAATCAGGCCAAAGAAAGAACCGGCGGCGGTCGCGGCTGATAAGTTTTTAATAAGTTCTTAATTGGCAAAGTTCAGATTATACTGTTCGAAAATTAAGCACTCTACCTTGCTTTTTAACAGGTAGGGCAATTTAGATTCGCCAAGCAGCTTGGGTATGCTCTGCGTACCGCTTTTGCTGCTTCGCTTTGGTATTGAAACAGTCAGTCCGGAAAATCCCCGGGTTGACTGTTTTTTTGGGGGTGGGAAGAACTGAGTTAATGAGCTATTGGCTTTTTTCGCACGGGAGTTTCGGGGGCGGATTCACTCAGATTACCGGCCAGGCCGGAGATTCGTGTTTTGGCAGAGGCTGCTTTATTTGAGCCGTTATTCGAGTATTGTCCGATACGCCGAAGTTTGCGATACCGGTTTTCCAGTAAATTATCCATCTTGCAGCGGCGCAGGTCACGCAGGGTGTTGACCAGGTACATTTCAAGATTGTGAGCTGCGTCATGATGATTGCGGTGGGCACCGCCGAGCGGTTCGGGAATAATCTGATCAGCTACGTTGAATTTCAGCAAATGTTTTGCCGTGAGCTTGAGCGCTTCAGCGGCCTGAGCAGCCTGTTCGCCGGTTTTCCAGAGGATTGCCGCACAGCCTTCCGGAGTGATAACTGAGTAATAGGCGTTTTGCATTATGGCCAGACGATCACCCACGCCGATGCCCAGCGCTCCGCCGGAACCGCCTTCGCCGATTACTACACAAACAATCGGGGTGCGGAGCAGGGACATTTCCATGAGATTGTTCGCAATTGCCTGGGCCTGGCCTCGCTCTTCGGCTCCGATGCCGGGATAGGCACCGGGTGTGTCGATGAGACAAATGATGGGCAACTGAAATTTCTCCGCCAGCTTCATTTTCAGCAGTGCTTTTCGGTATCCTTCCGGATGTGCGCAACCAAAGTGACAGGCAACTTTTTCTTCGGTGGAACGCCCCTTGTTATGACCCACGATGAGGACCTTTTCTCGGCCGATACGACCGATACCGGTAACCATAGCGCGGTCGTCACCAAAACAGCGGTCCCCGTGCAGTTCGCGAAAATCCTGCACAATTATTTTAAGATAGTCCTGCAGTAAGGGGCGTTTGGGGTGTCGGGCAACCTGGACGGTTTCCCAGGCCGAAAGATTATCGTAAATTTTCGTGGTCAGCTTAACAAGATTGTTGCGGAGCTGACGGATCTCCGGTGAATAGTCAATCCCCTTGGCCTTCTGGAGGTTTTGCAGTTCGACGATCTGATTGCTTAGTTCCGCAAGGGTTTTTTCAAAATCCAGCCAATCATTATTGTTGGATTTTATAATCGTACTTTCTGCGCCTTGATTTATATTATTCGCCATAAAATTTCCTGAGCGGCTTTGGCATCCTCTGATAAACAGACGGTTGCGAAAGAGCTCTTCAATAAAATTTCTTAAGTTAATCGACCTTGGGGCATTACACAGTTGCCGGCCAAGGGCGTAAATAAAAATAGTGAGCTATACTAGAACATACATTTCCCTGCTTTCCTGCTAAGCTCACTAACCCCATGATAACCAAAATCGGGGGGTATATCAAGAAAAAAATTGACATTTGAAATAAGGATCGCTAGTCTGGGCAGGAGTTCTAGTCATTAGTTTGGTCGATGTAAGATTATGAAAATAAACGAATTAGAATCAGTAACGATTGTTGGACTGGGTTTACTGGGCGGCTCGGTGGGGCTGGCGATTGATCGGGTATTTCCGCACATCAAGCGGGTGGGATTCAGCCACCGCCAAGTTACGCGGGACAAGGCGCTGGAAGCTGAGGTGGTTGACCTGGTTTACAACAATATACCTGAGGCGGTCCGGGATGCAGATTTGGTTATTCTTGCCAGTCCCATCGGCACTTTTAGTGATTTGTTGGGGCAAATGGCTGAGCATCTACGCGATACCGCAGTCGTAACCGATGTCGGTAGTACCAAGGTTCTGCCGGTTCGTTGGGGGCAAAAGAAGTTGAAGGGCAAAGTTGAATTTTTAGGTTCGCATCCCATGGCAGGTTCGGAGCAGCGGGGTGTGGAATTTGCACGGGCGGATTTATTTGACGGGGCGCATTGCATTTTGACACCCACCGAAGCAACTAAAAATTCAACGGTAAAATTGCTGAGTGACTTTTGGGAAGCGCTAGGGATGCTGGTTTGCCAGATGAGTCCGAATGAACACGATAAGGTGCTGGCCCGGATCAGTCATTTGCCGCATGTCCTGGCGGCGGCATTGATTAATTGCAACGATTTGGAACAGATGATGCTGTGCGGTAAGGGTTTTCTGGATACTACCCGGATAGCCTCGGGACCGGCAGGGGTTTGGCGGGATATTCTGATGGCCAATGCGTCCAACGGTGCTGCGGCGGTGGGTCGGCTGATCCGGGAACTGCAAAAGGTTCAGAAAACTCTCAAGGAAAAAGATGAAAAGAAAATTGTTCAAATGTTGACCAAGGCTCAGCTGAAGCGTAATGAACTCATCGAAAAGAAAATGTTGCGTAAGGAATTGCCGGAATAATTGCGAAAGTTAGCATGATAAATCGAATCGAAATATATACCAAAAGTGATTATGAAGATGTGCACGGTCAGGAAGTTTTGGCGGATATCACGCAACTGGGAATCGAAACCGTTCAGGCGGTTCAGGTGTTGCGGGTGTTTCTGCTGGAAGGGAACCTGGACAGCGAAACATTGCAAAGGATTGCCCGGGAAGTTTTGGTTGATCCGGTCAGTGAACTTTATTGCCTCGGACAGAGCGGGGCTCCTGCGGGACTGGCGCAGGCGACTATTATGGAAGTTCATCTCAAGCCCGGCGTGACCGATCCGGTGGCGGCATCGACCATGATGGCGCTAGCTGATATGGGGCTGGAGTTGGAATCGGTGCGGACGGCGAGAAAATACGTCTTGCTGGGAGGGCTCAGTGAAAAACAAAAACAGCTAATCGCCCAGAGAGTGCTGGCCAACGACTGCATTGAGGAAGTCATTTTTGGTGCCGATGCCGAAATACCGCTGGCCCATGTTGCGCCTTATCACCTCAAAATCAGTCAGATTCCGATCAGAGAGCTGGGTGAGCAGGAGTTGGAAGAGCTCAGCGGGAAAAAGGATTTGTTTTTGAACGTGGCGGAGATGCGGGCCATCCAGGATTATTATCGTAAGCTGAACCGCGAACCGACCGATATCGAACTGGAGATGCTGGCCCAGACCTGGAGTGAGCACTGCGTTCACAAAACCTTTCGCGGCACCATTGAATTGGTTTGTGCCGATGCCGATGGGAAAACCCGTACCGAGGTTATTGACAATCTGCTCAAGTCAACCATTGCCCGGGCCACCAGCGAGCTTAACAAGGACTGGTGCATTTCGGTGTTCGAGGATAACGCTGGCGTGATCAAGTTTGACGAAGAATACGGCATTTGTTTTAAGGTTGAAACCCACAATCATCCCTCGGCCATTGAACCTTACGGTGGGGCTGCAACGGGAATCGGCGGGGTTATTCGAGACCCGATGGGTACCGGTCTGGGGGCCAAGCCGGTTGCCAATACGGATGTTTTTTGCTTTGCGCCACCGGACTTGAAGCTGCAAGAGCTGCCGGCTGGTGTGTTGCATCCCCGTCGAGTGATGAAAGGGGTGGTCGGCGGAGTTCGCGATTATGGTAACCGGATGGGGATTCCGACGATCAATGGGGCGGTGCTTTTTGACGAACGTTATCTGGGAAATCCCCTGGTTTATTGCGGCAACGTAGGCTTGATCCCGGCGGACAAATGTTTCGGTTCGGCACGTAGCGGTAACCTGATTATGGTCGTGGGCGGCAGGACCGGTAGGGATGGGATTCACGGTGCCACCTTTAGCAGCGGCGAAATGACCCACGAGCACGAAACCCTCTTTTCGCACGCGGTTCAGATCGGCAACGCCATAACCGAGAAAAAGACCCTCGACACGCTGCTTACGGCACGCGACAAAGGTTTGTACGTTGCCATTACCGATTGCGGGGCCGGCGGATTGAGCAGTGCGGTGGGCGAAATGGGCGAAAAGCTGGGGGCGGTTGTTGATCTGGACAAGGTACCGTTGAAATATCAGGGGCTCAGTTACACCGAAATCTGGATAAGTGAAGCTCAGGAACGAATGGTCATCGCGGTTCCGCCGGAAAAGCTGGTGCAGATTCAGGAAATATTCGACAGCGAGGATGTCGAAGCAACGATAATAGGAAAATTTACAGATGACAAGAAGTTGGTGCTGCGCTATCAGGGCCAAACAGTTGGTGAACTTGATATGGATTTTCTGCACGGGGGAGTGCCGAAATACACCCGTCAGGCACGATGGCAAAAGCTGCAGTTGAGTGAACCGGAAATTACCGAGCAGGCCGATTACACCGGCGATTTGAAGGCGATCCTGTCCAGCTACAACGTGGCTAGTAAAGAATGGGTGGTTCGTCAGTACGATCACGAGGTTCAGGGTGGTTCGGTGGTTAAGCCGCTGGTTGGCCTGGTCAACGATGGTCCCGGTGATGCATCGGTGATTCGACCGCGGCTGGACAGTGAGCGGGCGGTGGCTATCGGCTGCGGCATCTGTCCGCAATATAGCGATATCGATCCTTACTGGATGGCGCTGGCGGCTATCGACGAAGCCGTACGCAACGTGGTGGCGGTCGGTGCCGATCCCGGCAAAATTGCGATTCTGGATAATTTTTGCTGGGGAAACTGCAACAAACCGGACCGACTGGGCAGTCTGGTTCGGGCGGCACAGGGTTGTTACGATGCTGCCATGGCTTACGGCACGCCTTTTATTTCCGGCAAGGATTCTCTCAACAACGAATTTCAAACCGATTCCGGACAGACCATCAACATTCCCGGCACGCTTCTCATAAGTGCCATGGGAATTGTTACCGAAGCGCAAAAATGCGTAACGATGGATGCTAAAGAACCCGGCAATGTTATTGTTTTCGTGGGCGAAACCCGGGACGAACTGGGCGGTTCGCATTTTTACAAATTGCACGGCCAACTGGGTGCCAACGTCCCGCGGGTCGATCTCCAAGCCGGTCCGAAAATTATCCACGCGGTTGCCGAGGCAATTTCGGACGGCTTGGTGCGTTCCTGCCATGATTGCAGTGAAGGGGGTTTGGCGGTGGCGTTGGCGGAAATGGCTTTTGCCGGCGGTCTGGGTATGGATGTCAATCTAAGCGGCGTCCCGGTTGGGCGGGACGTGGGAAAAAATTATCAGATTTTGTTCAGCGAAAGTCCCTCCCGGTTGGTGCTGGAAGTGCACCCGGATGATATCGGTAAGCTGGCAAAAATTTTGCGGAACGTACGTTTTGCCGAAATCGGTAAGGTTACGGATGGGATCCGGTTGGTCATTAGAAATCGGGGCAACCATGCTGTAATTGACGCGGAAATCGCGGATCTGAAAGAGACCTGGCAGAAGCCGTTGCGGTGGTAGTTAAGTGAAGAAGCTGCTTGAGCGGCTGTGCGACGTAAGCGTGAAATCGGAATGGAAAATTTAGGGAAATAAATGGCACAAGTAAAAGTTTTGGTATTGCGAACGGCGGGGACGAATTGTGATATGGAGACCTGCCACGCTTTTTCGTTGGCGGGGGCGGTAACAGAGCGGGTGCATGTGAACCGGTTGATCGAGCAGCCGAGTTTGTTGGCTGATTTTCAGGTGCTGGCATTGCCGGGCGGATTCAGTTACGGCGACGACATTGCGGCGGGCAAGATTCTGGCCAATCAGTTGATCCATCATTTTCGCGAACAGGTTCAGCAGTTTATTGATGCGGACAAGCTGGTGATCGGGATATGTAACGGATTTCAGGTGCTGGTCAAGGCGGGGTTGCTGGGGGGATTGAATGAAGGCGGTGGGGCGGATCGGGAAGTTGCACTGCAGCAGGTGACGATAACTTATAACGATTCGGGTAAGTTCGAGGATCGCTGGGTTTACCTGGAGGCGGGGACGGATAAATGTGTTTTTATCAACCCGGGCCAGCGAATTTATCTGCCGGTGGCTCACGGTGAAGGAAAAGTTTGTTTTGCAGATGAGCAGGTTAAGCAGCAGGTGATAGAGGTTGGGCAGGTGGCTTATCGATATGTTGACAGGGAGGGGAATTTTGGTGATTATCCGGTGAATCCCAACGGTTCGACCGATCACATTGCGGGTTTGTGCGATTCCACCGGACGGGTGCTGGGCCTGATGCCGCACCCGGAGAGAAACGTTCACCCAACTCATCATCCCCGCTGGACCAGAGAAGCAGTCGAAAAGCCCGACGGTTTAAGTCTCTTTATCAATGCAGTGAATTACTTCGGATAGCAGCTGTCGAAAATATTAGCTCTAACAAAATGAATTTTCGACAGGATTAGTGGCCAATATTCATTATTCCTGACGCATTATATTAGGGGCTCTTAGTAAACAACAGATGTGAAATGGAATCCATGTTAGCAAGGCGACGGACGAAAAAAGCAAATCAGCCGCAACAGTGGCAGGTTAGAGAGGTTTGGCCCGGTTGTGAGGAACTGGCCCAACAGTTGAAAGTGCCTGAGTTGATCGCTCAGTTGTTGTTCAATCGGGGGGTGCGGGATTTAGCTTCGGCCCAGAGTTTTTTGCAGCCGTCGCTGAACGATCTGGCTGATCCGGAACGATTTGTGCAGATGAACCAGGCGGTTAAGCGGATTAAGCAGGCTATTGAGCAGGACGAAAAAATTGTCATATATGGCGATTACGATGTTGACGGGATTACGTCGGTGGCAATTTTGTGGCACTGTTTCAAGCTGGCCGGCAAAGAAGTGGAATTTTATGTACCGCACCGGATTGAGGAAGGTTACGGCCTCAGCGTGGAAGCCATTGGGCAACTGGCCCAAAAGGGCGCCCAACTGATTATCACGGTAGATTGCGGCGTGACAGCGGTTGACCAGGCCCGTGAAGCTGCCCGGCTGGGGGTTGACCTGATTATCACCGACCATCACAAAATCGAAGGTGATCTACCAGAGGCGGTGGCGGTGTTGCATCCCGATTTACCCGGTGAGGATTATCCCTGTCGTTATCTGTGTGGGGCCGGGGTGGCGTTCAAACTGGCGTGGGCACTTTCGCAGGAATTTTCCGGTTCGAAAAAAGTTACAGACGAATTCCGCGAATTTCTCATCTCGGCAACGGCTTTGGCGGGTCTGGGGACTATTGCGGATGTTGTGCCGCTAAGTGGAGAAAATCGTGTATTGGCCCATTTCGGGATGCGGGGGCTTTCTGCCAGTGGTGATCTGGGGATTCGGGCACTTATCGAAGCAACCGGTCTGACCGGAACACAATTGGACAGTTTTGACATTGGTTTCAAGTTGGCACCGCGATTAAATGCGGCAGGTCGAATGGGCCATGCTCGATTGGCGGTGGAATTGTTTACCAAAAGCAGCAAAGATCGAGCTCGCGAAATAGCTGCTTATCTGGAAAGTCAGAATCGCCTCCGTCAGAAAGTCGAAAAGCAAATTACCGAAGAGGCCCTGGCCCAGGTCAAGGCGTTGGGAATGGACAAGGGCGACTTTCGGGCGATTGTTGTTGCGGCAGAGAACTGGCACGCGGGTGTGATTGGCATCGTTGCCAGTCGCATCGTGGACGCTTGTGGTAAACCGACAGCGGTTATTTCAATTCAGGGCGAGACCGCTATGGGTTCGTGCCGCAGCGTGGAAGGTTTTGATATTTGTGCTGCGTTGGAAAGCTGTTCGGAGCACCTGATGGGCTTTGGTGGGCATCAGATGGCTGCGGGCCTGACGTGTCAAACGCAAAAGATTGAAGAGTTTCGCCAGGCTTTCAATGCTTACGGCTGTGATAATTTCAGCGAGCAGGATTTTCTCAGCCGCCTGGATATCGACGCTGAAGTTCGGTTGACGAGCCTAGACCTTGCTACGGTGACAATGATTGGAAAACTCGGTCCGTTTGGATCCGGCAATCCGCGAGTGCTGTTGGTGGGGCGAAATCTTCGTCTGGTTAATCCTCCCCGGTCAATGGGCAAGCGCAACGAGCACCTGCAATTCCTGGTTGCCCACTGCGACGATGAAGCGGCCCAAAACCGACCAGGTGGTGTGATTCGTGCGGTGGCATTTCACAAGAGCAACTGGGCAAAAATCCTCAAGAGCGCGGACAGTTTCGACCTGGTGTTTCAGCCGATGATCAATCATTTCAACGGCAACAGTACTGTCGAGTTGTTGGCTGAGGATGTCCGGGTGAATCAGTAACCGAATTGGTTGTTATCGTAAAACCAGAAAGATACAGTGAAAGGATGTTTAGCATGTTCAGATTTGTTTCGTGGTCTCTGGTTGCTTTATTGGCTGTGGTTTTGATCGGCTGTGAAGGTCCTGGGCCGATAATTCTGACGAAGGCTCATGCCCACAACGACTATCAACACGCTCGGCCACTTTTTGATGCACTGGAGAATGGTTTTTGCAGTGTTGAGGCGGACATTCACCTGGTTAACGGTGAACTTCTCGTTGCGCATGATGCGGAAGACGTTCAGGTTGAGCGGACACTGCAAAAATTGTATCTCGATCCGTTGCATGAGCGGGTAAAGAAAAATGGCGGGCACGTTTTTCGCGGCGGGCCGGAATTTATCTTGTGGATCGATATCAAAACCGACGCAGTGGAGACGTATCTGGCTTTGCATGAAGTTTTGTCACAATACGCCAACATGCTTACTGTCGTTAGTGACAATCAAGTTCGTCCGGGGCCTATCCAGGTGGTTATCAGCGGCAATCGTGCGCCGGGACTTATGAAGGAGCAAAAGATTCGTTATTCAGGCATGGACGGTCGATTGAGTGATATCAATTCCGACGAACCGGTGCACTTCATGCCCTGGATCAGCGATAGCGCCTCTAAACTGTCCAACTGGGACGGCAACGGTTCCATGCCCGAGGCGGATCGGCAAAAACTTTATGAGACTGTCCGGGAAGTGCACAGTAAAGGCAGGAAATTCAGACTCTGGGGGACACCGGACCAACCGGTTATCTGGAAGGAACTCCAGGTTGCCGGCGTGGACATCCTCAATGCAGACAACCTGCCGGCTCTGAGGGATTTTTTGCTTGCTCAATCCGGGCACTGACAGTTACCTATAAAAACATGAATTGCTTTTTTTGATAAGATCAGATTTTGGCCGTACCTTTTGGAAATTTTGTAGAAAGGAAAATGATCATGGGAAAAAACCGGAAAAGAATGTGGATTGTGAAGGTTTGGCTGCTGGTTTTCGTTGGTTTAGTAACTACGGTGAGGGCGGAAGAGGGAGAATCGCTTAGCGTATTTGGAGGAAAAATCCAGGGGCAACCCGCGTCGGACATGATGAAGCTATATTTATTGGGGGAAGTGGATAAGGCGGTGGAGCAGTGGAGTAAGAACTACGAAGAGATAAAGACCGGTGAGCAGATAGCAGCGTATCAGCTGCGACTGCGAGAGAAATTTCTGGGAGCGTTGGGCGATTTTCCCCAGCGAACGCCTTTGAATGCGCGGGTGGTGAGTGTGGTTCAACGTGAGGGGTATCGAGTTGAAAAAGTGATTTTTGAGAGCCAGCCGAAATTTTATGTAACGGGAGTTTTGTTTTTACCTGACAGTGCAAAGTATCAGCGGCCCTATCCGGCGGCGGTGGTGCCGTGCGGACATGCTTTGAATGCCAAGGCTTATGAGTCCTATCAGACGATGGGGGCGTTGTTGGCGCTGAATGGGATAGCAGCGTTGGTTTATGATCCGATTGATCAGGGTGAGCGGATGCAGATAGTCGATGAGGCAGGAAAGTATCCGTTCTGGGGAACGCGTGGGCATAACATGATAGGTGTGGGGAGCGTTTTGCTGGGGCGGAATACAGCCTGGTTCGAAGTATGGGACGGGATGCGGGCGGTCGATTACCTGCAGGAGCGTAAAGAGATTGATGTTGAGCGAATCGGCTGTACGGGTAACAGCGGTGGCGGGACACAGACGTCTTATCTGATGGCTTTGGAGGAACGTATCAAGGCGGCGGCGCCGAGTTGCTATATAACCAGTTTTGATCGTTTGTTGCATACCATCGGGTGTCAGGACGCTGAGCAGAATATTTTTGGGCAGTTGGAATTCGGGATGGGGCACGCGGATTATCTGATGATGCGGGCGCCGATGCCTATAATGATATGTGCGGCGACGAAGGACTTTTTCGATATTGGGGGTGTGTGGGACAGTTTTCGTTATGCAAAAAGATTATATTCCAGGATGGGTTTTTCGGAGCAGATCGATCTGATAGAGAACGATGCGCCACATAACTATGGCAAATTACAGCGTGAGGCGGCGACGCGTTGGCTGTCGCGTTGGTTGCGGGGAGTGGATGAGGTTATTAACGAGCCGGCAATAAAATTGTTTACTGACGAAGAATTGCAATGTACGCTGCAGGGTCAGGTGATGTTGTTGGAAGGGGCCCGGTCGTCGTATGATATTAACGAGGAATATGAAAAGCGGTTAGCAACGGGGCGTCGGGAGTATTGGGCAGCAACTCCGAAGGCCGAAGCGTTGGAGAAGGTGCGAAAGATTGTCGACGTGCGAAAGCTGTCGGATTTGCCGGAGCCGGAAGTGCAAAACCTGGGTAAAGTGCAGGGTGATGGTTATCATGTAGAAAAGTTGGTGATAAAACCGGAAAAGGGAATATATTTGGCGGCGTTATTGTTTGTGCCTGAGAAAGATAATCCCGACAAGCTGGTGTTGTACCTAAACGAAAAGGGTAAAGCAGATCAGGCTCAGGCGGACGGCGAAATTGTAAAGCTGGTAAAAGCAGGCCAGGTGGTGTTGGCGGTGGACTTGCGGGGTTCGGGAGAGACCAAGCAAAATGATCAGAGTTATTTTAAGCCGCATCACGGAGGGGATGGACAGGATGTATATACCGCTTATCTATTGAGGCGTTCTTATGTGGGTATGCGGGCGGAAGATGTACTGGTCTGTGCCCGGTACGCGAAGCAAAAATTTGACAGTTTACCAGCCGGGGCGATTACTCTGGTAGCCAGGGGCAATGTGGCGGTGCCGGCATTGCACGCGGCGGCACTGGAGCCGGAGCTTTTCTCATCGGTAGCGTTGAGTGATATGTTGGTCTCCTGGTCGAATGTTATTAAAACGCATATATCGAAGAATCAACTGGTAAGCATGGTTCATGGGGCGTTGGCAGTTTATGACCTGGGTGATTTGATTGCCTCTTTGCCGGTTGGTAAAGTTGAAATTGTCAATCCATTGGATGCCGCCGGAAATCCGATTCAGTAAGCTTTGTGAGCCAGGAGAAGTAACATGGTACGGAAGAAGAACGATTATCAAAAAGACGTTAACAGCAAGGCAAGTGTTTATACGCGACGTGATTTTATGAAGCTGGGCAGTTACGTATTTGCAGGGTCGGTTTTTGCGACGCATCCCGTGATGGCGGCCAATACCGCACCGCGAAAATTACGAATCGGAGTGGTGGGGGGGAATTTTGGCACAGCTTTTCAATGGCACCAACACCCGGACTGCATCGTGGAAGCGGTAAGTGACTTGCGGGAGGACCGACGTAAGCGACTGATGCAGGTGTACAAATGTGATAAAGCCTATTCGTCGCTGGAAGAGCTGGTTCTGGATAAAAAGGTGGAAGCGGTGGCCGTTTTTACGGACGGGCCTTTACACGTCCAGCATGTTGTGGAGGCGATGAAACACGGCAAGCATGTCATTTCCGCGGTTCCGGCAGCGTGGGGAAGCGTTGAGCAGGCGGAGTTGCTGCTGGATACGGTGAAAAAAACCGGTCTGACTTATATGATGGCGGAGACCAGTCACTACCAGCAATTTGTGATTTCCGCACGCAAGTTTCAAGAGCAGGGCAAGTTCGGGGAGATTTTTTATTGTGAGTCTGAGTATCAGCACGACGGGCTGGAGGGGCTGTATAATTTCGAGGGCAAACGGACGTGGCGTTATGGAATGGCGCCGATGCACTATCCGACCCATTGTACAGCTCATCTGGTAAGTGTTACCGGCGAGAGACTGACCGAGGTGGTTTGTCATGGTTGGGGTGACGACAGCGTTTTTCTAAAGGATAATGTGTATAAGAATCCATTCTGGAATGAATCGGCGATGTTCCGGACCGATCGAGGGCACGGGTTTCGGGTCAATGTCTGGTGGAAAGGCGCGCACCGGGGGACGGAACGAGCACAATGGATAGGAGATAAGATGAGCTTTTATGCGGCGCACCCCAACGGACTGGGACCCACGATTTTGCGTAAGGGCAATCAGACCGAAAAGGACGATGCCGGGTTCGTTCGTAATTTGCCAAATCATGAAATTTATAAACAACCGCAATGGTGGGAAACCGATATGCTGCCTGAGCCATTGCGTCATGACAGCGGGCATCATGGTTCACATGCGTTTCTGACCCATGAGTTTATAGATGCTCTGGTTCACAACCGCCGGTCGCCGGTTGATGTCTATGAGGCTTTGGCCTACACGGTTCCAGGCATTATCGCTCATGAGTCGGCGTTGCGGAAGGGTGAAAGGTTGAAAATTCCCCAATATGTTCGGCCATAATAAAATAACCGGACAACAACATCGATACCATTGCCACGGCTGATCCCGCTCAAGGCAGAATTATATCAACAGTTTCGTCAAAATTGTCAAATTGCAGGCCTAGGGTGATATTTCCCGAAGTTGAGATGATGTTGGTTTTGGTTATGCTGATGCTGAACGAGCATTTTTGCAGATCGATAAGAGCGGAGAATAGTGCCGGATTACCCAGGTTATCGGTAAGCTCGACTTTTTTGCAGACGTAAAATTCCTGGTGGCGGGTCGCTTGAAGGCTGCCTGGCGGGATCATAAAACTCTGCTGGTCCCAATCCAGAATCATCTGGCGATTCGACAGGTCAACTTCATCTTTGATGGTCAGCCACCCCTTTAGTCGCAAACTGTCATTATTATCCCGATGGCTTTTTCTGACCACGGGGGTTCCGGATAGCTGGAGGAGGTCCTCCCAGTTTCGCAAGAGTGCAAGCGGGATGGGTTTGCGGCTGTTGACGATGTCTTCATCAGCCTGGGCCCAGCCGTTAAAATTTTCTGTTTCAATTTCTATAATGAAGGGGCATCGCAAGCCCTGCAGGGATACCCTGGTGCAGATTAGCGAAAAAGAATTACGGTTGCTATCAAGACGCAACGTGCAAACCGACTCAGTTTTGCTTTTGGGATTACCCAGTTGGTAAACAACGTTGTTAACCGAAGTTTGATCTGGAACGAAATCAATTTGCTGTTCATAAATCACATAAGTATTACTGTTACGCAATACTACCCGGACGGATTCGGCGTTTAGCAGATCGTCAGTGTGATTTGGTAATTTTCCTGAAATAGTAATGGTTTCTTGGCCGGTGGTTTTGCCGGTGCGGACCTGAACTTTCTGAAGTGTCAGAGTGTCGTTCGGGTCTTCTATAACAAAAGTTCCCGGGAGGACATTACCGACCTGACTGCTTTGAGTTAAATAGCTGCTTTGCCCCGACAGGCTTTGTCCGGCTTGGATACTTTGGCTTAACAGGAAGTTCGGGTCGGGTTGACATGGTCCGACATAAACCTGGAACATTCCCGGTTCTACTATCGGGTTGTTCTGGTCGTCAATTACGGTTAGTTGATCGGGTGTTATGTTGAATTCCACGGTTTGCTTTTCATTGGGATCTAAGTTGATTCGTTTGAAACCCTGCAGTTCAAGTCTGGGTACGGGAACGAAAGCTTCGACGTCGCGGACGTATAATTGCACAACTTCGTCGCCGGTTCTTGGGCCGGTGTTTTCCACATCCACGCTAACGGTTAACTGCTGGTCCGGGAGAATGAATTGATCGTTGATTTGCAGGTTGCTGTAGGAAAAGGTGGTGTAGCTCAGGCCGAAACCAAACGGATACAAGGGTTCTTCGGTCAGGTAGCGGTAGGTTCGTCCGGGCATGGAGTAATCGGTGAATTCCGGCACGTCTGCCAGCGAGCTGTAAAAGGTTATGGGCAGGCGACCGGCGGGATTGTAATCGCCAAAAAGCACATCGGCGATGGCTGAGCCGCTTTCCTGGCCGGGGAACCAGGCTTCGACGATGGCATCGACGTTTTGGTCGATCCAATTGATAGTTAGTGGATTTCCGTTGATCAGCACCACGATAACCGGTGTATCGGTCTGATAAATTGCTTCAACCAGTTGTTGTTGATAACCGGGCAGATCCAGGCTGGTCAGGTCTTTGCCTTCGTCAGCTTCATAGAACGTTAATCCCAGACAAACCACTGCAACATCCGCCTGGGAAGCATATTCTTTCGCCTGTATGAAGCCGTCATTTGGAGTGCCATCGGAGCTGTATCCCTGATCGTACAGCACTTCCACCGAAGTTGGAACTCTTTCTTGAATGCCTTCCAGTGGTGTAATAATATAGGAAGGGTTGCCGAAATAATTGCCTAGTAAGATTGGTTCATTGTGGGCATTGGTACCGATTACCGCGATTTTATTCAGTTGGTTCGCGTCCAGCGGCAGGATGTTATTGTTGTTTTTGAGCAGCACAATCGACTCTTGTGCCGCCCGTCGGGCCAGGTCTCGGTGCTCCTGGCGGTCCACTACATCATAGCCAATCTGAGCGTACGGCACCATTTCCGGCGGATCAAACATCCCCAAAAGAAAACGGACCCGCAGTAAACGCCGCAATGCCTCATTGATTCTTGCTTCGGTGACCTGTCCCTGAGCAACCGCTGCCGGAAGAACATAATAAGCATCGCCCAGGTTCAGGTCATTGCCGGCGTTAATCGCCAGAACGGCCGCATCCTGTAATGAATCGACATATCCTTGATATTCAAACATGTCATAAATCGATCCCAGATCATTTACAACATATCCGTCGAACTGCCACTTTTGCCGCAACACTTCCTCAATCAGCCAAGCGTTTACGGCACAAGGTACTTCGTTAAGCTGATTGTAAGCGGTCATGATCGAATGAGCACCTGCTTCGACGACTGCTGCTTCAAACGCCGGTAGATAGGTTTCCCACATGTCCCGCTCGTCGGCCACGGCGTCGAAATTGTGCCGAAGTGCTTCCGGGCCGCTGTGTACCGCGAAATGTTTTGGTGTAGCTATTACCTTAAAATAATCAGGATCATCACCCTGCAGTCCCTGAACAAAAGCCACCGCTATACGGCTGGTCAGATAAGGATCTTCGCCATAGGTCTCCTGTCCCCTGCCCCAGCGGGGATCGCGAAAGATATTGATGTTCGGGGCGAAAAAGTTTAATCCTTTTAATTTTTCAATTTCTCCGTGGCGTAGGGCTTCATGATGAATGGCTCGACCTTCATCGGCTATCGCATTGGCTACCTCGTGAATCAAATCAACGTTCCAAGTGGCCCCCAGTCCGATACATTGCGGGAAAACCGTCGATAACTCCTCCCCGGTTATTCCGTGCAGGCACTCACTCCACCAGTTATATGCCGGAAAATAAACCGCTTCGTTGGGTTCACCGATAGCTGGAGATTCGTAAATCAGTTGGCTGAGTTTTTCCTCCAGTGTCAAACGTCCCAGCAAATCATCTACTCGAGTGTCAATCGGTAATGTAGTGTCCCGGTAGGGCAGCGGTTCTTGCGAAAAAGCCGGTTTCGCTGCCCAGATGAAATTTGCGATTATTCCCAAATAAAGTAATAGGCGAACCAATTATTAGCACCTCATTAAGATTAAAACTGTGCAACAGGCGAAAATTCATGCCACAGTAACAAATTATTTATATCGACCGAATGCTTCATTATATGAAAAATACCGAAAAATATCAATTAAATAGCGGTTTTTAGGGGCAAAATTGATAATCCTGGCAATCACTCTTTCCTTAGCCCAAACTCCACCGATTATGTGAATGGATTAATCGAAGTTCACCATCGGCAAGAGACAGCAACTTATGACTACAACTTACTGAGAATTCATTGTGTAATTACCCTGCTTTATATCCAGTAGCAGTTTATCCGGCCTCGAATTACTTTTCCACTTCATCCATAGCAATTCTGGACCATTCCCAGAGCCGTTCCGGGTGATATCCAACTGTCGAGATGTCTTTCATTATGAACTCAATATGGCAATTGCCCTGAGCCATATCCAAAATTTCCCGTATATCCGTCCTCGCCCGGACCGGATCCCATTCGGTCTCAGCCAAAATTGCCGGATTGGGTTTTCGGCTGATTACATAATCGTTGCCCACTTCGGCAATGGCCCGATCCAGATTACACCAGGGACTGATGGAAATTTTTCTGAGGTTTGGTATCTTCCGCAGGATATCCATTTTGCCGTCCAGTTGTTCGCAACAGCCGTAATACGTCAAACCAAAACGCTCCAGCCAACGCAGGTCGTGCTTAATCGCAAACTCCCAGTGCATTTCCGGTGAAACCTCGGAAAAAATCTGTGCATTGGAACAGCCCCACATGTTGTGTGGCCGAACATGATTGCTATTGTAATTTTCACCGGGCAATTCATCGCTGTAGCCATAACCACCGGAACCGACTCGGGTATTGTTATTGTCCAGCGCCAAAAGATTCATCTGATCAAACTGATCCAGTTCCACCATCCAAGCGTCCACCATCCTCGATACCGCCGCGTTAACCATTTCCGGCCGCAAAACCAGATCCATCATCGCTTCCTCAACACCCCACCAGCGAATCAGATAATCCCACGGTGTAAACCAAATGTGGCTTTGGCCCATTTTCTTAACCGGCATGATCCCGGCATAAACATCGCACATCGCCTGATAGCAAAATTCAGTAGCCTCTTCATTATGCGTGATCACCGGCATCTTGATTTTCTCAATGTCTTCCGGCTCCTTAATCTGCACCTTGAAATGCCGGGAAACAATATCATTCGTGTCATCGGTTTTAACCACATCCACGTCTTCCATGATCCCGAAATCCGTACTGTGAATCGCCAGCGGGCAACTCAAAAAATCACTCACCACCATATCCGCCGGCAGGTGCTTCCACTGATAAATAATCTTACGCAGCTGATCTTCCTGATCCTGCGCCCACGGATCTTCCGTTTGCAGCATCAGCTCGTCATTGACATTCATTTCGTTCCAGCAGATCTCATTAATCCACACCATCGGCCTTTCCGATTCCAGCCGATTGAGTTTGGTCCACAACCGTTCTTTTTCCTTGTGCACTTTCAGCGATGCGATTTTAGCAACCTCCCCAGCCAATCTGCGCAGAATATCCTTATCCTTTTGACCTGGCTTAATCGCACTGGCAACCGGCGACGGTGTATGATGACTTGGATCGTGAAGCATTTTTACCTCTGTCTGTTTGCATTAAATAATTTTGCTCATGTAATACATCTATACGACAGAAGGAGATTTTAGCAGAAAATTTCTCAATAAACAAGCTGTCCCGAGCGGATTTTCCTGCTTGCCTGGTAACGTTAATTACGATATTATCTCTTTTGGTAAGTTGCAGGCCAGGTGAAGTTACTAAGACATAAGGATGAATTTTCTGTGAAAATGCACCCGCTCGATATCGGAATAATCGTCGGCTATTTTGTAATAGTGGTTTTTGCCGGGGTTTTGCTATCGAGGCGGGCGGCGAAAAACCTGGATTCTTATTTTTTAGCCGGCAAAACCATGCCCTGGTACCTACTCGGCATCTCCAACGCGTCCGGAATGTTCGACATCACTGGAACCATGTGGATGGTCTATTTACTATTCGCTTTCGGCCTCAAGAGCATCTGGATCCCCTGGCTGTGGCCGAGCTTCAATCAGATTTTTCTTATGGTTTTTCTGTCCATTTGGCTGCGGCGGTCAAATGTTCTTACTGGAGCTCAATGGATAAGGACCCGGTTTGGGGGGGGGCGGGGAAGTGAGTTTTCGCACATTAGTGTGATAATTTTTGCGATGATCAGCGTGATTGGATTTTTGGCGTATGCATTTCAGGGGATCGGGAAATTTGCGGCTGATTTTTTCCCGTGGGATGTTGCGCCGAGTACTTATGCTCTGGTATGTATGAGTGTTACGACGGTTTACGTTATTTTGGGCGGGATGTACAGTGTGGTGCTGACGGATATAATTCAGTTTTTGCTGATGACGGTGGTTTCCTTTTTTATTGCGGGGATTGCTTTGAATCGATGCAGTTCGGAGGCGATTAGCGCGGTGGTGCCGGCGGGCTGGAAGGAAATCTTTTTCGGTTGGGAACTGAACCTGGACTGGGGCGCGTTGATTCCGGCGGTTAACGACAAAATCAGCGAGGACGGCTATACGTACTTTGGCATCTTTTTTATGATGATGCTCTTTAAGGGGATTTTGTCCAGCTTGGCGGGTCCGGTTCCCAATTATGATATGCAGCGGATTTTGGCGACCAGGAATCCGAAGGAAGCCGCTATGATGAGCGGATTTGTCTCGCTGGTGCTTTATATTCCACGTTACCTGATGATCGCGGGGATAACCGTGTTGGGTCTGGTGTTTTTCAGTGGCGAACTGAATAGCATGGGCAATAAGTTTGATATTGAAAGAGTGCTCCCTTTTGTCATCAGTAATTACATTCCGTTTGGCTTGAAGGGATTTTTGCTGGCGGGTCTGTTGGCGGCTTTTATGAGCACGTTCGATTCGACGGTGAATGCGGGAGCAGCTTATCTGGTTAACGATGTTTATAAACGCTATATCAATCCAAACGCCACTAGCAAGAGATTTATTTATATGAGTTATTTAAGTTCGATCCTGGTGGTGGTGGTGGGGATTGGATTCGGATTTATGATTGATTCGATTGATTCGATTCTGAAATGGATAACGGCCGGTTTGGGTGCGGGCTACATTGCCACCAACGTTTTGAAATGGTTTTGGTGGCGGCTTAACGGTTATGGTTATTTTGCCGGCATGATTGCGGGGATAATCATGGCTACGCTGTCTGAGCAGGCGGTTCAGTTGATTTTTCCCGGGCTTTGTGCGCGATTTGCAGAGGCAACGAATAATTTTTCTATTGTGCTGGCGTTGTTCCCGGTTGTGTTGCTGGTTAGCGGTGTAGCTGCGGTGATGGGCAGTTTGTTGACCAGGCCGACCGACGAGGAGACGCTCAAGAGTTTCTATCGAACGGTTCGGCCCTGGGGATTCTGGCAGCCGATCTATGAAAAGGTAGCAGCGGAAAATCCTGAATTTCGGAGGAACATCGCTTTCAAACGGGACATGACTAATGTAGCGGTGGGGATTGTCTGGCACACTTCCATGGCAGCGGCACCGGTATTTCTGGTCATTCGCGAATATCAGCCGATGTTTATAGCAATTGCTGTTATGGCAGTGACTTCAATTGTCCTGAAGAAAAACTGGTATGACAAGCTCGAAACGGACTAAAGGGAAACCTCTAACAATTCATTTCGGTTACGAGCGGAGTATCATTTATCGCTTTGTGGTATATAAGACAAGCCTGGACAAGTTAGATGGATTGGAGAAATTATGTTTAAGAAACTTATTGGCCGCCGACCTAAGAGCATTCAAGACTACGATATTGTTTCCAAATCTAAAAATTTATCCATCTCCGAGCCGGATAACGATGGTGTTGTATTTAATGTTAACGTTGACGGGTTCAGGGAAAACGAGAAAGATGAGTTATATTCTACCGCGATAGATAAGAGCGGGCTTACTTTATTTGAAGGCCATGTTGAACATGCGTACGATATGGGGCATGTTGCCCAGACAGATCAATGTCCCAGGTGCCATGCCCCGACCAGACAGCAATATGGTCATTTCATCTATGCTACCCAGATTGCACCTCGTGCCATGTTTGCTCCGGCGGGTTATTTCTGCACGAAATGTTCCTGTGTGATAATTGATGAGGTGATGATCCGAAGCGGAATAATGGACCGCAGATGCAAATATCAGGGAATTTTAGGATTGGACTATAAAGGAAAAGAGCAGCCCGAGTTTTTCAGAACGTGGAACGGCAAGGAAACCGTTTATATTATGGATGAAAACCAGATGCTTGTCGGACTGAGTAATCTTGATTCCGGACATTCGCATACATCACAATTGCCCGCTGGAAATAGACAACGGAAAAAGAAGAACCGACGGAAAGTATCCCGAAAAACACGAAGGATGAACCGAAAAAAATGATTAAGTGGAAGGAGGATGATCCATTGGCACGGTCTATCTCGCAGGATAACTGTACGCCGAACCTGGTGTATGGCCTTGCGAATGAGGAAGGATTTGATAGAATGATGGCAGGGACAAATAATGTACCTGATCCCTTTATGGCCCATCGGTTTTTCCCCGACGCACGCTGGAGCATGGTAAAGTTGTGGCAACTGCTGGCAAAGATATTGATCCAAACCTTTTGCCGACACGGAATCATCACGCTGGTCCTGGACGACACCCTGTTTCATCGCAGCGGCCGCAAAGTCGAGGGGGCGGCTTACTGGCGCGATGCCATTCGTTCGGCCAAAAAGAACATCGTCTACACTTGGGGACTGAATCTGGTGGTGCTGATCATGCAAATCCAGCCGCCTTGGGGCGGTGAACATTTGGGCCTGACTATCAACATGAGACTGCATCGAAAAAACGGGCCGACATTGATGGAGCTGGCTATGGAAATGCTCAACGAAGTTTGCCAATGGATGCCGAAAAGGCAGTTTTGAATGGTTAAAGTTAATAAACAGGAGCAAGAAGAAATGAAAACGATCAAAAGGCGAGATTTTCTTAAGGGGGCAGTTGCGGCAGCGGCTGTGGGGGCAGCTCCTTTCAACATTCTAAAAGCAGGGCCGTCGCCGAACAGTAAGCTGAATATCGCCTGTATCGGTGTCGGCGGTATGGGATCGAGCGACGCGAGTTATTTAGCCCGCGACGATAATGTGATCGCTCTGTGCGATGTGGACGAGCCGAGACACAAGAAATGCATAGCGTCCGAAAAGACGAAGAACCTGCATGGGATTCCACTGTGGACGGATTACAGGGTAATGTTCGACAAGATCGGCAAGGATATCGACGCGATTTATGTTGGGACACCCGAACATGTCCATTTTGCAGTATCAATGTTTGCGATAAGAAGAGGAAAGCATGTCTATACCCAGAAGCCGCTTTGCCACACGGTAAACGAGTGCAGGATACTGACCGAGGAGGCAAAGAAACATAAAGTGATTACCCAGATGGGACACCAGGGCCATTCGAGCACGAGTTCGGCGCAAATCAGAGATTGGGTCCAGGCGGGTGCAATCGGCGACATAAAGGAAGTGATCGCCTACTCCCGCAAGAACTACTGGACAAAAGTTTTGAGGCCGGAACCGTCAAAAGTTCCTGCCGGATTTGACTGGAACCTTTTCCTTAACAGGGCAGAGATGATTCCGTTCAGCGAAAGCTACAGGAACCGCGAATGGATCAGGTTCAGCCATTTCAGTGGAGTAACGGGCGACATGGGTGCACATATACTTGATCCGGCATATTATTCGCTTGACCTCGGTGATCCGCTCAGCGTCCATGCAGAAGTGAAAGATCCTCCTGGCCCCAGAATATTACCCAAGGCGGGTGTGATTACCTGGGAATTTGCTGCAAGAGGCAAGATGCCGCCAGTAACGATGAAGTTCTACCTAGGACCGGATATTCCATATCCGCGTCCGAAGCATCTTGAAGAGGGCAGAAGTACATGGTTCATGGAAAGCGGTTCGGTGCTGGTAGGTGAGGACAAATCTATCATGGCCGGTAGCCACAGTCAAAGTGGCAGGATATTTCCTGAGGCGGCGATGCAGGCAATTGGAAAGGCGTCGGAGAAGGCGTACCGCTGCAAGGCCGGCACCCACCTGCAGAACTGGACTTTTGCGATCAAGGGTGAGGACAAGGCTATGTCGCAGTTTGACTATGCCGGCCCGTTATCTGAAATAAACGTGCTAGGCGATGTTGCCATGATGCATCCGAACAGGAAACTGATCTGGGATGCGAAGAACATGAAGATTACTAATGACGAAGAAGCAGACAAAAGCATCTTCATTCGCCGGCCGAATCCGCGCGATAACTTGAATTGGATCTAGCAGTGTCGGTTGTCGAGGCTAATGGCGTGCCAAGCATTTGGTAAATAGAACTTTATATGATCTCTTTTGATATGAGGACTTCCCCATAAATGTTTTGTTTTTGCTATTGATCCCAGTGTAATTATTTTCATGGGAAACGAATGCAGGCTCATCTTTAGAAAATATATTGGTTTGGCGTTTATATGGGAAAACCATAATTTAAAAAGGTATTCTGGCGATTTCTAAAAGCCAACTAATTTACCAACGAATTTTTAGTGTCAGTAGAGGGGTACGGGCTGATGTCCATCCTACAAAAACTAGTGTCTTTTCGACGTTATATCCGGTTTCTGAGGATTTGATTCATAGTAACAGTGTTGAAGAAGCGAATGGGTGAAAGACGCAAGGATTGTCTTGAAAGAAAAAATCTTGTCAGTTCAAAGTGAATTTGGTAGGATTATGATGTTGTACGGAGAAGGTATGCTTTTTAAGCGTTTAAAAGGGAAATGTTAGAAAAGGATTCAAAGGTAAATTTCGGATAAGAATAGATGTGCCTATGAGACGTATGGTTAACGTGGCTCGTAATTTTTTTGCTCTTTAGGAGATCAAGTATGTGTAAGGAAAAAGAAGGTCTTAACCGACGTCGATTCCTCAAGACCGTTGGGCAGGCGGGAGTATGTCTGGCGCTGCCGTATTATGTTCCGGCGTCGGCATTGGGCAAGGAAGGTCATGTTGCCCCCAGCGAGAGGATTAGGTTAGGCGCTATTGGAATCGGAAATCGTGGTAGATATGTACTGAGCTGTTTCTTGAAAGAGCCTGATTTGCATTGCATAGCTGTCTGTGACGTGCGTGGCGACAACCGCAAGCGTGCCAAGGATCAGGTTGATGCCGCCAACGGCGACAAAGAGTGTGCCGAGTATATTGACATGCGCGAACTGCTGGCCCGCGACGATATCGACGCGGTGCTGATTGCGACGGGTCCGAACTGGCATGCAACGGCTGCAACCATGGCGGCCAAGGCGGGCAAAGATGTTTATTGTGAGAAGCCCTGTACGAAGAACATTGCTCAGAGCTTTTTACTGGCCGATGTATTTCGCCGCACGGGCCGCGTGTTCCAAGCCGGTACGCAACGTCGCAGCCTGCCCAACTTTGCCTATGCTGTCGAACTGGCCCGCACGGGCAAGCTGGGACCGCTTGAGACGCTATACGCTCACCCCGGGGGTTTGGAAACCAAGATGAGCGGCTGGGAGCCGGCCGAATCAGAACCGCCCCGAGATCAGGTGGACTGGGACATGTACCTTGGGCCGGCGGCCTGGCGACCCTATAATAAAAAGCTTATGACCGCCTTCCATTTTGAGAAAGGCGGCGGGATGGTTGGAGGTGGATGCCTCGAATGGGGTTCTCACTGCGTGGATATTTGCCAATGGGCCAACGGTGCTGACGCTACTGCGCCCGTGGAATATGAACCGATCAATAATCAATTGCACGCACACTACGCCAACGGTGTCAAGCTAGTAATGCGTAACGATGGATGGCTGCCTAATATGGGTTCGTGTCCGGTACGTTTCGAAGGCAAAACTGGCTGGATCGAGACGGGAGACAACGCCGAATTAGCTGCGAGTTCCCAATCACTGCTGCTTCGCAGGGGTACGCCGATACCGGGTTACCCGGCCGACTTCCACGTTCGCGACTTCCTTGATTGCGTCAAGACCCGGGCACTGACCCGGGCTAACGCCGATGCTGCCTGTTGGGCGCACGTTGCTTGCCACGCGGCCAACATCGCACTGTTCCTTGGTCGCAAGGTTACATACGACCCAAAGAGGAACGAATTCCCCGGTGACGAGCAGGCCAACCGGTTGCGTAGCGAGGCTTTGCGTGAACCGTGGCGTATCTAGCGATTGATCTTATTAGAAACTACCCGAAATTCGAGGATAACCATGATGACAAAGAAACGATACTTTTTCTGGAACATTGTTTTTGTGATAGTCGCATTGTCGACGGTAGCCTCCGCTCAGAATCAACCTCCTGAAGGATTCAAAGAAAGTGACCTCATAAAGGTGCTGCAGTCCGATGCGTCCAAAGGCGATAAAGCCATTACCTGCAAACGACTGGCTATATATGGCACCGCAGAATCGGTTCCCGTAGTTGCGCCACTATTGTCGGACAAGGAGCTGTCGTCGTGGGCGCGAATCACACTGGAAGCGATTCCAGGACCCGCTGCCGATGCCGCTCTGCGTGACGCGGCAGTTGATCTGGAAGGTAGATTGCTTGTTGGTGTGATCAATTCAATCGGCGTGCGCCGTGATGTCAAGGCGGTCGAAATCCTTGCGAAGAAACTAAACGACGCCGATGTCAACGTTGCAACTGCTGCGGCTGTGGCGTTGGGACATATAGGTGGCCAGAAGGCGGCAAAGGCGTTGACTGAATCGCTGACCGATGCGCAGGGGGAAGTTCGTTCTGCCTCGGCCGAAGGCTGCATTATGTGCGCTGAGCAATTCATGGCACAGAACGAGACGGCCGAAGCTGTTAAGTTATACGACACAGTCCGCCAGGCAAAGGTATCCGACCAGAAACATCTGGAGGCAATCCGCGGTGCTATACTGGCCCGGGGGTCATCCGGAATTCCTTTGCTGATAGAGCAGTTACATTCGGCAGACAAGAAGCGGCTCGGTATCGGCCTGCGCACGGCTCGCGAACTTGGCGGTCGAGCCGTAACCGAGGTCCTGGCAGACGAATTGCCCAGACTGAGTGCGGAACGTCGTCCTCTGCTGTTACTGGCGTTGGCCGACCGCAAAGATTCGGCTGTTTTGGCGACGGTTCTCGAAGCGGCTCAGAGCAGCCAGAAGGACCTTCGTATCACCGCTATTACCATTCTGATCCGTCTGGGAGACGTTTCGTGCGTGCCGGTGCTGCTGGAGGCTGCGACCGAGGGCGATGCCCAACTGGAGAAGGCGGCGGTCGAAACTCTGGTCCGATTGTCCGGCAAAGACATCGATGCCGATCTGCTCGCCCGCTTGGGGAAATCTCGAGGTAAGTTGCGGCGTGTCCTCATTGAGTTGGCTGGCCAGAGGCAAATCGGCGGCGCCTTGCCTGCGGTCGTTTCGAGCCTGGAGGATACTGATGCTGATATCCGTATTGCGGCTGTTGAGACAGTTGCAATTATCGGACAAGATCAACAAACGGCAGATCTTGTCCAGATGCTTTTAGAGACCAGTAACTCGGGCGAGCGAGACGTGATCAGAAAAGCCTTACGTGCCGTCTGTGGTCGTGGTGGCACCAGGTGCATCGAACACCTGCGACCGCTGACGCAGAGCAGTGACAACGAACTACAAATAATGGGGCTGCGGGCATTAGCTATCATTGGCGGGCCCGACGCGTTGGCGTCCGTGGAGACCGCTATTGCGGGTGGTAATGCACCTGTGCAGGACGAGGCCGTACGCATTTTGTCAACCTGGCCCAATAACTGGCCTGAGGACAGCGAGGCAGGGCAAGCTCTTCTGAAGTTGGCAACATCATCTGAGAAGGTGCCCCATCAGGTGTTGGGTCTGCGCGGCTGTCTGCAGTACATACGCGGCAACAAGAATCTGGGCAATGAACAGAAGGTGGCTAAGGTTAAGCAGTTGCTGCCGCACATTAAGCGACCCGAAGAAAAGCATCAGGCGATTGCTATTTTGGAGCAATCGCCTAGCGTAAATACTCTGGATCTGCTGACGACACTTGCCGAAGACCCGGCTACCATTGAGGAATCCTATTCGGCCATGGTCAAAATCGCCAGCCAAGATGTTGAAGGCGTTTCGAAGGACAGGCGTCGGCAAGTGCTGCAAACGGTGACTGAGAATTCTAAGAACGATGAAACCAAGCAGAGAGCCGACAAAGCTCTCAGTGGAATCAAGTAAGCAGTCATACAACGGCATGTATTCTGCATAACAACAGAGGCATATTCGTTAAAATCATAATTTGCGTTTTCAATAAAAAAGCAGATCAACTACTGTCTGGCTTTTCGAATTAAATTAAGGGAACCTCTAATAATGGGTTTTTAGCAGTCAAAATTTCATGTAATTGTTTTTGGGTATAATTTTGGACACCACAACGCAAAA
>JAFGSR010000112.1 GCA_016934515.1 Sedimentisphaerales bacterium
ACATGCCGGAGGCCTAAAGCGTTAAACTCAAAGGTGTTACAGTCAAAACGATGAATTATTTACCAACTTTTTCCGATGAGAACCTTATTTATTTAAAGAAGCACAATTAATCATCAATATTCTATTTAAATTCCCAGAATAATCCCCATCAATCCCAACCAATTCAATCTAATTTTACAGATTCATATGCTACTTAAGCTAATCTGCATGATAACCAGCAGTGAAGGACCGGGGGCAAATATGGAAGCAAGACATCAACTCAATATCTACTCTGTGTTGATAAATAGCTATAAATAAGAGCATAACTGTGAAATCATATTGAATAATCCACAATTTGTTTAGACGTTAAATTTGAATTTTCAGCATGTCAACCTAAATACAAAATCATCAAGGTAAAGCAAAAATTTATCTACACAATTGTTCCACGTGGAACAAAATGAAATAATACTGAACGCCACACCGAGATATAATTCTACTAAAGTTTTAATTTTTTGTAATTTCATAAAAATTTTAATAAATCTTAACCAACTAAAAAATAGAGACTTGCAAAAAATAGACATCAAGCTATAAATATAAAAAGGTAATCCATGTATTGCTTTTGGTAAATTATGTGTTATAATATGTTATACATACAACTAACATTGGGATTGAATTATGCCTGAAACAAAAAGACGTTTAGGTAAGGGTTTGAATTCACTTCTCTCTTCAACTCGCCTGGAAGAGATCGACCAATCTTCCCCAGCGGTTCCGGAAACCGTTTCTTTGGTTGCAAAGGCCGGCGAAAGGATACTATCGCTGTTGATTGAGAAGATCAGCACCAATCCTCATCAACCGCGGCAACACTGGAACGAGCAGAAATTGCTGGACCTGGCTGATTCCATCAAAGCCAACGGCCTGATTCAGCCGATCATTGTTCGTCCTCTCAATAGTGGCTTTCAGTTGGTAGCCGGCGAAAGAAGATTGCGTGCGGCACAAATGGCAGGTTTAACAGAAATCGCTGCCATAGTCCGGGATGCCACAGAAGAACAGATGCTGGAATGGGCACTGGTGGAAAACATTCATCGTGCCGACCTGAGCCCCATCGAAAGAGCACGGGCATATCAGCATTATCTGAAATCGTTTTCTTTGACTCAGGAAACCGCCGCCGGCAAACTTGGTGAAGATCGATCCACTATTGCCAATTATGTCCGGCTGTTGGAGTTACCGGACGAAATCCAGAAATTACTGGAAGCAGGCTCGATAACCATGGGCCATGCCCGGGCACTGCTGAGCCTGGAAAATGCCATAAAAAGAAGCAAGCTGGCCCAGTTAATTATCGCTAAAAAATTATCCGTCCGGGATGTCGAGCGCCAGGTTCAGGTGCTGAAAAATCCATTGACGGATGTTTTGAAAACGCCGGAAACCACCAGCCCGCTGATCATGGAATTGCAGCAGCAAATGACCCAGGCGCTGGGTACCAAGGTGATTATCAAGACCGTTGGTAAAAAAGCACGACGGGGAAAGATAATCATCGAATTTTACAGTCTTGATGATTTCGACCGCATAAAAGAAAAGTTGCAGATTTCAACGCAATAACCAAAGGCGTGAAATCAATATTTCAAAAAATCTCGAAACGGATGGGGTAGCATAGCTGTGAAGGACAGGAATATTCAAACGCTTTGGTTTTGCCTGTTATTGATAACTATAGCAGCGACGTCGATATGGTTGAAAAATAATTGTTATGTTGGACGATCGGGCGCACCATTAAACGGCCATTACATTACGATAATGGACAGAATCAATCCCAACACCGCAAACTGGCCATCCCTGGCCCGTTTGCCGAAAATAGGGCGGGTAAGAGCACTGGACATTGTTGAATACCGGGACCAATTTATAAACAAAAGTAACCAACCGGACCGACCGGCTTTTAAAACCGTTGATGATTTGCAGAACATAAAGGGTATCGGCCCCAAAACCGCCGAGCAGCTTAGTGAACATTTAATCTTTACAGAACCCTGACCTGAGCTTATTATATGTCACTTAGGGAATGTTGCTGAACCAGCTAAATGAAAAATTAGAAGATTCTTAATTATAACAGAATGAGTTTATGATGGAGCAATGGGAAATACAACGTGGTGGGGGGGTATGTGCCGGCAGTAATCGGCAACTGGAGCCGGGTGAGGAGTACTTCGCGGCTTTGATTGACAAAAAGGATTCTTTTGAGAGGGTCGATTATTGCTGTGAATACTGGGATGAGCATCAGCCGGAGGTGTTTAGTTTCTGGAAGACCCAGGTTCCGCTGCCTTCGCAGAAGAAGAAGCTTTTCGTTGATGATTCGGTTCTGATTAATTTGTTTGAAAGGTTGGCCGAGGAGAAGGATCAGTTGAAAATCAATTTCCGTTTCGTTTTGGCGTTAATTCTGATGCGGAAACGGCTGCTGAAATACGAAGACACTGACCGCCGGGACAATCAGGAAATCTGGCAGATGCGTTTTGTCCGGGAGACGGATATTCATCAGGTTATCAACCCTCACCTGGACGACGAGCAGATTCAGCAGGTTTCCCAGGAACTAAGTGCGATTCTACATGCGGAGTTGTAACCCATTTGGAACCGCAGATGAACGCCGATAGACGCGGATTTAATAGGTGTTAGGTGTTAGGTAAAATCAAGATTCTCAGGCACAAAGAATACTACAAGTTACCAGCTTTGGCTGGACGGGATTCGCCGCGAACTGTACCGCCGCCGTCCCGGCGGCAATTGTCCAACTAGCCGGCGAGACACCGGCGAGACAAACACAAATTCTATACGATCAAGTTATCATGCATTACAATATGAATAAATATGGTAAGATAATGTGTATTTCAGCACAAGTGTTTTTGCTGGTGGGGGTGATTTTTTTATTGGCGGGCTGTCCGAAACCTATTGATAATGTTCCGGTTCAGGATGCGCTGTCGCGTAGCGAGGCATTGGAGCTGTACAATGCCAATGTAAAAGCCATCCCGGCTTTTAGCGCTACCATCCACAAATGGAAAGCCCGCTTTACCGACAGCGACGGCGATAAGAAGAATTTTGATGAGTTGGGCGGCAAGCTTTACTACCATCCTATTGCTAATCAAAATCTGCCCCCGAAATTATATCTGAAAACCAGCGTCCTGGGCCGCGGGGCTTTGATAATTGGTTCGAATCAACAGGAATACTGGATGTATTCGGAGTGGGCTGAGCGTGGTGGCTGGGGGAAATACGAGCACCTGGGCAAGCCTTGCGCCGAGAACATTCCGATTCATCCGCTGACCCTGCTGGAATTCATCGGCCTGATGCCTTTGGATGAATCCAGTCCGAATATCATCTATGAAAATCGGCCGGACACTTATGTGATAACGATTGTCGATCCGGACAGCGAGTTTATGAATCGTCGCGAGATTATATTCGACCGTCGCAGTGGACTTCCCTCCCGAATAATTGCTTACGACAAAACCAACCAACCAACCATCAGCAGCGAGCTGAAAAATTACAAGCAGTTGGCGAACGCGGTTATCCCCGGCGATATCATCCTGGCCTGGCCCGAGCGTGATGCTTTTTTTCAGTTGAACCTGGTCAGCTTGAAACCAGATTTCAAAAACGGTAAAGTTGCCGACCGCAGCCGATTGTTCAGGCGTCCTCACCCCAAAAACGACAATCAGCAATTCATCCAGATAGACGAGCAATGTGAAAAATGATTGAACCTGATCCAAAAACCACCTCGACTGCTCGGCGGTTAATTAAGCCGGTTTTCAAAGTTCTGTTGATTTTGTTAGCTGGGCTTTTATTTTTCCCGGCGCTCGCCCCGGCGCAGACTGGTGTTTCGCCGGAGAAATCACCGGCATTTCAATTGTCACCGGATGAAACTTCAACTTTTAACTCGCCGTTGGAAAAGAATCAGCCGCAGCTTTTTGCCTGCCTCGGCCGGCAGGAGCAATACCTGATATTGAGCAACCAGGCTGATCAAGGCCCCACTTTTCAAATTTTTCATCACGACAAAAAGCAGAAGGTTTTTTACCCGGGCAAAACCTACGTCGGCCAGGCGGTTCTGGCTGTCGCTTACGACGATCAGGCTTTGGTTTTTCTGAACAACGGTTTTTGCCACAGTTACGGCCAGGCGGGACGGATGAAAACTCAACCGCGCCTGCCGGAACATTTGCAGCCGTTGGCCTGTTCGGTTTACCAGAAAAAACTGCTGGTCCTTATCCGGGCCGAATCGGCCACCCAAATACCGCTGCTGAAAAATTATTCCGTGGAATCCAGGAATCCTACAGCAGAAGTTTTTCCGGAAAAGCATACTACCGCTGCCGAACCCAATGACTCCGCCGGGCAAAATTCTATCAAGCTTCCGTTAGTAGCGGCACAATCCGGTGATTATTTTCTGCTGATTCTGCACAGCGACAACCAGTATTACAGCCTGATTGAAAAATCCCTGCCCATTTCCACCTGGCAAAACACCAAATTCGGGTGCTATGCCGATGTGATTTATTTTTTCGGTATTGAATCCGGTCTCGATGACAGGTCCGCCAATTCTGACAGTACAACTTTTCAATCGGACAGCAATGAATCACGCTTCGGCAATTACAATTCCGGTCGTTCCGGCCTGATGAGTTGTTATCTGAAAAACAACCTTTGTTCGCAGCCGGAACCGCTGCCGGTGGATTATCCCGTCGAGGTCTCTGCGGTTTTGGAGGTGAACCGCCAACTGAAGATTGTCGTTGCGGTTTCGTCGGAGGGCAGCTTAAGCGGTGCACCGGAATTTTCAGGGGCAACGGTGGAATCAGCAGCGGAAGATTTTGCTCGTTTTCAGATTGGTTATCTTACTGGGGCCGGCTGGGAATTTACACCGCCGCTGCAGGGGGAAACCGAGCGAGAACTCACCGCTGACATCAAAAAAATCGCCTTTGCCGCTGACGAGCAAAACATAGCGGTTTTCATCCGGCAGTCAGATGCTTCGATTATAACCGGCCTCTACAGTGAAAACGGCCAGGTTATCCAGTCGCCTAATCGGCCCGCGCTGCTGAGTGAATCGGTGACGCCGGCCTGGATGAAATTTATCTTTAGCCCGATTACCAATCTAATCATGATGGCCCTGGCTTTGGCGATTGTGTTCCGCCACAAACAGCAGGCTTTTACGGCCCCCAAACCCTTACCCGATTTCGTCTTTCTGGCCCCTATGGTTCGCAGGTTCCTGGCGTTTCTTTTTGATTCCCTGCTGGTCAGCTTTGTTACCTTTGGCATTTTTTCCGGCCAACTCGTTAAACTGCAAACCAAAATGGAATCCATTGAACAATTTGAATCTTTTACGGAAATTCCCGAGTTTATGCAATTCTCGTTGATTTATTCCGGGATTTTTATTCTTTACATGATCCTGACCGAAACGCTGCTTTCGGCCAGTCCGGGAAAGCTTTCTCTGGGACTGATTGTCATCAACGAGAATAATCTGCCGCTGACTCCGGGCCAGGCTTTTTTGCGAAATTTTTTGCGACTTATCGATCTGCATACCTGGATTTTCGCTTATTTTCTGATCTTCATCACCGCCCGCCGCCAGAGAGTCGGCGATCTGTTCGCCCATACCATCGTAGCAGTGAGAACCCCCCAGCTTCAGCAACGCATGTTTAATGCAATGAACAGCCGAAAACCAGACCAGGCTCCTGATGATGATTCCGATTCATCGGATGAAAACTCTGGACCCTATCAGGACGATTCTGATTTTCATCCGAATGATTCCGAATCGGACAAATAACTAAAAAATGGCTCTCATCCAGTTAAGTTGGTTAAAAGAGAATAATTATAGACAGGATAACATGATTGACTTGATATAAAATCATGTTTATCAAGGACTTGCATTCTATTACGGTGCTGTTGCAGTTGTTTTTGTGTTAAGATTATTGGCGCCATAAACCTAATTCTTTTTGGCTGAGCAGTTAGGAGATGGGATGAAAAAGCAGCAATAGTTGCATCCTGACACTTTCAGTAAACAGAGCAATTGTATTTGCCAAGAAAACCATCCTGATTATCCTGTTATCCTGTCAAAAAAATTCAGATAGACGGGATTAAAACAACCAACTTTTTTGGAGTTGAA
>JAFGSR010000113.1 GCA_016934515.1 Sedimentisphaerales bacterium
ATTTTTAGGCGCCGCCGAATCGGTCACCGGTTCCCGGCATTTGCTCGAATTCAACCATACCAAAATCATGGTCGATTGCGGGCTCTACCAGGAACGCGCCCTGCAAAACCGCAACTGGGAGGACTTCGGTGTCGATCCTGCCGAGCTGGATGCGGTCCTGCTGACCCATGCCCATCTGGACCATTGCGGGCTGTTGCCGAAGCTGGCCAAAGAGGGCTTCACCGGCAAAGTCTACTGCACCGAGGCAACCGCCGAGATCGCCGAGATCGTCATGATGGATTCCGGCAAGATTCAGGAAGAAGATGCCGAGTTCAAAATCAAGCGTCACAAACGCGCCGGCTATACCCCGCCCCGGCCCGTCGAGCCGCTCTATACCCAGGATGAGGCACAGCAGTGTATGACGTTCTTTTCACCCGTCCAATACAATGAGATGATCAAAATCAACGGCGACATGGAAGTCACGTTCCACGAAGCGGGTCACATTTTCGGCTCGTCCATCATCCGCGTCGTCGTCAAAGCCAACGGCGAGCAGCGCGTCATTCTCTTTACCGGCGATCTGGGCCGGATCGGAAAACCGATTCTGAAAAACCCAGCCGTCTTCGATCAGGCCGATTACATCTTCGTCGAGTCCACCTACGGCGACCGCGTGCACACCAGCATCGAGGATACCAAGGAGCAGTTGTGCACCGCCGTCAACCAAACCGTTCAGGCCGGCGGCAATATCATCGTCCCCAGCTTTTCCATCGAACGCTCGCAGGAAGTACTCTACTACCTTAACGAACTGCTCATGGAGGACCGCGTGCCGCATATGATGACCTTCCTCGACAGCCCGATGGCCGTCCGCGTCACCAAGGTCTTCGAAAAGCACCCCGAACTCTACGACAAGCAAATGACCCGGCTGATGGAACAGGATGAATCGCCATTTACGTTCAAAGGCCTCAAACTCGTTGAGTCCACCCGCGAATCCAAGGCCATCAACCACATCAAGGGCACGATCATGGTCATCGCCGGCTCCGGCATGTGTACCGGCGGACGCGTCAAGCACCATCTCGTCAACAACATCACCCGCCCCGAGTGCACCGTCCTGTTCGTCGGCTATCAGGCCGTCGGCACGCTCGGCCGCAATATCCTCGAAGCCGAAAAAGGCGCCGAGGTGCGTATTTTGGGACAGATGCTCCCCGTCAATGCCAACATTGTCCAGGTCCACGGCTTCAGCGCCCACGCCGACAAGTTGGAGATCCTCACCTGGCTCCAGCACATTCAGAACAAGCCGCGAAAAGTCTTCGTCGTCCACGGCGAAAAGGAGGCCGCCCACAGCTTCAAAGACTTCCTCATCGAAAAAACCGGCTGGGACGTGATGGTCCCCCAATACCAGGACGTCGTCAAAATCGACTAATACCAGCACTCTCTCCCTGTAAAGGGGGAGTACCCCGAAGGGGGGAGGGGGTCGGCCATACCCAGGCGGATGCTATTTTCAACCAGCAGGGGGCGCACGGGTCCGGACGAAAATTTAATTCGCAGACCGCTATTGAAACAACCCGGCCAACATGGTATATAGAAAAATCGTAACAGGTTAGCCATGTGTCGGAAACGACTTGTCATTGGCGGCCTCCGAGCCGGAATCCAGCATAAAACCCTGTGGTAGGGTGGGCCTCTGGCCCACCGCAGTATTCTGATCTGGGGCGGTTTCTTGTTTTCTGCAATCGGCTAAAGGATTACAAAACGGTTAAGGGCGTCCTTAATCATTAAAATAACGATACTGGGAAAAAGGAAAAGACACATGGGCGAAGGCGGAAAACGGGATAAAGGCAAAAAAGAAGTCAAGAAGCAGCCGAAAATGACGGCCAAGGAAAAACAAAAGCTCAAAAAAGAAAAGAAAAACAAGTAGCCAACCGCATCCCGAAACAACACAACCGAAGCACCCGCTTCGAACAATCCCCCGCTAAAGCAAAAAGCTCCGGCGGGGGATTCGCTTTGTTTGGGTTCGTTTTCACCCGCAAGACAAGCCATGCCCGCGCGGAACGTGTTGAAGCCGGAACACTTACTTTTGATAGGATCGACCATCCGCTCCATTCCTGTCGCGGCTTCTGTTGGTGTGGATGCAGCCGGTTGCGACGGAATAACACGGACCGGTTCTGTTTTCAATTGCCGGCAGGATGCCAGCGTTACATGATTGGCTTTGTTTGGGTTTGAATTGGGTTTGTTTGGGCCTTTGGAAGTTCGTCGATCATTGTTCGTAGTTCTTAGAATAGAAGGAGTTACAGCCATTCGGCCGGGTTGAAAATTGGGTTTGTTTTGCGAAAAAAGGGTTTTTGCCGAATCCGTAAGATTCACCACAAAATGCGGAAAAAACCACGGAAGGGTTTTGGGGAGACTGCCGACGACGCAGATGAAGAAACAAAGGAGATGGCTTACACAAGGGCGGAAGGGGTCATTCCGGACGGAAGTGAGGAATCTATTTAAACCGGCATGTTCCATTCTTTTGCTCCTTCTGATTCTTGACGATTAACATTCTTCTATTTCGTCTATACAACTATACAAAAAATTAGATATATTGCAAACATTAAAATGTTTTTTACGCCGATTTGCACAAATTAATACCGATATTAAAAATCCCGAACGAACACGGAAAATGTTCCTTAATTTTTAGCTGTTTCGGGGTATTATATATCGTATAGCAAGGAAGCTTTTGAGAAGGAATGCGGGAGATTTTTATTCCACCCAAATGAGTCATTAAACAATAGACAATTTTGATCCGTTGGCAAGTGAACGGTTCTATTTTGTACAGCGAAGCTTATGTAAACGAGTAAACACTACTTACCTTCAAGCCAGTACAAAGCAAACAAATAAAGGTCTTGCATGTCAACTACTCCGTCACCCCCTAAAGGGTAGATGTCTGCTGATGGAAAGCCTGGTGATGAGAACCACTGATTGCTGAAGAAAGAAAAATCCTGCAAATCCACATCAAAGTCATCATCCAGATCGCACACCCCTGAACTGTTGCTTAGAAAGCCGCCTGATAACGAGAAATCTCCGCCTGTCGCAGTACCCTGTTCCTGAACAAGCGTTCCATTGAGGGAGAAACTGCCACCCTGACTTGTTTGAGGAAGACCGCCGGCACCTCCGCGATCATGCTCGAAGTCTTGGGCGTAGACTGGCATTTCCAATAGCAGTAAAATCAATGCCAATAAAATCTTAAATATATAAGTCGCCATCTTTGGAATTATTCACAAAATCAACATAATTTAAATTTCTGCCTCTTTTAGCGTTAATGTCAAAATTACTCATATTCAACGATCTGGAAACTAATAATGTGAGGACCTCCTATATAAATACGCTGAACTGTAATCGTAATAGAATTACTAGTTAAACCAGTCAATATCGCCGGAACATAATTAGTACCAGAAGTGCCCGAAAGGACCGCGAAGCCTGGGAGAACAACCAGGGCTTTAGAGGGATTTATGGCAGGAGAAAAATTTACAGTCTGTGTACTTCCGATGTTGTCATAAGGGAAGGTGATAGTACCTCGAATAATCTGTTTTATACCCGAACCCCCAGTTGCAGTTGAAAATGTGATAGTTTTAGTAACTGGATCTGGCGTTATGTCAATATTAGCCCCGGCAACTAGATCGATATTTCCACCCTGATTTGAAACACCATCCACACTATTGAGCCCTATGTTATCCGTACCATCAGCGAAACCTGCAGGAACACTCGTTAGTTCAGCCCAAGAAACTCCATCCTTGACACTTGAAAGAACAGTTGGATCACTCTCAACTGCAATACCGACATCATCACCGTCGTCAAGTCCAACTGGTCGATTGCTAACCTCACTCCATGAAATACCATCTTTCACATTTGC
>JAFGSR010000114.1 GCA_016934515.1 Sedimentisphaerales bacterium
CGTCATTCGTTATTCGTCATTGATTCGTCATTCGGGCTTCGTCATTCGTCATTAACTTCACAATCAAACTAAACTGTGAACGCTTACAATAATAGAAAGGTTCCTGTCATGAAAAGCCAGAACAGAAGACAATTTCTCAAATTCTCCGGTTTGTCAGCCGCCGCCGCTATTGCGACCGCCGGGTGCTCCGGTGCTGCTAATCAATCTCAAAATTCTTTGCCGACTCCTTCCGAAAAACGAAAACTTAACCGACTCAAACTCGGCCTGGCTTCCTACACCACCCGAAAATTAAGCCTCGATCAAACTATCAAAATCGCCCAGAGAACCCAACTGAAATACCTGGCCCTGAAAGATTTCCATCTACCCATGGATAGCTCCGCCGAGCAATGTGCCGCTGTCGCCCAAAAAGTCAAAGACGCCGACCTTATTCTTTACGGTGGGGGGGTAATCTATATGAAAACTGAGGCCGAGGTCAATCGTGCTTTCGATTACGCCCAGGCCGCCGGCATGGACACCATCATCGGTGTGCCGGGCCATGAACTGCTGGGGCTGGTTGAGCAAAAAGTCAAAAAATACAATATCAAAGTCGCCATCCACAACCATGGCCCCGGCGACAAACTCTATCCCACCCCCGCCGGCGCCTACGAAAAAATCAAACACCTCGATTCCCGGCTCGGTCTTTGCATCGACATCGGCCACACCACTCGCTCCGGACTGAATCCCGCCGTTGAAGCGCTCAAATTCGCCGACCGTCTGCACGACATTCACATCAAAGATGTCTCCGCTGCCACCCAAAAAGGACAAACCCTCGAACTCGGCCGCGGCGTCATCGACATACCTCAGTTCCTCCGGGCCCTGCTGAAAATCAATTACTCCAACCGGGTTTCCTTTGAATACGAAAAAGATGCCGACGATCCACTGCCCGGCCTGGCCGAATCCGTAGGCTACGCCCGCGGCGTTCTCACCGTGATTTAAAGGTTGCTTTATTTGGAGAGCTTCACTTTTACACCCCGGAAAATCCCCGCCAGCTCCTCATGGATTCTGCCGTTGGTTACCATTATTTCATCGCTGAATGGCCCGGTTTCTCCACGCAAATCGCTGTATCTCCCCCCGGCTTCACTCACCATCAGCATCCCCGCCGCCACATCATAATGATTGATCCTCGACTGCCAGTATCCCTCCAGCCAGCCCGACGCTACGTAACAACAATGCAACGCCGCCGAACCAAAAAACCGAATATTCCGCACCTGCTGCTTCACGCCCAGAATATAGTCCAGATTATCCTCCCCCGGCTCAAATCCATAACAACCCAGACTCGTTCCCAACACCGATTCCCTCAGGCTGCTCCGACCACTTACACGAATCGCCTTCCCGTTCAAAAAAGCACCTTTGCCTTTTTCCGCCTCGAACATTTCTCCCAACTCCGGCGCATTAACCATCCCCAGAATCAACTCGCCCGCCTTCTCGACCGCTATCGAAACGCAAAAATGTCTCAGCCCATGCACAAACGATGTCGTCCCGTCTATCGGATCGATCAACCACCGATATTCTCCCCCCGGATGCTCACCCGTCTCCTCGCCATAAATACCATGATTCGGATACCGCTCTTTAATCCGCCCCACCAGATAATCCTCAATCGCCTTATCCGCCTCGGTCACCAGTTCCGTATCCGATTTGTCCGTCACCTCTAACTCACTCAACCGCTGGTGATAATCCACCGCTCTGCGACCCGCTTCGGTAATAATCTCTCGCAAAAACTGCTTCAATTTCCCTGTCCTTTCAACTTTGCTGCATACTCAATCGCTCATTCTAAGTAAACAGCTTTTTCACCCGCTGGACCTCAGCTACCCCTCTTGTGATACCGTAATACCCGCTCCCATTCCAGAAAAAAATACAACCGCTCAGCTCTGATGGGGTAAAATAGCTAGCTGTAGCCCGGCCGTTTTTTTATCCGCCCATAACGAACTAACTTTACTCCTGTACCGCCGCTGCAATCTTAGCCGCAATATATCTTGATTTTCAAATAAAGTCGTGCAAAAAAAATAAGTTCATGGTAATATATTGCCATTGTGCCAAATCAAAAAAATATTCTAAGAGATCCTGACAAAATGCGTTAAAATTAGTGATAACGGGTCTTTTGCCCAGCCGAACTCTCATTTTGTTAGAGCGAATAAGAGGCACCCTCAAAGCTGGACTAAAAACCGGGACAAAACAATAACGACTTTTAAATTCATACCTGAATGGAATAGTTTATGCAAATAACTGGAACTATATTTCAAAAAAAACCAGTAAAGGTAAGACTGACAATTTTATTGGCGATCAGTATTGTTACGGCATTCTGCTTTTCTGCTGACGCTCAAGATACCCCCGTTCCTGAATCTTCCCTGACGACCGAGCCTGGCTTTTCCCTCCCTACTTCGGAAGAAATAGAGAACCTGATCAAGCAATTCAAAGACACAAGAGACCAACAAACCGGTGATGAACAGAAAAAGCCCTTTGACAATCTCATTGATATCTACGAAAAAGCCAAAGCTAAACTTATTGAAATTCAAAAGTTCGAGACAGCTACCACCGATTTGCAAAATGCCAGAAAACAAGCACCGGAACGATTGGCCGCTGTCCAGGCCCAACTCGAGCAGTTTGCTGCGGAACCAAAGATCGAAGAAAATTTCACGGATTGGCCTTTGACCCAAATAGAGCAGCACGTTACCCAAAAAGAAGCCGATCTGACAAAGGCCAAAAACAATGTATCCGATCTCGACTCTGAAACCAAACAACGTTCGGCAAGAAGAACAGAAATTCCTCCTGCTACTGTACAGGCCAAGCAATCTCTCGAAAACACCCAAAAAGAACTTGCCATAAAACCTGCCTCGGATGTGCCTCCGGAATTAGTCAAAGCCAAACGCATTCTCTTATTATTGACGGAAAAATCGCTGCAGCGGGAAATTGAATCTTATACCGAAGAAATTCTAAGCTATGATGCCCGGGGAAATCTTTTGGCCGCCCGAAAAGATCTGGCGGTACGACAGGTAACTCAATGTGAAAAACTGCTAAAACAATGGCAGGACATCCTCAACAAAAGACGAAAGTCCGAAGCCGAACAGACCGCCGAGAAAGCACGACAGGCCAAACGACAAGCCGCCCAGTCTCATCCGATCATCCGGAAACTGGCCGAAGAAAATACCCAACTGGCCGAACTACGCACCGGACCGCGGGGTTTGATTGCTACAAATGCCAGGCAATCAGACGAAATAAAATCTATTGATAAAAAACTGACTGATCTCAGCAGCGAATTCGACAGGGTTAAAGATAAAGTCAAAACCGCCGGTTTCAGCGATGTTATTGGGGTTATTCTCCTGGGAAAACGCAATGAACTCCCCGATATTCGTCAACTCCGACGAAACATTAAAAGCCGACGCTCAGAAACCGCCAATGCTTATTTCATGTGGATCAAATATGATGAACAACGTTCCGAATTGGATGACACCGATAGCTCTACTGATGCTATTCTCAAAGAGGTTGAAACCTCTCTTCACGATGACCAGCGTCTGGAGTTGACAACTGAAGTCAAAATCTTGTTAGAAACCAGACGTGAACTCCTGGATGCACTTATTCGTGAATACGATAACTACCGACGCAATCTGGAAAGCCTGGACTTCACCGAACGCCAACTGGTGGCCAAGGTCACCGAATATGCCAATTATATCGATGAAAATATCCTCTGGGTTAAAAATACTAAATCCCTCAATCTCTCCACTCTACCACTCGCAGGAAAAACCTTGATCTGGTTGACGGCTCCCCGCGGGTGGTGGCATCTCTTACGCGCTATCGCACTTGACGCCAAAGCCATACCTTTGGGATACGCATTTGTAACTCTCCTTTTTGCAATTCTGTGCTACCTTCGAAAAAAACTTCGAAAAAAAATGGAAAAAATCTCAACCGTACTTTATAAGAAATACACCGATCGCTTCGCCCATACACTTAAAGTTTTCCTCTTCACGGTCATTTTGGCCTCAACGGTTCCAATTGTTTTGCTTTTTCTCGGGTGGCGGCTGGCCCTGCCCTACCCGGATTCGGATTTCGTCAATGCCGCCGCTGCCGGGCTTCGCGCCATAGCACTTATTTACCTCTTCTTGGCATTTCTGCGGTTGTTCTTATTGCCCCATGGACTTGCAGCTGATCATTTCCGTATGCCCGATGAAGCTATTTTCTTCCTGCGCCGACAACTGACTTGGTTCATGGCTTCTATTTTGCCGCTGATTTTTGTAATTGCCACTATCGATCAGCAGGCAATTAACGCCCGAAAAGAATCCTTGGCAAGAATTGCCTTCATCGCGGCTTTAGTCATCTTGTCGATTTTTTTCGCATTTGTAATTAGACCCGCCGGACCACTCATGAAACCTGTCCTGGTACAACACCGGGGCGGTTGGCTTGACCGACTACGATTTTTTTGGTTCCCTCTTTCAGTAATTTTCCCCCTCGCTTTGGCTTTGTTTGCCGCTCTGGGGTACTATTACGCCGCACAACAACTCGCCGCTTGCCTGCAGGCTAACATCATGTGGATACTTTGCCTGGTTATAATCTTCGCACTTATGGTACGCTGGTTGACCGTCACCGAAAATAAACTTTTGCTTAAAAAGGAACGACAGCTTCTGGAAACCGTCTCCCGCCAGGAAACAAACAATGTGGACCAGGAAAACAAAACTGAAACAGATATTTCTAAACCTCATGATGATTTTAATCAAATCAGTTTGCAAATGAGACGTTTCATAAACGTTTTCTTCGTATTGTCGCTGATTGTGGGAATCTGGGTAATCTGGAAAAATGTTTTACCCGCCCTGGGCATTTTCAATCAGGTCAAACTTTGGACAACAACTGTGGGCGATATAACTGTTCCTGTTACCCTGGCCAGCCTGCTGCTCGCCCTGATTATCATTGTGATTACTGTTATTACCGCTCGAAACATCCCCGGACTGTTGGAACTCGTCATTCTTCAACGTCTTCCTTTTGAACGGGGCGTTCGCTTCGCTATCGTAACTCTGGCACGATATGTCATTATTATTGTCGGCTTTGTAATGGCTTTTACCGAAATTGGCATTGGGTGGTCTAAAGTTCAATGGCTGGTTGCCGCTATGACCGTGGGGCTTGGTTTTGGACTCCAGGAAATCTTCGCCAATTTCATCTCCGGACTTATCATTCTCTTTGAACAACCTATGCGCGTCGGTGACACCGTAACCGTCGGTGATATTAGCGGCGAGGTTATTCGAATAAAAATCCGGGCCACCACTATTCGACGTTGGGACCGCAAAGAATTAATCGTACCTAACCGCGAATTCGTCACCGGACAGCTCATCAACTGGACTCTTTCTGACAATGTGCTTCGCTTGGAATTCCCCGTCGGCATCGCCTATGGCTCAAACATCGAACTCACCGAAGAAATTTTAAAGAACATCGCCAAAGAAAATGAAAAAGTACTTCAAAGCCCCAAACCCAAAGTCGTTTTCAAAGGCTTTGGTAACAATGCTCTCGAATTCGAACTTCGTTTATTCATTTCCGATATCGATGATTATTTAGTCGTCTGGCACAATGTCAATTGCCAAATCGATAAAGCCTTCCGAAATGCCGGCATCGAAATCGCCTTCCCCCAACGCGATATCCATATCCGCTCCATCAAATCCTCGCTCCCGATCCAAATGAATAATCCCGAGCAAAATCAGGATAAATAATAAATAACTCAAAACAACCGCTAACTTCCATATTAAAGCCCCAACGGGGCATAATAATATAGCCCAGGGCATCGCCCCGGGTTAATAAGCATAAACATTTCCTAAGCCCTGAAGGGGCGAAATAAACCCACACCAGTTTCGTAGGCCAGGCAGCTTCTACTCGGCGGGTGGCACCGCCAAACTTGTTTGCGGGTAATCCCATCAACTTACAGTCCCAACGGGGCGCAATAATATAGCCCAGGGCATCGCCCTGGGTAATCAACCCAAATATTTCCCTCAGCCCTGAAGGGGCGATATAGAACCACACTCTGCCCTCACCCCACCGTAAAAAAAATTCTTTCCAACCATCCCCCAACACCGACACCGCTATCTCAAACGCACGATCCCCCTATGCATCAGGTAGCAATGCCAAGCCCCGAAGGGGCGACCAGAGCGCATAGCCGGGGGCGTCAGCCCCCGGAAAACATCCCCATCAACTTACTGCCCCGAAGGGGCGAAAGATCCAGCCCGTACCTCATCCCACTTACGTCCATCAAGTCCACTTCGTCCATGCTGTCTACATACTCCCAAAACGCCGCATTGTCATTTAAAATTCGTCATTAAAATCCTTCCCCTGAACCCCTGACTTCTGATTTCTGACTTTAGGCTTTCTTCACATTTCCCTTGCTCCCTCCCCCATCTCCCCCTATAATACCCCCAAGATCATCAACCCATCCGGATAAGGGTGATCTCTAAGCAACACCAAACACCCTTCCCGATGGCCGATGTCGCAGCTAAATAATTATTCTATCATGTGGTTAACTGCCTGTTTGATCGAAAATCTTTGCCTTGTAAATTTACATTTTTGGATTACAGCTTTACATCATACCTTTGCGAGCTTACAATATGCCAATATAAGGTTACATTAGGCAATTCTATGAGGCTCAAATTGGTATGTAAGTTATTTATTCTAAATGGATTAGTTAAATAGTCGCACAAAGGCTCATAGAATTAGTTAAGGGTGAATTGATACTCAAGGCTATAAGGTTTAAAAATGTGTCAGAAAGTAGATGCCATCATTTTTTTTTGCAATAATACGTTGAAGATTATCGAGGTTACGATATGAGTGAACCGTTACCCGTCAATCCTGTTATGCTTCGCTGGGCCAGAGAGACCGGCGGTTTCAATATAGATGATGTTGTTAGCAAACTTAAAAGAAAAAGGATAACTTCCGTAACCGTTGCATCTTGGGAGAAAGGTACGGCAAGTCCGACTTACATCCAACTGGAACGGCTTGCTTATGAAATTTACAAACGTCCCTTAGCTCTATTCTTTTTTCCTGAGCCACCTGAAGAAGAAACGCCTGCAGAATCTTTTCGAACTTTGCCTCAAGAAGAAATTGATCATTTAGAACCAAGAGTGCTCTATCTTGTGCGCCAGGCAAAGGTTATGCAAGAGAATCTCCGAGAATTATTTGACGGTGTCAACCCCGCGGAAAATCAAGTGTGTTCCACCCTTACTATAAATAGAACAGATGCCATTTCCGATATAGCTAAATCTGTTCGAGAATTTTTAGGTGTCGGATTGAATGAACAGTACGAACTCAGGACAAATGACAAGGCATTCAAATATTGGCGTGATGTACTGGAAAAACACGGAGTCTTTGTTTTTAAGGATGCTTTCAAGGATGATGAATGTTCTGGCTTTTGCCTATATGATGATGTTTTTCCTGTAATTTATATAAATAACAGCCAGGCAAAAATACGCCAGATATTCACTCTTTTACACGAATTGGCGCATTTCTTGTTCAAGACAGGAGGCATCGATTTAAGGCATGACGATTTTGTACAAAATATGAGAGGTACTAACAGGCGTGTAGAAGTTTTTTGTAATAAATTCGCAGGTGAGTTTCTTGTGCCAACTGAGGATATTAAGCCTCAAATACGCAATAAAACCATAGACGACAATCTCTTGATACAACTTGCTAGAAAATATAGTGTTAGCCGGGAAGTTATATTAAGAAAGTGCCTTGACCTTAAGCAAATCTCAAATACTTTTTACGAAGATAAAGTAAGAGAGTGGAAAGAGGAGGGTTTTACACGTATCAGCTCTGTTTCACGTGGTAATCCGTATTACACTAAAGGGGCTTACTTGGGATCGCACTATATTGAAACCGCTTTTAGCAAATACTACCAGGGCGACATATCAAAAACGCAACTTGCCGATTACCTTAACATAAATGAAATGCATGTGAGTACTTTCGAGAGCTATGTTCTTCATGGGAGGGCGGCTACATGATATATGTTTTTGATAGCGATTCTCTTATTAACTTGATGGTATAGGAATTTGTATTTAACTCCTTTCCGTAAAATCATTTGCAGCGAACGAAGGGAGCGTCAATAGCCGCAACGA